>SIBG01000028.1 GCA_009695305.1 Opitutus sp. | reverse complement strand
GCGAAGCGGCCGATATTCGGGAAGACGACGGGAAGATTTCCCGGCAGCACGCCGAACCACGTCGCGAGCGTGGCGCTATATTCATCGACACTCGTGGTGGGAATCCAACGGCCCTGGGTGGTGTCGTCGGGACCGCCGATCGTGGGCGTGGGCATTTTCCCGTAGATGTCACCGCCTTTGACGGAGCCGCCGAGGATGAGGTGGTGGCCGCCCCAGCCGTGGTCGGAGCCGTCGCCGTTCGAACTGTAGGTGCGACCGAAATCGGAAGCGGTGAACGTCGTGACGCGGTCGGAGCAACCGAGTTCGACAGTGGCGTTGTAGAAGGCGTTCAAGCCCTGGCTGACTTGCTGGAGGAGGCCGGCGTGCGCGCCGAGTGCGCGGTTGATGTCGTCGACTTGGTCGGCGTGCGTATCCCAACCGCCCACACGGGCGAAGAAGACTTGGCGCTTCAGGTTGAGCGCACTCGAGATCGAGATGAGGTAGGCGATGGTCTTAAGCTGATTGCCTAGGGACGTGGCCGGGAAGGCGGTGGTGAGGTTGGGGGCGCCGTTGAGGACGGTGCCGAGGAGTTCGCTCGTGCCGATGGCATCGGAGGAGAGCGAGCCGAAGGCGGAGGCGAAGAGGTTGGGGTGGGTGCCGGCGAAGAGGTCTTTCTGCGCGGCGTAGCGGACCGGGTTGTTGGTGCCGGTCGTGTTTTGGAAAGCGACAGGGCCGCCTTTGGGGGAGGCACCGGAGGCAGGTTGGACGGCGAGTTGGACGACTTGATTGCCGACCTGAAAACTATTGGAGCCGTCGAGGCTGACGGACATCGAAACCTCGTTGTTGGTGTGGAGCGAATTGAGGAGGTCGGCGGTGCGGCCGCCCCAGCCGGTGCGAAAGGTTTGGTCGGGCACGGAGCTTTGCCACTGCACCTGCTGATCACTGTGCGAGAAAAGTTGCGGCGGGAGTTTGACCGACTGGGCGTTGTATTGGGCTTTGGTGGTCGGCTCGGCGAGGCTGCCGACGTTGGCGAGCAGGGCGAGTTTGCCCGACGAGAAGAGGCTTTTCATTTCCGTCAGACTCGGGTGCAGCGCGAAGGCGCGGCCGTCCGAGGTTTTTGGAGACAGCGGGAGGAGGCCGGCTTGTGGGAGCGCGAGGACGGAGCGGGCGGCGGCGTAGGCGGAGTAACTGGTGGGGCCGGCGCCGGTGTCGAAGGGGATGATGAGGTTGGAGGCGTCGTTGCCGCCGTTGAGAAAAATGCAGACGAGGGCGCGGTAGTCGGAGGGGACGGCGCCGGCTCGCGGCGGGGTCGTCGACGGTAGAGCGGGGTTTGAACTGACCGCGGCGGCGGTGGCGCGGAGGGCGGAGAGGGCGGAGGCCATGCCGGTCAGGCCGACGGCAGCGCAACAGGCGGAACCGAGGAAGTGTCGGCGGGTGGGGGTGGGCGGCATGGGAGGGGAGGCTTTAGGGTCTGGGGTTTAGGGTCTGGGGTTTGGGGTCTGGGGTTTGGGGGATCGGGGACCAAGGACCAATGTCTAATGACTAATGAAATTGGGTTAGCGTTGCGTGGCGCCGTCGGGGCTGGTGGCGACGAGGAGGATGGCGGTGCGGACGCGGTCGAGAGGGTCGCTGAAGATGGGGCTGAGCGCGTTCATCGCGGTGGTGAGGCGGGCGCGCGTCGGGGCGGTCATTTGGCCGGCGGTCATGACGAGGTTGAGGTGATCGAGGAGGGCGGGGATGTTGGCGACCAGGGCCACCTCGGGGGCGAGATTGAGGGCGGCGGCGCCGGCGACGTTGGGGATATTCGGGTTGGGCAGGGGTTGGATCGTGTAGATGACTTGGCGGAGGAAATTGGGCGTGCTGATGGCGGTGGTGGCGGTGGTGATTTGAAACTCGGGGGCGACGAGTCCGGCGGCGGCGAGTGCGCCGGGATAGACATAGCTGGGTTCGTAGAAATTGAATACGCTGGGTGCGCTGAGCGCGGCCTGGGTGAGGGTGGCTTCGGTGTTGTTGTAGTTCGTGTAGTGCCCGCTGGTGGACGTGGCGTTGAAAGTGCGAAGCAGAGCGGTGAGGCGGAGGAGCGGTTCGCGGAGTTTGCCGTATCCGGGGGCGGAGGCGGCGGCGGGAGAGCGGGCTTCGTAGTCGGTGAGAATCGCGCGGACGACGGCACCGAGGTCGCCGGTGGGACCGAATTTCTGGGCGACGCGGTAGACGTAGCCGGGGCTGGGGTTGACGGTGACGAGGCGCTGGATGAGTTGGCGGGAGATGAACGCGGCGGTGTTGGGGTGGGCGACGAGGACATCGAGGGTGCGCTTGAGGTCTTCGGTGCCGCCGAGGTTGGCCGGAATGACGGTGGGGCCGACGATGGTCTTGGCGGCGGCCTCGTGGAACGGCGGGTAGAGCATCATCGGGTTTTTGTAGTCGAGCGGGCCGCGGCGGAAGAAGGCGGCGTTCGTCGCGGCGTTGAGGGCCGGATTGAAGTAGCCCCAGCCGGTGAAAACCTTGGCGGTTTCCGTGATGGTTTTCTGGTTGTAGGTGGGAAGCGGCAGTCCTTGAGCGTCGAGTTTGAGCGTGCCATCGGGCTGGAGTTGCACGAGGCCGATGGTGAAGAGCTGCATGATTTCGCGGGCGTAATTCTCGTCGGGGTCGGTGCCGGTGACGGGGTCCGACTTGGCGTTGCGCACGGAGCTGAGGTAGGTGCCCATGATGGGGCTCAGGGTCACTTTTTCGAGCAGGTCGCGGAAGCTGCCGAAGGCGCCAGCGGCGAGGTGGTCATAGTAGATGGCGAGGGCCTCGGTGTATTGTTGGCCGGCGAGGGTGACGTCGGAGACGACGAGAATTTGACTCAAGGCAAACGCGACGCGTTGGCGGAGCTGATCGGGAGCTTGGAGGGCGTGGTAGAACCAGGAGGCCTGGCGGTGGAACGGGAACGGTTCCTCTGGGCGCTGGTTGTTGAGCGTAATGGGATTGAAGTCGCGCTCGACGAGAATGCGGGCGCGGTGGCTGCTCGCGGGCAGGGTGATTTGGGTATCGAGCCAGGCGTTGACGGAGCCGCCGGTGAGGGCGTCGATCTCGGATTTTTTGGGACCGAAGGTGCCTTGCGTGAGGAGACGGGCGGCGTCGGTGGCGGTAATGGCGGAGAGGGCGACGGCGGGCGGGGCCGGAGGTGCGGTGAAAACTTGAGAGCCGGTGGCGGTGAGGAAGGCACCGCGGACTTCGCCGGCGGGATAGCTGCCGGTGTCGAGGCCGACGTAGATGAGGCCGTTGGTGAGGGCGCTGAGGATTTGCGCGGTGGTGAAGGTGGCGGTGGGGACGATGTTCCATTGCGCGCCGGTGACTTGGCCGAGGGGGAGATTCAGCACGTAGTCGCCGGAAGAGGTGCTGTTGCCGAGGAAGAGGTGGGCGCCGGCCTGACCGGAGGAAAGGTTGGAGAATGAAACGTTGACGGTGGCGAGGGTGCCGCTGGCGCTGAGGACAATCGTGGCGAGGCCGGAGGCGGTGGAGCCGGTGGCGTTCGCGGCGGGACGGAGCAGCGAAACGTAGAGCGTGCCGGGACTGTCGGCGATGGTGACGGTGGCCGTCGCGGACGAGCCGATGGTATAGCCGAGGCCAGTGGCGAGCGTGAGGATAACGGTTTCGTTGGGCTCTACGGTGGTGTCGGGGAAGGGCTGGAGAGGGATTTTGATGCTGCTGGTGCCGGCGGGAATCGTGCCGGTGCCAAGGAGAGGAGGGTAGTCGAGGCCGTTGGTGGCACTGCCACCCACGCTATAGTTGACGGTGAGGGCGGTGGACGAATCGCCGGTGCGGGTGAGGGTGAATTCGCCGACGGTGGCGCCGGATTCGTCGGTGGACGGTTTGGTGGCGGCGATGGTGACGAGTGGTCCGCTGGAGGTGAGGTCGTAAACTTCGACGAGGGCGTGGCCACTGGTGGCAGCGACGCCGGAGACTTGGATGCCGTAGTTACCGGGGGCGAGATCGACGAGGACAGCGGCGTCTTTGGAACCGGAGGGGAAGGCGAAGGCGCCGGCGGAAGTGAAGGCGGTGGCGAGCAGCGTGGCGCTCGCGGCCGGCGCGGAGGTGGTGACGGTGGTGGGAGTGGACCAGTTGTCGTTGGAGGCGAGGACGGTGCCCGTCGAGGTGGTGAGGGAGAGGGTGGGGTCGGCGAGGGTGCTGGTGAGGCCAAAAGCGCTCAGCGCGGGGCCGGCGGCGCGGAGGAGGAGTTTGCGCGTGCCCGAGCCGGCCGAGACGACGAAGCCGATAATGGGCGCTGACGTGGGGGAAATCTGGAGACGCGTGGAGGTGTTGAGAAGCTTCGTCGTGGTGGCGCCAATTTCGTAGACTTCGACGAGGGCGAGGCCGGTAGTGCCGCCGGCACCGGCGATCTGTGCGGTGTAGTTGCCGGGGGCGAGCGTGGCGACGAGGGCGGAATCGCGGCTATTGACGGGAAGGGCGAAGGCACCGGCGGAGGCGAAGGTGGCGGCATCGGCGGCGAGCCAGTTGTCGTTGGTGGCGAGGGCGGTGTTGGCGCTGTTGAAGAGAGCCAGGACGGGATCGGCGAGGGTGCCGGTGAGGCCGAAGGACGAGAGGGTCGGGCCGATGGCGCGGATGAGGACCTGTTTGTTGGCGCCGGGGCCGATGACAAAGCCGGCGGTGAGGACATCGGCGCCCGAGCCGGATTGCGCGCGCGTGGAGATGTTGGTGAGGCGCGGCTCCTGAGCGCGGGCGGTGGGTGCGAGGAGAGCGGTGAGCGCGGTAAAAAGGCCGAGCGCGCGGGAAACGGAGCGGAAAGAAACCATGGGCGCGTGGGTTGGTGGGGAACTGGCCGTAGGCACGGCTGCGGGGGAGAGACGCACGGTGGTGGGTGAAGTAACCAAATGGACAGGGGGAATGGTTGAAGGGAAAAATGGGACGCAAAAAAGCGCGTTGAGGTCAACGCGCGAGGATACTTCACGGCGTCCTGCAAGACAGACGCCCTAAGGATGTCGATCAGAGGAAGCCAAGGTTGAGTTTGGCGAAGCGGCCGATGTTGGGGCGGACGACGGGAAGATTTCCCGGCAGCACGCCGAACCAGGATGCGAGGGTCGCGTTGTATTCGTCGACGCTCGTGGTGGGAATCCAGCGTCCGCGGCCGACGTCGTCGTTCGCGCCAAGGGCGAGACTCGGCATCTGGCCGTAGATGTCGCCACCCTGCACGGCGCCGCCCATGACGAATTGCTGGTTGCCCCAGCCGTGGTCGGTGCCGCCGGCGTTGGGGACGTAGGTGTATTCGGAGCCGAGGCCACGGAGGCGGACGTTGCGGACTTCGCCGTAGAAGAGATCGAGCTGCGGCGCCGGCGGCGAATGGCGCGAGCGCCCCAAGCGTGCGGAGGAGGACTGATGTTTTCATCAATAGGCGCCCTTGATCGCAAAGGTCCACGAGACGCCGGTGGTTTCGTTGCGCGTCCACACGGGCGCGCTGGGGGCGACCCATTGCATGTTGAGATAGGGCGTGTTCAGGAGGTTTCGCGCACTGACGCTGAGGGTGAGGGTTTTATTCAGGCGCCAGCCGGCACCGGCGTCGAGGTTGGTGCGGTGGCGGCGATAGCTGAGGCCAGTGGCGGAGAGCGGGACGTCACCGGACCACGTCCAGTTTACGTTGGTGGAAAAGCGGCCGAGAGCGTAGTTGAGGCCGCCACTGACCATGTGCGGGGCGAGGTTGATGGTAATGATTTCGGCGTAGTTGCGGGTGTAGGCGGCGCGGACCGAGAGTCGCTTGAAGGGCGGAGGGAGGAAGGAAAGCGACTGGCTGTATTCGACCTCCATGCCGCGGATTTGGACGCGGGTATCGCTGTTGCCGGTGGTGACGAAGCGATAGCTGGAAAGATCGTCGTCACCGTTGTAACCGAATTCCTGCGAGGGAATCGTTTTGGAAATGTGCAGGTCCTTCACCTGGTTTTGGAACAGGCTCACGCTGAGCTGGCCGACCGGCTCGAAATAGTAGGCCAGCCGGGCGGCGTAGTTCTGCGAGGTCTCGGGCTTGAGGTCGGGATTGGGCGCGGTGACGGTCTGGTTGACGTCATTGATGCTCCAGACGCCGACGAGGTTGGCGTAGGTGGGACGCTTGATGGTGCTGCTGTAACCGAGGTGAAGGTTGAGATTTTCCGAGAAGCGATACTTGATCGAACCGCTGGGAAAAAAATTGTCGTAGAGGCCCGTGCGGTGGATTTGAGACTGGGAGACGTATTGGTATTGCAGGCCGGGAATCGTCGTGGCGCGTCCGTTGGTGGTGGGAAAGCCGGCGGCGCGCACCTCGGCGGGAGTGCGCGGGTCGTATTCGGTGGCGTCCGTGTTCGTCTGTTCCCAGCGCAGGCCGGCGCGGAATCTGGCGCGGGCGAAAACCGTGTCGGCCATCACGAAGCCGGCGCGGATCTCCTCCTCATAGCGTTTGTGGTTGGCAACGTAGGCCGTGTAGTAGTTGGCCGCTGAGAGATTTTGGCGGAACGCCGTGGGGTTGGCGTTGTAGGCTTGGGCGACGCGCTCGAGATCCGTCATGAAGACCTTGCCGCCGGAAATCGAGGTGATGCTGCCACGGGTGATCCCGAAATCATATTCGTAGGGCGAGCGGTAGTTGGCCCACGGGCCGGTGATGATCGGCGTCGTGCCGTTGGCGTAGTAGTCGGCGCGCCGGGCGAGCTGGTCGTCCTCGAATTTGCGGAGCTCGTAGCGGTCCTTGATGCCGGCCTTCCAGACCACCGGAAGGATCAGACGGGTTTTCAGGGTGCCGACGATTTCGCCGCTCATTTGGTCGGAGCGGGAGAAACGGCCGTCGTTCAGTGAGACCGGGGCGGTGCCGACGGCGTAAGTGTAGCTGGCGCCGTTGGCGATGTCAGGACCGGAGGTCTGCGTAAAATTCCACTCACTGGAGTCGGCGGAGGAGCGCGTGGCGCGGAAATTGGCGCCATTGACGGTGGGGCTGTTGACGTCGCGCACGGCCTGGCGGTGAGCGAGTGGGTTATACCAACTGGTCGCGTCGGAGTAGGCGAACTTGGCTTCGAGTTCGAAGTTGCCGGAGGTGTAGAACAGTTTCGGGACGAAGGTGAGCGTCTCGCCCAGCTTGGCGACGGCGACGGGATTCGCGACGACACTGGCGGCGGTGGAGTTGGTGGTGAAGTCGGTGTAGGGGTTGGGACCGGTGACGGTGTTGCGCGCGCCGGTGTTGAACGTGACGGTGCGCTGGGGCGTCCAGAGATCGGCGTAGTTGTAGACGAGGCCGAGGGAGAGGGCGAGTTGCGGGGTCGCCTTGAAATCCGTGGTCAGCGTGGTGGCGAAGCGCTTGTTGAAGCGCGGCGCGTGCTGGAAACTCAGCGCGGTGATGACTTCGGGACGACTGTCGGTGGGGGTCGGAGTGCGGTTGTAGGTGAGCGTCGAGATCATCGTCTCCTGGTAGACGTTGGATTCGCTGACGTTGAGGACGAGGCCGAGGCGCTGGTTGAGGAAGACGTCGGAATATTCGAAAATCCCACCGGGGCGGATTTTGTAGAAGGTGCCGGAATCGTTCGGGCCGCGGGTTTGGTTGAGACTAAATTCTTCGGAGTGGGCGGCGACATTGACCTGCCACGAAACGCGGCGACCAGCGCGATCGAAGGCGCGCTTGGTCTTCAGGTTGATGGTGCCGGCGGAGGCGTTGGCATCGACGTCGGCGGAGACCGTCTTGGAAACTTCGATGGACTCCATGCTGTTGAGCGAGGCCATTTCCATGGTGAAGGCGCGGGCGTTGCCGGCGGCGCCGGCGTTGGCATCGGCGCTGGCGAGGGAGACGCCGTCGACGGTGACGGAGGTGTATTCGGAGCCCAGGCCGCGGAGGCGGACGTTGCGGACTTCGCCGTAGAAGAGATCGAGCTCGACGCCGGGCATGTTGCGGAGGAACTCGCCGATGTTGCCCTCGGCATTGTCGCCGAAGGCGTCGGAAGCGACGGTGTTGGTGACATTCATGGATTTGCGCTGGTCCATGATGGCCTTGGCGCTGCCCTCCCGCTCGGTGTTCACGACAAAGGCCGAGAGTTTCACGGTGCCGTCGGCGGCCGTCGTGGCGACGTCTTGGAGCGTGCTGACGAGTTCAAAATTTTTCGTCGCCGTGGCGCCGGCGGTGACATCGACCGTCGCGGTGATGGTCCGGTAGCCGGTGTAGGTGACCGCCAGCGTCACGCGACCGGCGGGGACGGGCGAGAGGCGGAAGGCGCCTTCGTCCTCCGAGATGGCGGTGTCGCCGTTCCCGACGATGCGGACTTGAGCGTTGCGGATATATTCGCCGGTTCCGGGATTGAAGATGCGACCGACGATGGTGCCGGAAGGCGATTGGGCGAAAACAGGCAGCGCGGCCAGAAGCGCGGCGCAGGCGAGAGCGCACAGGGGGCGAACGGAGCAGGATTTCATGGCTGTTGGTGGGTGATCCGAGAGGAGGGAGGAGCAGGCGGCGAGGCGGCAGGACCTTGCAAGGGGCGCGCAGTGGTTACAAGCGCCGCGTTGGGCGCGGGGAAACGTGGGGCGCGGCGGAGGAAGAGAAACCCGTCACCGGCGAACCTGATTTGTCGAGGGACGACACTCAGCGCGGGCTCCCTCGCCCGCCATTGCGAGCGTCGTCAAAAATCCGCGGTGCCCGGGGTGCGGGCGAAGGGGATCACGTCGCGGATATTGCTGACGCCTGTGACGAACATGAGCATGCGTTCGAAGCCGAGGCCGAAGCCGGCGTGCGGCACGGTGCCGTAGCGGCGGAGGTCGAGATACCACCAGTAGGCTTTCTCGTCGAGGTGGTGCAGCGCCATGCCTTCGCGCAATTCGGTGAGCCGCTCCTCGCGCTGGCTGCCGCCGATGATTTCGCCGATGCCGGGCACCAGCAGATCCATCGCCGCGACCGTCTGGCGGTCGGGCGCGCAGCCGTCGGTCTTGCGCATGTAGAACGCTTTGATCGCGCGCGGATAATTGTAGAGCGTGACCGGGCACTTGAAGTGCTCCTCGGTGAGAAAGCGCTCATGCTCGGCCTGCAGGTTCGAGCCCCACGCGACGGGATGCTCCCACGCCTTGCCGGACTGCGTGAGAATCTCGACCGCCTCGGTGTAGCTGCACCGGACGAATTTTTTATCCAGCACGAAGTCGAGACGCGCCATGAGTTCCTTGTCGACGAACTTGCTGAAGAACTCGAGATCGGCGGCGCAGTGCTCCTTCGCGTCGCGGATGAGATATTTCACGAACTCTTCCGCGAGCTCCATGTCGCCGTAGAGGTCGCAGAACGCCATCTCCGGCTCGATCATCCAGAATTCCGCGGCGTGGCGCGAAGTGTTGGAGTTTTCGGCGCGGAAGGTGGGACCAAATGTATAGACGTTGGAAAGCGCGGTGGCAAAAATCTCGGCTTCCAGCTGGCCGCTCACCGTGAGGAACGTTTTTTTGCCGAAGAAATCCTTCGTGCTGTCGACCTCGCCGTGCTCGTCGCGCGGCGGCTTGCCGACGTCGAGCGTCGTGACGCGGAACATGTCGCCGGCGCCCTCGGCGTCGCTCGCGGTGACGATCGGCGTATGGACGTAGCAGAAGTGTTTGGCTTGGAAAAACTGGTGCACGGCAAACGCGAGCCGGCTACGCACGCGGAACACGGCGCCGAACAGATTCGAGCGCGGGCGCAGGTGCGCGATCTCGCGGAGGAATTCCAAGGTGTGGCCTTTCTTCTGGAGTGGGTAGGTGGCGTCGGCCTCGCCGAGAATCGTGAACGAGGCGGCGACGACCTCCCATTTCTGCCCCTGGCCCTGCGACGGGACGAGTTTGCCGCGGACCTCAATCGAGGCGCCGGTGTGCGCTTTCTGGATGTGCGCGTAGTCGGGGAGGGTGGCGTCGGCGACGACCTGGATCCCCTTGAGCGTGGAGCCGTCGTTGAGTTCGATAAAGGAAAAGGCCTTCGCGTCGCGGCGAGTGCGGACCCAGCCCTGGAGCAGGATGGCGTCGAGTGGCTCGGTGCGGGCGTTGGCGTCTTTGATGAGGGTGCGTTGCATGGGAATTTTTGTGGGGTGAACGAAGCGGCCTGCACCGCCGGTGGCAAATCAGGAAAGCGGGCCTGGTGGCACGGCCCAGCAGTAGAGGAGAGAAAAATTTGCGAAGATTTTTGCGCATCGGCGCATTTTAGCTTGAAACTCGCGGGCGCCCTCATCGTCTTTTGCCCGATGAACCCCTCCCCATCGCTTCTGCTCCGCGCCAGCTCAAACCACGGTGTCGCGGTCCGCTTGGCCGGCCTCGGACTCGCGCTCCAACTGCTCCCGGGCTGCGTGGTCGAGGAAGTCCACCGCCATCCGCGGCCAGCCACGGTGGTCGTCGCGCCGCCGCCGGCGGCGGTCCGGGTCACGATTGTGCGACAGGCGCCGCCGCCGCTGCGCGTGGAAGTGGTCGTGGGGCGCGAGCGACCGTCGCAGCGGCACGTGTGGGTTGAGGGCTACTGGGTCTGGCGCGAGGGCCGGCACGTGTGGACCGGCGGCCATTGGGAGTTACCACCGCGCGAGCATGTCGTGTGGGTCGCGCCGCGTTGGGAAGTGAGGGGAGGCGGCTACGAGTTCGTTGCTGGGGTCTGGCTGGACGGGCCGCGACCGGCAATGCGGACCGAGGTAGTTGTCATCCGGGTGGCGCCGCCGGCGCTGCGAAAGGAAATTATAATCGAACATGAGCGGCCCTCGCCGCGTCACGTCCGGATCGTGGGCTTCTGGCGCCACGATGGTCACGCCTACGTCTGGGTGGCGGGCCGCTGGGAGCTGCCACCGCGTGGAAAGACCGTGTGGGTGGAGCCGCGGTGGGAAGTTCGCGGTGGCACGCATGTCTTCATTGAGGGCATTTGGCGCTGAGCGCGCGAGGGGTTGTTCGCAACACCGGGCACGGAAATTTTTCCGGGTCGGGTAATTTCTGTTCGGCGCAGAGGGGAGGGGGTCGCCGACAATCGAGGAAACATTGTCGCGCCGATCACGTCTAAGGCTCCCATGAATCCACTTCATTTTACCCGCCGCCCGTTTTCCCGTTTCATTTGGAGCGCCGCGCCGCTGGTCGCCCTCGGGATCGCGGTGTCCGCTCCGCAGCGGGTCGCCGCCGCCCCCGAGCCGTCCAGCATTTCACCCGCCCCGGTCATCGATCAGCCGTTGCCGCCGTCGTTTGCGCAGGAAGAAATCGGCCAGGCGCCATCCGCCCATCACGTGTGGATCGCGGCGCACTGGCGCTGGCAGGAGGGCGCCTATGTCTGGGTGGCCGGACGCTGGGAAATGCCGCCGGTCGCAAACGTCACGTGGATCGAGCCGCGCTGGGAGAAAAAAGCCAATGGTTTTGTGCTCGTTGAGGGCTCGTGGCAGGATGCGCCGGCGCCCGCGCCGGTCGTGAGGGCGATGCCATCTGCGCCACCGGTCACCGTGGTCGAGGTGCGGGAAGCGCCGCCTCCGCCGACGCGTGAAATCATTGTGGAGCGGCCCTCCTGGGGCCACGTGTGGATCAGCGGGCACTGGCGCTGGCACGGTGGTCGTTTCGAATGGTCGGCCGGCCACTGGGACCTGCCACCGCGCTCGAATATCGTGTGGGTCGCGCCGCGCTGGGAGCAGCGCGGTCACGGTTATGTTTTCGTGGAAGGCTATTGGAGGGATGTCGTCGTCGTCAGCGCGCCACCGCTGCCGGTGCGGGGAATGATCGTATCGCGGTCGGGTCCACGGGATGTCGTGGTGATCCACGAAGGCCCGCCGCCGCCGCGCCGGGAATACTTCCACGAGCGGGACCGCCCGTCGCTGCGGCATGTCTGGGTGAGCGGCTACTGGGCGTGGAACGCCGGCCGGCACGTCTGGTATTCCGGGCATTGGGAAATTCCGCCCCGCGGTCACACGAAGTGGGCCGAACCGCGCTGGGAACAGCGCGGTGGTGGCTACATTTTCATCGAGGGCTCCTGGCGCTGAGCCGAGTCGCGCGGGCATCTGGCCCGTGAGGCTCCGAACTCGGGCGGGACGTCCGTGCGACTCCAAACCATCGCCGGCTGGCGGGCTTCCGGCGGTGGCCGGCTGTTGGAGCGTGACGGTCGGCGTCAGCGAGCCGCCGCTTTCCGGAAAATGATGAGGTGCTGGCGCGGCAAGGTGCGGATCGTTTCGACGTAGTCGAGCGGCAGGGCGGTCATCTCCAGTTTGACCTGCGCCTCGGTCATTTTGTGGAGCAGCTTGATCAGCACGGTCGGATCTTCCGCACGATATTCCACGAACACGACGCGGCCGCCCGGTTTCAGGCGCTCGCAAACCGCGTGCAAGATTTCCCATGGTTGGCTGCACTCATGATAGACGTCCACCAGCAGGACGAGATCGACGGGTTGGGGGAGCTTGGGGTCCTCAATGGTCCCGCGCACGCCGACGACGTTCGAGACGTTGCGCTCCTTCATCTTCACGGCGAGCAGATCGAGCATCTCCGGTTGAATCTCAACGCCGTAGACGAGGCCGCGCGGACCGACGACCTGCGCCAGCCGCCAGCTAAAATAACCGGTGCCGCAGCCGAGATCCGCGACGATCTCGCCGGGCTTGAGACCCAAGGCCTGCAGCACGAGATCAGGGCGTTCCTCGGCGTCACGCTCGGGGCGGTCCAGCCACGGTGCTCCCTCGTGGGTCATGTAGTGGGCGATCTCGCGGCCGAAATAATATTTTCCGATACCGTCGCGCGTTTTGGTGCCGGTCGTATAGCGAGAGGAGGAGGTCGTGGTGTCCGGCGCTGCAGGGGCGGGCGCGCCGAAGCCGAGGAACGCCACGGCCGGGGCGAGCCAGCGGGTCCAACGGAAAAATCGAAGCGCAGCGCTCATGGGCGAACCGTCCGGATGGACGGCGTCGTTGACAAGGGCAAACAGCGCGGAAGCCAGGCGCGAGTGCGGGGCGAGGGATGGCAGCGGCGGGGAAGCGCCCGCAACTCTTTCGCGCCCCCTTCGTCCCGCACGTCTTGAGCTCTCCCGTTTGCCACCGCATGAATATTTTTCGCCGCCGCCTCGCGCTCGCCCTGGCCCTCAGCCCCCTGGTCGTCACCCTGCCCCTGAAGGCTCAAGCCCCTGCGCCGGCGACCGCCGCGCCGCCCGCCAAGCTCGGCTCCACGGTGTTTAAGTGGGAGGATTTTGCCGTGAAGCCGACCGCCAACGGTCAGCGCCGGGATGTGACCGACCGGCCCACCGCGACTCTGGTGCGATTCGAAAGCCACATCACCACGCTCAATCAGGGAAAAATGTCGCATGCGCCGCACCGGCACCCGCAGGAGGAGTTCATCATCCTCAAGGAGGGCATGCTCGATGTCTCGATCAATGGCCAGGTCCAGCGCGCCGAAGTGGGGTCGATTTTGTTCTTTGCGTCCAACGACCTGCATAACGTCACCAACGTCGGCGACCAACCTGCGACCTATCTCGTGTTCAACTTCCGCACCGGGGCCACGCCCGCCACCGCCGCCCCATCCGCCGCCGCGACGGCTGCGTCCGGCAAGCTGGCGTCCAGGATTTTTCATTGGGACGAGCTCGAGGCCAAACCCACGGCGAAGGGCGCGCGCCGCGAAATCGTCAATGCACCCACGACTTCGTGCGTGAGTCTCGAGGGTCACCTCACCACCCTCCGGGCCGGCGAGATGCCGCATGCCGCCCACACACATCCGGACGAAGAACTCGTCGTCGTGAAAGAGGGCTTGATGGAGGTGACGATCAACGGGGTGACGCAGCGCGGCGGCCCCGGTTCGATTTTCTTCTACGCCTCAATGGACCTCCACGGCATGAAGAACGTCGGCAGCACCGAGGCGACCTACTACGTGTTCCGGGTGATCACGGAGGCGACGCCCCAGCCGCTGCAGCAGCCGGGACGGGCTGTCCGGAATATTTTTGATGAACTCCCCCTCAAAAATCATGGCAAGAGTTGACCTCGGCGCGGCGTCGTGAATCAATTCGGCCGCTTCTTTCCCGTTTCTGCCTGCCCCGCGTGCTGCCGCGAATCCATCCGCAGCGTCTTCAACCCGAAAAATCCTCCCCTATGAAATCCTGGACCCGCAAAGATTTTCTCAAAGCCTCGGTCATCAGCGGTGGCGCCGCGTGGCTCACGCGCGCCAATGCCCAAACCGCGCCCGCCGTGGCGGCGTCCGGCAGTGCGAACGGCGACGTCCGGATCGCCGTCGTTGGGATCAACTCCCAAGGCGGCGGCCATATGCGCGACTATCTAACGGGCAAGATCAAGGGCGCCCGGCTCGTGGCGATTTGCGACGCCGACGAAGCCGTGCTCAACCGCCAGAAAGCAGTCTGTGACAAGGGCGGCGGAACGGTGAAGACCTACCGCGATTATCGAAAACTGCTGGAAGACAAAGAAATCGACGCGGTCGTGTGCGCCCCGCCGAACCACTGGCACTCGCTGATGACGATTTGGGCGCTGCAGGCGGGCAAGGATGTCTACATCGAGAAGCCGCTTTCGCATAACATTTGGGAAGGCCGGCAGGTGGTGGAGGCCGTGAAGAAATATTCGAACCGCATCGCGGTGGCGGGCACGCAAAACCGTTCGTCGCGTGATATCGCGGAAGCGATCAACTATCTCCGCGCCGGCAAGCTGGGGAAAATCCAGTGGGCGCGGGGACTCTGCTACAAGCCGCGCGACAGCATCGGTCGCACGCCGGGTCCGCAGCCCGTGCCAACGAGCGTCGATTACGACTTGTGGACCGGACCGGCGCCGCTCACCCCGTCGCATCGCAACGGGACGAAGGGACCGATTCACTATGACTGGCATTGGTTCTGGAACTACGGTGGCGGCGACATCTCGAATCAAGGCATCCACCAGATGGACGTCGCGCGCTGGTTCCTCGGTGAGCCTGGCCTGCCGCCCTCGGTCGTCAGCTTCGGCGGTCGTTTCGGTTATCAGGACGATGCGGAGACGCCCAACACGCTCGTGTCGGTCTTCAACTACGAGCAGGCGCCGCTGATCTTCGAAGTGCGCGGTCTGCCGATGAAGGTCGGCATGCGGGCGATGGATGCGTATCGCGGCGCCCGCGTCGGGGTCGTCGTGCAATGCGAAGGCGGCTACGTGACCGTGAGTGAGGCCGGCACCGCCAACATCTACGACAAGGACGACAAGAAGATTTTGGCGCTCACCACCGGTGGCAATGACGAGCACCGTCAGAACTTCGTGAAGGCCTTGCAGAGTCGGAAAGTAGTCCAGGGCTTGATCTCCGACGCTCATTATTCCACGGCGCTCTGTCATCTCGGCAATATTTCGTATCTCACCGGCAAGGAGGCGGCGAACAGTGCCGTCGCCGAGGCGATCAAGGCTAGTGAGCCGACCAAGGAGGCGTTCGCCCGCGTGGTCGACCACCTGAAGGCCAACAACGTCGAGGTGGAAATTACCAAGACCTTCCTCGGGCCGGTGCTGACCATCGATGCGAAGACGGAAAAATTTACGGGTGCGGAGACAGAAATCGTCGCCGCGGCGAATGCCTGCCCGATCCGGAAGCGGGTGGGTCGGGCGCCGTTCGTCGTGCCGGAGATTGTCTAACGGATTCCGCGCTCCTGCCGGCGCGGCGGTCTGGTCTGTCCGGATCGTTGGCCGGCACCGGGTGCACGCCATGCCCACTCGCCGCCTTGCGATCGCCTTCGCCGTGATCGCCGCTGGTCTGGCGAGGGCGGCGGATTCGGCGCCCTCGCTTCCGCCGCCGCCGGATCGGGCGTGGGTGAAGAAACTTTTTGATGGCTGGCGCGCGCCGGTGCCGCCGCAGCATTTGCTCGCAAATATTTACTACGTTGGCGCCAGTGGCGTGAGCTCGTTTCTGCTCACGACCCCGGAGGGCCATTTCCTGCTCGACACTGGCTTTGCCGACACCGTGCCGATCATTCAGAAAAGTGTGGAGCAGCTCGGTTTCAACCTGGCCGACATCAAGCTCATCATCAGCAGCCACGCGCACATCGATCACGTCGGCGGCCATGCGCTCATGAAAACGCTCACGGGCGCGCGCGTGCTCGCCAGCGGCGCCGATGCGCGCACGCTCGAGTCGGGCGGCGCCGAGGACTACATTCAGTGGCCGAAGGACACCATCATCTACGCCCCGGTGAAGGTGGATCGGATCGTCGCCGACGGGGAGCGCGTTACCCTCGGCGGAGTTACGCTCACGGCGCATCTCACGCCCGGCCACACGCGCGGCGCGACCACGTGGACGATGGACGCGACCGCCGACGGCAAAGTGCAACACGTGGTGTTTTTCAGCAGTGCGAGCATCAACGATGGCACGCGGCTCGTGAACAACCCGCTCTTCCCGGATCTCGTCGACCAATTCGAAGCGACGTTCGCGAAGCTGAAGGCGCTGCCGTGCGACATTTTCTTCGCCCCGCACGGCGGGCAATTTGCCATGGCGGAAAAATTCGCGGGACTGGAGCGCGGTGAAAAATCCAATCCCTTCGTTGATCCCGCGGGCTGGCGGCGATTGATCGCTGGTGCGGAAAAGGCTTTTCGAGATCAGTGGCAGCGCGAGCAGACCGCCGCGGCCAAGTAGCGGGAGCGGACGGCATCTGCCGTCCCGCGGGTGGAGGCGGAGTCAGCGCAGCGCTACGCCGGTCCAGATCGCCGCCAGCAAATCCACCGCGCCGAGCGCGAGGAGCGGGGTCGGGGCCAGTCCGACCAGCACCAGCGCCGCGAAGGCGACGAAGACCAGCGCCCGGGCCTGCACGGTCCAACGAAAGAACGCGGTTAACCCGCGGCGCGCCGCTTGGAGATAGTAATACGCGAGCACGAGCGCCAGCACCCCGACGACCCGGGGCCAGACCTCCGCGCTCGGCGGAAATCCGAGCGAGCCGAGCGCGGTGTTTGGTATCGCCACTAACCCGGCGCCGACCGCGATCAGATAAAGGCCAAAAACGAAAACACTCCTGGCCGCGTGGCTCATGGGCTGGGGTGACATCGCCGGCGCTGGGCTCATGGCGCAATCGATGAGCGCGGGAAAAATATTTGGCCAACGGGATTTCGGCGGATGGCGCGTGTGCCACCAGGCCTTCGTGCCGCCGTTCCGCCCGCTGGAGGGTTGATCGCCGGGGAAGATTCCCGCGATTTGCGCGGTTACGGTCCGGCGATTCTCTTTAATTCGGCCAAGACGTCGGCGACTTTCATGCGGTCACCGTGCGTGTGGCTGATCTTGGCGAAGCGCACCACGCCCTTCGCGTCGATGATGAACGTCGAGGGATAGGCCGTCTCACGGGGCGCGTCCCAGCGCAGGGCATACGCGTTGACCAGCGTATAGTCCGGATCGAGCGCGTAGCGAAACTCGGCCGGCCACTCCTTACCTTTCCACGTCTTGAACTCGGCGGCATGCGCGTTCAAGTCCGCCGCCGGACCGGGATAGACAAACACCATTTGTGCTTTCGTCTCTGCCAAGGCGGCCTTCCCGCCGATAAACTCCTGCACCTGCCGGTCGCAAATCGGGCATTGGTAGCCGGGCCAGCCGCGCAGGACGATGAGAACGACCGAGCTTTTCGCCGTCAGTTCGCCGAGCCGCACGGTGGCGCCATCCAGCCCCGTGAGGGCAAAATCGGGCGCCGGGCCGCCCACTTTTGGGCTCTCCGTGGCGTGGAGCGCACTCGCGGCCAGCGCCACTGCCATGCACCCAGCGAGCCGGCGGCGAAAGAAGCGAGGGATGAGATGGTGACGAAAAATCATCGGGGACATATGATGGATGGGAGCGCGGGTGTCGCGGTTTATTCCTTGGGGAGGGAATTGGGAGGGGGCGGAGCCGAGCCACGCCTTTGGGCCACGGTGCCGGGCGCAGGTTCGATCTGGCCGGCTCGCAGGATCTCCGGCCGTCGGGAATTTTGTTTTGAGCCGGGCCGCGAGCATCGTCGCCCGCCACGTTGGTCCCGGAAATCGATCGTGCATTTGTGGCCAATCTCGGTCGAGATTTGTCTGCATGAAAACTCCGACACGCGTTGCTTTCTTTGTCGGCCTGATCTTCGCCGTCGTCGCGAACAGCCCGACTGCGCGGGCCGACTCCGCCACCGACCTCAAGCGCGCGAAAGTCCGCACGATGCGCGACTCAGTGCTCGCGGATCTCTACCAGCTGCACCCCGACGCAAAAGGGAAAATCAAAAAGGCGGCGGGCTATGCCGTGTTTTCGAATGTCGGGATCAACCTCGTGTTCGCAAGTTTTGCCGGTGGGCACGGCGTCGTGGTCAAACGCGGCACGTTTACAGACTCCGAGACTTTCATGAAAATGGGTTCGGCCGGCCTCGGCCTTGGCCTCGGCGTGAAGGATTTTCGCGCGGTGTTTGTTTTCAGCGACGTGGCCAGGCTTGAGGCGTTTGTCGAGAAGGGCTGGGACTTCAGCGGCCAGGCCGATGCCGCCGCCAAATCCGACGACAAGGGTGCAGCGCTCGCGGGCGCGGTCGCGGTGCTTCCCGGGGTCGAGGTCTACCAGATTACCAAGAACGGCCTCGCGCTGCAGGCGACGCTGCAGGGAACGAAATATTGGAAGGACAAGGATCTGAACTGAGCGGCAGTCGCTCATCCGCCCGATTCGAACGCGCCCAGGTCCGGCGCCTTGCCCTTGAACGGCCGGCCGACGTCGACGCCCGCATCGATCAAATCGCTGCCGGGTGCGAGGTGCATTAGCTTCACGTCGGGCAAGTCCCCATTCGGCTGCCGCGGTTTCACGAGGTCGGCCTCGTCGAGGCCGAGAAAATCCTCCGCCGTGACCGTGACCGGCAGCGTGAAATAATTTCCGCTCACATCGCTCGCCGCGGCGTCGAGTTCGGCGACCTCGGCGCCGCCCGCGAAGCCGAGGTTGTTTTTCAAGCGGTGGCCGCGGCCGAGGATGACCGTCTGGTTGTCCTGCGGGTCGCGGCCGCGCAGATTGAAGTTCGTGGTGTTCTGGTAGGCGGTGTTGTTGAGCCACTCGATGCCGCCCGGATGATGGTTTGCGTAGAAGCCGTTCACCTTGTTGCGCACCGCGAGACTGCCGGTGACGACGTGGCGCGGAATCGGCTTCGGCAACTGCGCGACGCTGCGGCCCGCCTCGCCCGCGGACTTGAAGCCGTTGCCGTCGCCGAGCGATTTGAAGTCGGTCGAGTAACCGTTGTAGAACGCCCAGCAGTTTTCGATGCGGGCCACCTCGTCGGAGTTGATGAAGTCGTAGCCGTCGTCGCTGTTGAACCACGCGCGGCAGCCGCGAAAAATATTGCCGGTGCTGCCCTTGTGCCCGTGGTAGCCGAAGCCGTCGGTATTGCCACCGCGCCCGGCCTCGGAAAACGAGTCGTGGTTGCGGTAGGCGTCGCAGTTGAGGACGAGGTTGTTCGCGCCCGCGCCGATCCAGAAGCCGATCGCCATGCCGTCGTGCACGGTGAGCTGCTCGTAAATGTTTTCGCTGCCCTCGTTGTCGAAGCCGATCGACTGTGTGTGCGTCTTGATCGTGACCTGCACGCCGGTGACCTCGAGGCCGCGGAGGTGCAGCCACGAGGCGTTGACGCGAAACGCCGTCACGCGCTGGCCCGCCGGTTTCACCGCCGAATAATCGAACACCGGCCGTTCGCCGGGCACGGCCCAGTAGTTGATCCGTTTTGCCGCCGTGCCGCTTTTCGCGAGCCGTGTGACGCACGCGTAGGGCCCCTCGCGCCCCGCGATCTGCGCTGCGGTCATTTGGTAAACGCCGCCGCGGATCCAGACGGTGTCGCCGGGCGCGACTTCTTGCTGGGCGCGCTGGACGGTTGCAAACGGTGCGGCCTTCGTGCCGGCCGCCGTGTCGCGGCCCTCGGGCGCGACAAAAAATTCCGCTGCACCCAGCCGGGTGAGCAACGCGAGCACGACGAGCGCAGGGTGAAACGGACGGCGAAAGGCGGCGGGGTGATCGTTCATGGCCCAAAGCTGGCGCGGGTCGTGCCGCACGGGAAGCCCGACATCGCCGGACAGACCGGGAAAGTTCTTGCGCGGACGCGCGAATTCCCGACTCGTCGGCCTGTGACTTCGATTGTTCCGACGCGGCTGACGGGTGGGCCCGACGACCACGCGCAGCTCCTTTACTTCACCACCCCGAGCGTGACGCGCGACGGCCGGACGCTCGTCGCGGTGCACGAGCGCGACGGCCATCCGAATCTCTGGGCCCACGATCTCGTGACGGATGCGGCGAGGCAACTGACCAATCAACGCGACGGCACGCTGAAATCCTACGTTTATTTCCGTGGCAATCCGCGGCGCGGTTTCGGCAAGGCTAGCGTGAACCTCGACCCCGTGTCGGGCTGCGTCTACTACGTGCAGGGCGACGAGATTCGCTGCGTTGACCTCGCGGGCCGCCACCGCGTGCTGGCGCGCCTCCCGGCGGATCAGGTCACGGCGTTTACGCATGTGAGCGCGGACGGCCGGCGGCTGTGCGTGCCGACGACGGCTGCGCGCGCCTTGGAGGACAACTTGCCGCCCGTCGGCGCCACGGGCGAGAACCACGTCGGCGGCCGCCGCAACGAAATCATCTCCGACAAGCCCGCCTACGACATCGACGAGCGCGTGCGGCGCGAGCGCCTGAACTCGTGGTTGCGCGTCTACGATACTGCGACCGGCGCCGTGCTGCTCGAGGAGCGCGTGCCCGAGGCGTGGATTACGCATGTGCAGTTTTCGCCGGTGAATCCCGACTGGATCCTCTACAACCACGAATGGCCGTCAGACTGCGGCAGCCGCCGGTTGTGGCTGTGGGACGGCCGCACCCACCGCCGCTTGCGCACCGAGGGGCCCGGCCGCAGCCGGGCTGACTGGGCGTGCCACGAGATGTGGACCGCCGATGGCGCGTGGATCATCTATCACGGCAAGTTTGCCAACGGCACTGCGTTCATCGGGCGCGTGAGCCCCGCCGGTGGCGACAACATCGAAATTGCCCTGCCCGTGCGCTATCACCGCTACGGCCATTTCACCGCGGGCACGCGCCACAGCGCGTGGCTCGTGTCGGACGGCTACTGGCATCCGGACGGCGAGGCTGAGGATGACAAATGGGGCGGCGAGTGGATCACGCGACTCGTGGTCGACTGGCCGACGCAACGGATCGCGTGGACGCCGCTGTGCCGGCACCAGTCCGCGTGGGATTGCCAGGACAGCCACCCGCATCCGGTCTTCGGGCCGGGCGACGACTTCGTCTATTTCACTTCAAATGCGGGTGGCGGCCGCAGCGTGTGGCGCGTGCCCGTGCCACCGGCCTGACCGCCGCGGCGATCGCCACGCGCGTGGTTGCTCCGCTGCGGGGCGCTGGCTAAACCGGGCCATGCTTCAAACGAAGTCAGTGCATTCGGGCATCGCGCCCAGCGACGGGCTGCGGATTCTCGCCGCGCGGTTTCGTGGGCGCGGGCGACCGACCGATCGCTATGACGTGTGGATGGCCAACCTCGGTCCAAGCGAGAAACTCCTGAAATCTTTTCTCGCCGGAAAAATAACGTGGAGCCAGTTCGGGAAAAAATACCGCAAGGAAATGTTCGCGCCCGCCGGGACCGACGCCGGCAACGCCACGATCAAAAACCACGGCCAGAAATTCACGCTGCGGCTGATCGCCAAGCTCGCGGCGAAGGAAAACGTCACGCTCCTCTGCCACTGCGCCGAGGACGCGAGGGAGTGCCACCGATTTTTACTCCAAGATTTGATTTAGCGAGAAAACGGATCGTAGTGTCTTCACGTATCGGCGCCTCGAGAGTCTCAACCGCTCTCCGTTTTTTGCGCTGCTTTGCGGCAAGAAAATTTGAGGAATCGAGCTGCGAATTCGCTCTTCCGCCCGAAATGGACGTTGCGCCGGCGCGGTCGGGCGCGTTGAAGGTGCAGCATGCGCACCCCACTGCTCGCCGCCGTTTTGTTCGCCGCCGGTCTCGTCAGCCGTGCCGCCGACACCTTGCCCGAGGGCGTGCGACGCGTGTCGGTGTTGAACTATTCCGAGTGCTTCGAACTTTCCAACGCCGAGACGCGCGTGACGCTCGGCCACCAGGTGGGCGGGCGGGTGCTGGAATACGTGTGGCGCGACAAGAACGCGCTGTGGCTCGATCCGGCGGAGGCCAAGTGGAGCGCGGGCGCCGGTCTCAAGACGCAGCCGAGCGCCGGTCGCTTCGATATCGGGCCGGAGCAAATCATCCCCCGACGCGAGGTGCTCTGGTCCGGCGAATGGCAGGCCGAGGCGATCGGGCCGCGGGCAGTGCGGCTCACGAGCCAGCGGGACTCGGCCACGGGCGTGCAACTCGTGCGCGTGTTTCGCCTCGAGGCGCAGGGCACGCACCTGAGTTGCGAGCAGATCATCCGCAACGTCTCGACCGAGATGAAACATTGGGCGCACTGGAGCCGCACGTTTGGGGTGCAAGGCGGGATCGGCGTGGTGCCGCTCACCCCGGACACGAGGCGTTTTCCGAATGGCTGGATCATGTATGCCACCGGACCGGAGCCGGCCATCCAGTTTCGCCCGGTCGATCCCAATGTGCGCCAGCGCGGCGCGTTTCTCGAGGTGCTCGGGCCGCCGCGATTTCCGAAGCTCGGCTTCGATTCGAACGCGGGCTGGTTCGCCTATGTGATGCCGCACGGCCAGGCATTCGTGAAACGCTACGCTTCGCCGCGCGACGCCGTGTATCCCGAGGTCGCCGGGCTTACGCTGTGTCTGTGGTATCCGCAGCCGAGCCCGCTGCCGGTGTGCGAACTCGAGCCACACGGTCCGCGCAACAACATCCCACCCGGCGGGAGCGTGAGCTACACCGAACACTGGTATCTGCTGCCTCATCCCTTCCCGGCCGCTGGCCAACAGCTCGATCTGGAAAAACTCGCCGCCCAGGTGGACCACGAGGCGAAGTAGAATTGCGGGAGGGGCCTTATTCCAACGTCCCTTATGATTTGGACTGTCATTGCGAGGAGCGCAGCGAGGAAGCAATCCAGCTGGATTGCCACGGCGCGCTTCGCGCACCTCGCAAGGACAAAGGTCTAAAAGTTACAGGACGTTGGTATTATGCCTCGAGAGGATCGAAATTCAGGATTTAGTTCGTCGTAGAGCCGCACGAAGTTCGGAAGTAGTTCGCCGAGTCTGCCGCTGCGCCGAGGACGCGAACGAGTGCCACCGATTCGAACTGCAGAAGCTGATCGCGCGGGAGATTGGCGCGAGTGGCTGAGCGGGGTTACGCGCCGAGCGCCGCGGCCACGGCCTCCATCCGGTTCGAGGAGAGCGAGAGGTGGGCCTCGTCGGCGTAGGTCACAAGTTGGGCGGAAGGCAGGTCGCGCAGCGCGCGGCGCACGGCGGCGAGGGGATAGTTGGCGTCCTGCTCGCCGTGAAACAGCCGCAGCGGCATCCGAATTTCGTCGGCGCGGAAATCGAATTCGTGGACGTAGCGCCGCATGTCCCAGACCGCGCCCTTTGTGCCGGGCCGCAGCGACTCGCGCAGGACGCGGCCGAGCGTCGCGAAGCGCCGGGAATCGTGCGCGAACCACGCGTAGTCCGCCGCCGTCACGCGGCCCTTCATGCCGGCGAGTTCCTTTTCCGGTGCGCCCTGACCGAGGCTCGCCATCGCCTGAAACATCGGCCCCAGCAGCCACGGCGCGCGGCGCGCGAAGAACACCATGAGCCGGTTGGGCAACGGCAGCCCGGCCGCCACCTCGGGCCAGTCCATCCGCCACGCGCCCGCGACGATGACCGCCGCCGTGAGGCGCGCGGGAATTTTCGCGGCACAAGCCGCGACATACGGACCGCCGCCGGAGTAGCCCCACACGGCGAACCGATCGAGCCCGAGCGAATCGGCGAGCGCCACGACATCGCGCGGCCAGTCGGCGAAACCGCGGCCGGGTCGAAACGTGGAGCCGCCCATGCCGGGTCGGTCCGGTGCGATGACGCGCAGGCCGAGGCGATGCAGCACCTCGTCGCCCACGAGCAGCGGCTCGAACCGCGACGATGGGGCGCCATGAAAATACAGGACCGGCAATCCGTCCGGTCGTCCGAATTCTGCGTAGGCCAGCGCGCGCCCGTCGGGGAGATTGAGGTGGCGATCCAGCATGGCCGTGCCGAAGCCTGCGTGGGGTGCGAGTCGAGACGAGGGGAATCTTCAGCGGCGCCGCTACTGCGCCGAGGACGCGAGGGAGTGCCCTCGGTTCGAACTGCAGAAACTGATCGAGCGCGAGATTGGCGCGAAAACTTGAACGGTCTACGTGGAAGCTTCAGCGCGCAATTCCCGGCTGAGTTTCTGCCGGCAGGTTTTCGACGCGCCGGGTTTGCGCCGCTTGCGCGAGCGCGCGGGCAATTTGCCCATCATCGAATCGCCGAAGCCGGTGCATTTGCCCGCGCGGTAGAGACTGCTGGTGCTGCAACTGCGGAGCATGACCGAACGGCGCGAATCACGCGCTCGCAAGCTGCCAGTTTTTCGCCTGCGCCTCTAACGCTGCGGCATACTTCGGCCAATCATGCAGCGTGGCGGGATCAAAGTCGGCGCCGTTGGGCCAGACGAGCGTGTGGCACTCGGTGTCGAGCCTGACTTGGGCGAATAGTTTCTTGTCGCGTAGTGGCGCGAAGAGTTCGCCGGCGAGCACGGGAAGAAAGTTGATAACCTGCGCCGTGCCATCGTCGAAACGGACCCGCAAGGTGTGGTCGCCGAGGTTTTCAAATCCGGTGACTTTGGTGATGAGGTGCGACATGTCGTTAGCTGAGCGGTTCGATGGACGCGGGACGATGGCCGGACAGTAGCAGATTCCAGTCGCGCATCAACTCGTCTTCGTGGAGTTCGGCCCACGCCTCGGTCAACCGGCGTTGCCGCTGGGGCAGCGAACCGGCGATGAGCTCGACGGGGTGAATACTGAACACGGCGGCATGCTCTTGATAGTAGGCGTGAAAGTGCGGCTGATTGTGGGGCTCGCCCGCTTCGCGATACATGCGGATGATAATGCCGAAAAAACGCGAGAGTTCGGGCATGGTGTCAGCGGGTTCTGCTACGGGATTTGATTGAGTGGAAGACGAGCGTCTGATGGCAATCTCGACTATTGCCATCTTTGGGCAAGCCACTGGGTCAGATTCGGCGAAACTCCCAGAATGGCAGAGATCGGCGTTGTGACACCATTAACCAAGTAGGCGCTCAAACGATTGTGCCCCTCGATGGCGACGCGTTGGGCATTCTCAGACTGAGAGACAATGATCACCTCGGGAACGGGGCCGCCATTTTTCAAGTAATCCGCTGTTGCGCGAATGAGGCCGACGATGTCTTTCGTATTTTGATTTTCGGCAATACCGTCTCGAATCCGCTTCGCTGCGTCAGCAATCAAGAGAGTTCCGCCCGAAAGCTCCCTCCAAGGAGAGCAGTCGGCGTAGCGAATTCTCTCCAAAGCGCCTTGGTCGAGAAGAATTCTGCGCCACTTCACGTCATTTGGGAAGTTCACGTAGAGATAATTATTTTGTCCGTAGCCGCGGTAAGCACCGAGAATTTCTGCTCGGCGCCGATTCTCATCAGCATTTTTCAAGTCGGGCAGTTCGATTATTTTTCGACCTTTATTCCTTAGCTGCAGGACATTGATCAACGCTGGGCTGAATCTCGATGATCCGACTTCCGCCTTGAGGAAAATCGAAACCATTTCGGCCTCGCTGATATTTTCTCCGTCCGCGTTCATTGCGACTTTCAGTTTGGCTTCGCTAAGTGAGACGCGAAATCTTGCACTGGCATCGCTTCCAGTTTCGCGCGGTCGGTGAAGAGGGATGTGAGTTTTTCCGATTTTGATTTTCCGTAGCGCGCCGCGAACGCAGACGCGGCTTTTTGTTGGAGGATCGGAATTCCTTCTTTTCTCCGACGGCGGTGGCCGATGGGGAAGTGGACTTCGATGCGATCGGTTTTTGATCCGTCGCTAAAGAAGACTTGGACGGCGTTGGCGATCGAGCGTTTGTCGGCGTCGAGGTAGTCGCGGGAATATTGTTTGTCCTCGATGACGGTCATCTTCGCGCGGAGGGCGTCGATGCGCGGGTCGGAGGCGACTTGGTCCTCGTAATCGGCGGCGGTGAGATGGCCGAAGATGAGGCCGATGGCGGTCATGTATTGGAGGCAGTGGTCGCGGTCGGCGGGGTTGTTCAACGGGCCGGATTTGTCGATGATGCGGATGGCGGATTCGTGCGTGGTGAGTTCGACGCGCGTGATGTCGGCGAGTTTGTTTTTGACGAGCGGGTGGAGCCGCACGGCGCATTCGACGGCGGTCTGCGCGTGGAATTCGGCGGGGAAGGAAATCTTGAAGAGGATTTGCTCCATCACGTAGCTGCCAAGCGGGCGGGCGAGTTTGACGGCGTTGCCCTTGAACGAGACGTCCTGAAAGCCCCAGGTCTTCGCGGTGAGGACGGAGGGGTAGCCCATTTCGCCGGTCATCGCGATGAGCGCGAGGCGGACGGCGCGGCTGGTGGCGTCGCCGGCGGCCCAGGATTTACGCGAGCCGGTGTTGGGCGCGTGGCGGTAAGTGCGGAGCGCGGAGCCGTCGAGCCACGCGTGCGAGAGCGCGTTGACGATTTGGTCGCGCGTGCCGCCGAGCATCGCGGTCGTGACGGCGGTGGACGCGACGCGGACGAGGAGCACGTGATCGAGGCCGACGCGGTTGAAGGAGTTTTCGAGCGCGAGGATGCCTTGGATTTCGTGGGCCTTCACCATGGCGACAAGGACGTCGCGCATGGTGATTGCCGATTGCCGATTGGCGATTGGCGATTGAAAGGCAGCGGCGGGCGGGTTGGCGGCGGCGTTGCGCGAAAGCCAGTCGGCGGTGGCTAGGATCGCGCCGAGGTTGTCGGAGGGGTGGCCCCACTCGGCGGCGAGCCACGTGTCGTTGAAGTCGAGCCAGCGGACGATCGTGCCGATGTTGAAGGCGGCTTGCACCGGATCGAGTTCGTAGGCGGTGCCGGGGACGCGCGCGCCGTTTTTGATCGTCGTGCCGGGGACGACGGGGCCGAGGAGCTTCGTGCAGGCGGGATAGGCGAGAGCCATGATGCCGCACGCGAGGGTGTCGAGGAGGCACCAGCGCGCGGTGTCGAGCGCCTCGTCGGACGGCGTGGAGTAGTTGAGCGCGTAGTCGGCGAGGTCGACGAGGAGTTGGTCGGGCGGTGGGCGGACGTTGGAGATTGGTGCGGACATGGGCTTGGAATCGTTCTCGTTCTCTTACTCGTTCTCGTTCGTCAGGGAAGCGAAGCAAAGAAAGAGAACGAGAAAGATTACGAAAACGAGAGCGATCAGAGGCGTTGCGCGATCGGCGGCAACGGGCGATTCTCGGGGCCGGTGTAATTCGCGTCGGGGCGGATGATTTTTCCGTCGAGGCGCTGCTCGACGATGTGCGCGGCCCAGCCGGCAGTGCGCGCCATCACGAAGAGCGGCGTAAACATGGTGGTCGGCACGCCGAGTTCGTGGTAGGCGACGGCACTGAACCAATCGAGGTTGGGAAACATTTTTTTCTCGGCCCACATCAGCGTCTCGATGCGCTCGGCGATGGCGAAGAGGTTGAGGTTGCCCGTTTCGGCGCAGAGGGCGCGGGCGATGGCCTTGACGATGTCGCTGCGCGGATCGCTGACGGTGTAGACCGGATGGCCGAAGCCGATGACGATTTCCTTGCGCGCGAGGCGGGCGCGGAGATCGGCCTCGGCGGCGTCGGGCGTGGCGTAGCGTTGCTGGATGTCGTAGGCGACTTCGTTGGCGCCGCCGTGCTTCGGGCCGCGCAGCGCGCCGATCGCGCCGGTGATCGCGGAATAGAAATCCGTCGCGGTGCCGGCGATGACGCGCGCGGTGAAGGTGGAGGCGTTGAACTCGTGCTCGGCGTAAAGGATGAGCGAGCGGTCAAGCGCGTGGATGTGCGACTCGGAGGCTGGGCGTTGGTGGAGCAGGTGGAGAAAATGCGCGGCCACGGAATCGTCGGTGGTCTCGGTGCGAATGCGGGTGCCGTTCGTGGCGTAGTGATGCCAGTAGAGCAGCATCGACGGGAACGCGGCGACGAGCCGGTCGGCGATTTCGCGCGCGCCGGGGGCGGACGCGGCGCCCGCGCCGGATTCGGGTAATTTTTCCGATTCGAGCGTGCCGAGGGCGGAGCAGCCGGTGCGCAGGACATCCATCGGGTGGGCGCTCGCGGGAATTTCCTCGAGCACCGTGCGCAGCGCCGTGGGAAGTCCGCGGAGATCGGTAAGCTTGGTGCGGTAGGCGGCGAGTTCGGCGGAGTTGGGCAGACGCTCGTGGATGAGGAGGTAGGCGACTTCCTCGAACGTGCCGTGCGCGGCAAGATCGGCGATGTCGTAGCCGCGGTAATGGAGATCGTTGCCCGAGTGCCCGACGGTGCAGATGGCGGTGTTGCCCGCGACAACGCCGGAGAGCGCGACGGATTTTTTGACTTTGGGAACGGGGGTGGGGAGGGGCGTGGGCGCGCTCATAGGGAAATTATTTCGGCGGTTCGTAGCCGAGGGTTTTGTAGAGATCAGCGCGGGATTGCATTTTGCTGACGACGTTCTTTTGCGTGCCGTCGCGGCGGATCGCGGAGTAAACTTCGAGCGAGGCGGCGGCGGCGGCGCGGCTCGCGCTGAGCGGATAGAGCGCCATCGCGATACCGGCGGTGCGGATTTCTTCGAGAGTGAAGAACGGAGTCTGGCCGAACTCAGTGAGGTTCGCGAGGACGGGGACGCTGAGCGCGGACGTAAAGGCGCGGTAGTCGTCGAGCGTGGGGAGCGCCTCGGCGAAAATCATGTCGGCGCCGGCGGCGACGTAGGCTTGGGCACGGGCGATGGCGGCGTCGATGCCTTCGACGGCGGCAGCGTCGGTGCGGGCCATGACGACGAAGTCGCGGTCGGGTTTGCCGGAGACGGCGGATTTCACGCGCGCGACCATCTCGGCGGTGGGCACGATTTGTTTGCCGGGGAGGTGGCCGCAGAGTTTGGCGGGGACTTGATCCTCGAGATGCACGGCGGCGACGCCGGCGGCGGCGAGTTCGCGGACGGCGCGCGCGGGATCGTCCCAACCCGTATCGATATCGACGAGCAGCGGGAGCGGCACGCGACGCGCGATGCGGCGCGCGTCGATGAGCACATCGGCGAGCGTGGTGTCGCCAATGTCGGGGATGCCGTAGGAGTGATTCGCGACACCGGCACCGGAGAGGTAGAGCGCGCGGAAGCCGGCGCGCTGGGCGAGGAGCGCAGCGTAGGCGTTGATGGCGCCGGCGATTTGAAGCGGCCTTTCGGCCGCGAGGGCTTCGCGGAATTTTCGACCGGGCGTCGGGGCGGTGCTCACGAGGCGAACCTTGCACGACCACAATCCGGTTGGCCACAAAAAGCTCAAAGGGCGCAGAAAAGGAATTCTGGTTCTTGTGCTTTAGGCGCTTTTTGTGGCCAATGGGGTTCTGCCGATGCTCGCCGTCTCTGAATTGAAGAAATCCTTTGTCGCCCCCGACGGCGAGCGCGTGGACATCGTGCACGTGCCCAGCTTCACGCTCGGGCCCGGCGAGCAGGTGGCGCTGCGGGGCGAAAGCGGTTCGGGGAAGACGACGTTGCTGCACCTGATTGCGGGCATTCTCGCGGCGGATGGCGGGCGCGTGATGATCGATGGCGCCGAGATGACGGCGCTGAGCGAGGCGAAGCGCGACCGGCTGCGCGCAGAAAAACTCGGCTACATTTTTCAGACATTCAACCTCCTCCAGGGCTATACGGTGCTGGAGAATGTCGTGCTGGGGATGAGTTTTGGGCCGCGCGGCGCGGACCGTGCGCACGCGCGTGAGACGCTGGAACGCGTCGGGCTGGGACACCGGCTGGATCATTTTCCGAGTCAGCTGTCGACGGGGCAGCAGCAACGGGTGGCGGTGGCGCGGGCGCTCGCGAACCGGCCGAAACTCGTGCTCGCGGACGAGCCGACGGGCAATCTCGACCGCAAGCACGCGGGCGAGGCGCTGACGCTGATTCGCGAGGTTTGCCGCGAGCACGGTGCGGCGCTGCTGTTGGTGAGCCATGATGAGTTGGTGCTGGGGCAGTTTGAGCGGCGGAAGGATTTTGCGGAGATTAACCAAAGTAGCGCGGTGCTTCAGCCCGCGTCGAAGAAGCCGGACGCGGGCTGAAGCACCGCGCTACCCCGGACATGACCCTTCCACTCATCATCTACCGTTCGCTGCGGCAGCATGCGCTTTCGACCGTCATCACGGCGGGGAGCATCGCGCTCGCGTGCGGGTTGCTCATGTGCGTGTGGATGGTAAAGACGCAGTCGCAGACGGCGTTCACGCAGACGACGACGGGCTTCGACGCGGTGCTCGGCGCGCGCGGGTCGAAACTCCAGCTCGTGCTCAACGCGATTTTCCACCTGGAGGCGTCGCCGGGCAACCTGGCGTGGGCCGACTACGAAATGGTCAAGCGCCACCCGGCGGTGAAGGCGGCGATCCCGCTCGCGGTCGGCGACAATCTGCGCGGTTACCGGCTCGCGGGCACGCTGCCGGAATTGTTTGAGAAAGTGGAATACGCGCCGGGGAAAAAATTCGCGGTGCAGGCCGGCGGAAGAATTTTCGCCAAGGAGGGCGAGGCCAAGGAGGCGCTCGCGGGGAGTTTTGCGGGGCAACGGCTCGGGCTGAAGGTGGGCGACACGTTTCATCCGTTTCACGGACTGGCGTTCGATGCAAAGAACGAGCACGCGGACACCTACACGGTGGTCGGCCTCCTCGCGCCGACGAACACGCCGGTGGATCGGGTGGTGTGGATTCCGCTGCGCGGGTTGCAGACGATGAGCGGCCACGACGCCAAGGCGGCGACCGATGTGAGCGCGGTGCTCATCCAGCTCCGCACGCCGAGTGCGGGCTTCATGCTCGATCTGATGTATAACAAACAGGGCAACCGGTTGACGCTGGCCTATCCGGTCGGCGCGATCATTGCGGAACTATTCAGCAAGATCTCGTGGTTCGACCAAGTGCTCGCGCTCGTGGCGTATCTCGTCGCGCTGGTGGCGGCGGGCTCGGTGCTCGCGAGCATCTACAACTCGATGAGTGCGCGGCGGCGGGATCTCGCGATTTTGCGCGCGCTCGGCGCGCGGCGACGGACGATTTTCGGGGCAGTGGTGGCGGAGGCGACGTGCATCGGCGCGCTGGGCGCGGTTGCGGGCTACGCGGTTTACTTCGGACTGCTCAGCGGGGTCGCCAGCGTGATTCGCACGCAGACGGGCGTCGTGCTCGACGTAACGGCGCGGCTGCCGGTGCTGTGGATTTGTCCGTTGGCGATGATCGCGTTGTGTGCGCTCGGCGGCGTGGTGCCGGCGCTGAAGGCCTACCGCACGCCCGTCGCGGAAACGCTCGCGCCACTGTCCTGAATGGAGGGCCCCGGGTCCGTGGGATGGGTCTCCCGCCGACGTCGGAAGGCGGGGTGCAGCCCGGCGGATGGGGGTTGAAAAGACCTTTTGACGAACTGGTCTGGCGGGGTAAGGTCACTACCGTATGAAAACCTTCCGCCACCTGATCCTTGCTGCACTGATGGCCATGGCTGGTGGCGGGGGATGGTTGCACGCGGCCGAGGCCGCCGCGGACGCCGGCAAAGTCGCGGCGCCGGCGACGGAGAACGGTTACCTGAAGCTCGGCTTCGACCTGCTCGCGTCGTATGTGTTTGTGCCGCCGGCATTCGATCCCGCGGCCGATGCCAACGCGAAGCCGCCGACCGGCGAGGAACAGATTCCCGCCACGGTGAAGGGCTGGCATGGCAAGAAGGCGGTCCTGATCGGCTTCATGGTGCCGGTGAAAATGGAGAAAGGCCTCGTGACGGAATTTCTGCTCATGCGCAACACGATGGCTTGCTGCTTCGGCTCGGTGCCCAACATGAACGAGTGGGTGATCGTGAAGATGAAGAAAGGCGTGGCACCGATGATGGATGTGCCGGTGGCGTTCTACGGTCAGCTGAAAGTCGGCGCGATGTTCGAGAACGGCTACATGACCGGGCTCTACGAACTTGAGTGCGAGCGGATGGGCGAAGTTCAGGGCTGAAGGGTAGGGCGGGTTATCCTTCATTCGCTGTGGGTCCGATACCCCGAAGCTTGCTTCGGCTTGGTTGGACGGACGGGTTTAAGCGCGAATTGCATTATGGTCGGATGAGTTTGCGGCGGTCTTGTCAAATGCCCCGGGGCTTGCCCCGGGGATTTTTACTAACCCGCCGCCTCGGCTCGTGCGCCCGCCAACCGCGGGTTAGGGATAACGCGTCCTCCCGCTGCTACCGCGCGATGTCCTGGCGCGTGAGCACGCGGAAGCCGCGTTGGTTGAGCGCCTGCGCGGCCACGTCGGGATCCTCGGCGTTGACCGCGAGCGCGGCCTTGCCCTCCGGGCGCTTGATGAAGCTGTAGACGTAATGGACGTTTATCTCCGCCTCAAACAGCGCCGCGAGCACCCCTTTCAAGGCGGACTCGTCGGTGATCTCGATGGCGAGCACGTCGCACTCGGTGTAGGGAAAATCATTATTGACCAGCAGCTCGCGGGCCTTGTCGGGGTCGTCGACGATGAGGCGGATGATGGCGCTGTCCGTCGTGTCGAGCACGGTGATCGCCATGACATGGACGTCATTCGCCTTGAGCAGGGCGGTGAGATCGTAGAGGCGGCCGATGCGGTTTTCGGCAAAGACGGAGAACTGCTTCACCGGATCGGAGGACGAGGAGCTGATCTGGGCGGCCATCGGAAGAGAGCAAGTGTGGTGCGAGGGGGTGACGGGGTCAATTGCGGGCTGGCGGCAGCGTGACGTTCGCGCCTAGGGTTCCGGTGTGCCCCTCGAACTCGCCCGCCACCACGCCGCCGTGCAGCGCCGCGCGAACGACAGTGCGCGGCTCGTCCTGCGCGGGATCGCGCTCAACGCCGGGCTCGCCGCAGTGAAGTTTGCCGGCGGCATTTTCGGCCACACCTATGCGCTGATCGCCGACGGAGCGGAGTCACTGCTCGACATCCTTTCGTCGTCGCTCGTGTGGGCCGGATTTCGCGTGGCGGCGCAGCCACCGGACGCGGACCATCCCTATGGCCACGGCAAAGCCGAGCCGCTCGCGGCGCTGGCGGTGGCGCTGTTTATTTTTCTGGTGGCGGGCTGGATCGCGGTGCACGCGGTGCATGAGATCATCACGCCGCACCAGGGGCCGGCGTGGTGGACGCTGCTGGTGCTCGCTGGCGTCATCATCACGAAGCTGTGGTTTTCGCGGCGAATGGGCGTGGCGGGGGAGGAGGCCGGCAGCACGGCGCTGGGCGTCGAGGCGCTGCACCACTGGGCGGATGCGATGACCTCCGCGGCGGCGTTTGTGGGGATCTCCATCGCGCTGTGAGGTGGGAAGGGCTGGGAGACGGCGGATGATTGGGCGGCGCTCTTCGCGTGCGTCATCATCGCGTTCAACGGCGTGGGGATGGTCGGCAAGGCGCTCGGCGACGTGATGGACACGGCGGCGCCGACGGGTTTCGAAAACGAGGTGCGGGCGCTGGCGCTCGCCGTGGCGGGGGTGCGCGCGCTCGACAAGTGTCGCGTGCGCAAGAGCGGGCTCAGCCATCTCGTGGACATTCATGTGCGCGTGGATGGCGAACTCACGGTGCGCGAGGGCCACACGATCGCGCACGCGGTGAAGGACGCGTTGATCGGATCGGTGCCGCACCGCATCAGCGACGTGACGGTGCACATCGAGCCGGCGAAGTGAAGCCGGCGCGAAGATTCGCTCTCCGCCTCCGGGTTACGGGCGATCGGCGACGTCACGGCGCACGCGGAGCCGATGGCGTGAGGGCCGTGGCCGGGAGCGCGTGGGCGTAGGCCTCTTGGACAAGGTCGTCGCTTTCCGTGCTGTGGGGAAACCGGCTCGCGAGCCACGCGCGCAACATCGGTTCATGGGGGCGGAGGGGTTCCAAGAACCAGCGGTTTTGATCGGGCGGGGGTGCGCTCACGGACGGGACCGTGCAACGTGACATCGGGCGATTCAAGCCGGCGCTCGCCGCCGCGGGCCGCGGCTCACTCTTGCAGCCGGCGCGCGAGTTTCCAGCCGGTGTAGACGCCGGCCACGCTGCCGACGCCGCTGAGCACGAACGACCCGAGGAAACCGAGCCCCAGCACGCTATCGCCCAGCGCCCAAAACGCGTAGCTGCCGATGGTCGTGCCGACGAAGATGCAGAGCTTGGTCATGGCGTCCGCCCCGGTGGCGGGGTCGGAAATTCGGGGTCGAGGATGTTGCCCTTCATCGTCAGCCACGGGTGGATTTCGACCACGAGTCGGCCGGCCTGCACCAAGGGATCGGAGGCGGCCAGGGCCTTCGCCTCGTCGAGCGTCGCGCATTTGTAGATGAAAATTCCGCGCCAGGCGCCGTTGTCCATGAACGGCCCCGCGACGGGCAATTTGCCGGCGGCGTGCAGGCGCTCGATGTTCGCCATGTGGGCGGCTTGGAGTTTTTCACGCTCCTCGGCCGTGCCCGTTCCGCTTTTCGGGCCGATGGTGATCAGGCCAAAGTAGTAGGTCGTCATCTTTGCCATCAGGTCGGCGGCGGGCGCGGCGGCAGCGGGCGGCGCGTGGAGGACGGCCAACCAGAGCAATGGCACAAGCGCGAGGCGGGTTTTCATGGGTGCAGGCTGCGCGGTGCCGGCGGTCGTGTCGAGCCGCGGCGGGCGCGTGACTGCTGGCGAATGCGGCCGCGCAATGGCCTACTGCCCGGCGCGCCGCGCCGTCTTTCCGGTTTACTCAGCCCGGTGCGCGGGTAGCGTCGCGCTCCGATGAAAAAACGCGCTGCCGCCAAGCCCCTGAGCGAAAACAAACATTTGCTGCGCTGGGTGGAAAAGATGGCCGACCTCTGCCGACCCGATTCCGTCCACTGGGTCGATGGCTCGCCGGCGGAAAATGCCGCGCTGTGTGCGCAGATGGTCGCCGCCGGCACGTTCATCAAGCTCAACCAAAAGCTCTGGCCCGGTAGCTACTATGCGCGGAGCGATGCGACCGACGTGGCGCGCGTCGAGGACCGGACGTTCATCTGCTCCTATTCGAAGGAAGCGGCGGGGCCGACGAACAATTGGGTCAATCCGTTTGAGATGCGGAAAAAACTCCGCGGACTTTTTGCCGGCTGCATGGCGGGCCGCACGATGTTCGTGCTGCCCTACAGCATGGGCCCGATCGGTTCGCCGATGGCGCAGATCGGCGTGCAGCTGACCGACTCGCCCTATGTCGTCGTCAACATGCGCATCATGGCGCGCATCGGCCGCCCGGTGTTCGCGGAGATCGACCGGGGCGAGAAGCGCGTGGTCCCGTGCATGCACTCCGTCGGCGCGCCGCTCGCGAAGGGGCAGCAGGATGTCGCGTGGCCCTGTAACCAGGACAAATACATCGTCCACTTCCCCGAGATGCGCGAGATCTGGAGCTACGGTTCCGGCTACGGCGGCAACGCGCTGCTCGGCAAGAAATGTTTCGCGCTGCGCATCGCGTCCAACATGGCGCGCGACGAGGGCTGGATGGCCGAGCACATGCTCATCCTCGGCGTCGAGGATCCGCTCGGGGAGAAGACCTACGTGGCGGCCGCGTTTCCGAGCGCGTGCGGCAAGACGAACTTCGCGATGATGATCCCGCCCGCGCCCTTCAAGCAGAAGGGCTGGAAAATCTGGACCGTCGGCGACGACATCGCGTGGATCAAGCCTGATGCCCACGGCCGGCTGCACGCGATCAATCCCGAGGCGGGCTTTTTTGGGGTCGCCCCGGGCACGTCGCAGAAAACCAATCCCAACGCGATGGCGGCGCTCGCGAAGAACACGATCTTCACCAACGTCGCGCTCACGCCGGAGGGCGGCGTGTGGTGGGAGGGCATGACCGACGCGCCGCCGGCCGAATGCGTGGACTGGCAGGGCAACCGGTGGACGCCCGCGATCGCGAAGGCCACCGGCGCCAAAGCCGCCCACCCGAACGCGCGCTTCACCGCGCCGGCGGCGCAATGCCCGACGATCGATCCCGCCTGGGAAAATCCCGAGGGCGTGCCGCTCAGCGCCTTCATTTTTGGCGGCCGGCGCGCGACGACGATGCCGCTGGTTTACCAGGCGTTCAACTGGAGTGCGGGCGTTTATACCGGGGCGACGATGGGCAGCGAGATGACCGCCGCCGCCGCCGGCACGATTGGCAAGGTGCGCCGCGATCCGATGGCGATGCTGCCGTTCTGCGGCTACCACATGGGCGATTATTTCCGCCACTGGATCTCGATGCAGAAGAAACTGAGCGAGACGCCGCGCATTTTTCACGTCAATTGGTTCCGCAAGGACGCCGACGGAAAATTCCTCTGGCCCGGCTTTTCGGAAAACATGCGGGTCCTGAAATGGATCGTCGACCGCGCGCGCGGCCGCGCGCTCGGCCGGGAGACTCCGATCGGCTGGGTGCCGCGCCATGCTGATCTCGACTGGACCGGCTTGGATTTCCCACCGGAGAAATTCGAGGCGTTGCAGGCCGTCGATCGCGCGGCCTGGCGCGCGGAGGTGATCGGCCACGAGGAACTCTTCCTCGACCTGCACGATCGCCTGCCGAAGGAACTAATCTTCGAGCGCCAGTTGCTGATCTGCCGGATGTAAAATCTTGCGGAACGAATTCCGCGGGGCACGGTTCACACCGCCATGCACCGCTCGATTCTCCTGCTTGCCTTCCGGTCGATCCTCCTCGCGGGCACCGCGTGGGCGGAAGTCGCGAGTCCGCCTGCCGCCGCGCCGAAGGTGCCGCCGTTACTCGCGGCCGCCCTGGAAAAACTCGCGCAGCACACCGACCGCTGGGCCTATACGCAGACGACCATCGAGAAGGACACCAACGGAAAAACCAAGCACGAGACCGTGGTGCGGTTCGATCCCTCGCTGCCCTACGCCCAGCAATACCGGCCGCTGAAAGTCGACGGCCAGGAACCGGGCCCAAGCGACCTGACCAAGCTCCGGCGGCAGGGTGAAAAACGCGGTGCGCGCCTCGAGCGCGAGGAGCGCGACGGCCCTGACCCGAAGCGCAAGACGGTCGGCGAACTCATGGACCTCGAGCGCGCCACCGTCGCCGAGGAAAACGCCGGGAGCGTGACCTTCGCGGTGCCGCTGAAGCAGGAGGGCAACAACCGCTTCCCGCCGGAAAAATTCCTCGTAACCGCGCGGGTGAACAAGGAGCGCGGCGCCTTCGAAAACGTCGCCGTGAAACTGCGCGAGCCGATGCGCGAAAAAATCGTGCTGAAAATCAAGTCAGGCGAGGGCAGCGTCGAATTTTCATCCGTCGATCCGAAACACCCGCCGCAGATGACGGTGATCCGCGGCGCGGCCTCGGCGTCGATCCTCTTCGTGCCCTTCGGGCGCGCCTATGAGCTGAAGCGCGAGGACTTCAAGCGGGTGAAGCCCTACGGCGACCGGTTCGAGGTGAAAATTGGGCCGCTGAAGGCCCTGGATTTTTAGCGGGACTCGCAAATATTTTGCTTAGCTTGCGGCCTGCTTGTGCCGAGGGGAGGGGGGCGAACTTCGCCCTCTATGCCACTTTCCCGCGACACCATCATCACCTTGGGCAACAAACTCGCCCCCGCCGCCGCGACGCTTGGCCGGCTGCGCGCGTTGGTGGACGATCCCGCGGTCGATCTGGAAGAAATCGTGCAGCTCATCCGGCTCGATCCCGCGCTCACGTTTCATGTCGTCCGGTTGAGCAACAGCGTGCTTTTTGGCCTGCGCGAGAAGAGCGACTCGCTCGAGGACGCGGTCGGCCGCGTGGGGTTGTATGAACTCTACCAACTCGTTGGGCTCGCCGCCACGCAGCAGGTTTGCCAGGGCAATCTCACGACCTACCGGCTTAAGGCCAGTCGGCTGTGGGAAAACTCGGTCGCCACCGCCGCCGCGGCGGAGTTGCTCGCGGGTCGCGCGGGTCGCGATGCCGGGCTTGGCTATTCGGCCGGGCTGCTGCGGACGCTCGGCCGGGTCATCATCGACGCGGCCGCGCACGGCCAGGTCTATCCCGGTGAGGCCGAATGGCCTTCCGTCGCCGAATGGGAGAAAACGACGTTCGGCGTCACCGCCGCGGAAGTGACGACCACGCTGCTCACGCACTGGCGGTTTCCGGCGGAGCTGGTCGAGTCGGTGCGCGGGCATTTCGATCCGTTCGCAGACGAGCAATCAAACATTGGTGCGGGTGTGCTTAATCTCGCGTGCGGCGTGGCCGCGCGCATCGGCCTGGACTTGCCCGGAGAGACGGGTGGCTGGATTTGCAGTCCCGCGAAGCTCACGCTCGCCGGTGTCTCTGAGGAAGATCTGGAGGCGTGCACTGCGCGCGCCCGGGCGCACTACGTGCTGTTGTGCGCGACGGTGCTGTAGGAAGTGGCTGCGGCTTTCAGCCGCAGAATCAAAAGAACCTCATCGGCTGGAAGCCGATGCCATTGCTCCTGGCCAAACCCAGCGCCAATTTGCGAGTCCCGCGCTGATTGGATTTTCCCGCACATAGCGAATGGTGCGCTCCAAATCGTCGGCGTCGCGCACGATGTGATCGTAGGATTCTTTCTGCCAGAATTCACCGGCGCGCCCGAGGGCGCCGTTCGCGGCGTTCGCGGTGAAACTTTTCCACGAATGGAGTATGACGGTCAGCCCATGGCCGGTGATCGGCTGGAAGACTACGTGCACGTGATTCGGCATCACGCACCATGCATGCAAGTGATAGCGCTCGCCGTCGAAGTGGCGAAGCGCGCCGGCGATCAACTCTGCGATTTTTGGCTGCGCGAGCCAGCACCCGCCGTGGCCGGCGTCGAGAAGGAGTTCGATTCGTTCGCTGAAGAGTTCGCGGAGGCGATCATGGGTGTCGCGTGACGAATGTTCACCGGCTTCCACCAGCAGTGCCGCGCGCTCACGGCGGTAGCGTTCTACGACCGCGGCGGGCAGTGCGTCGGCGAGACGGAAGACGGTGTGATAAATCGCGCCGTCCAGCGTCCAGTGCGGCAGGTAGGCGCCCTGCCGCACGGTCGCGAGCCGATTGAGAAACGGAGCCGACATGAAGTAAGCGTGGCACCTGCTTCCAGCCGCTGAAAGAAAAAATCTGCGGCTGGAAGCCGCAGCCACTTGCTACTCCGGCGGCGTAAACCCGCGGCGCATGACATTCTCGGCGATGGCGCGCGGAAAGAGAAAATTTTCGAGGTAGCCACGACCCCCGGCCTTCGTGCCGCCGCCGCTCATGCGAAAGCCGCCGAACGGATGGCGCTCGACGATCGCACCGGTGATCGCGCGGTTGAGATAGACGTTGCCGCACATCAGTTCCTGCTCGGCGCGGGCCAGCGCGACGGGACTGCGCGAGAACAGGCCGCCCGTGAGTGCGTAGTCCGTGGCGTTCGCGACGGCGATGGCCTCATCGAGGTGCTTCACGCGGATCACTGCCAGCACGGGGCCGAAGATTTCCTCGCGGGCGATGGCCACGCCGGGTTTTACGCCGGTGAAAATTGTCGGCGCCACAAAATATCCTTCCGCCGGCGTCGCACCCTGCCAGGCGAGGGTCGCCTCCGTTTTCCCCTGCTCGATCATCGCCCGGATTTTCTGCTGCGCCTCGGCGTCGATCACGGGGCCGACGACGGTGCCAGGATGCGCGGGATCGCCGATGGGCGTGGCCCCAGCGGCCTCGATGAGGCGCGCGGTGAACTTGTCGTGGACTTCATCGAGCACGATGAGGCGCGAGAGGGCGGAACATTTCTGCCCGCTGAATCCGAACGCACTGTAGAGCGCGGCGGGGATCGCTTCGTCAAGGTCGGCGTCGTTGTCGATGATCAGGACGTTTTTTCCGCCCATCTCGCAGACGACTTTTTTCAGATTCGCCTGGCCGGGCGGCGTGCGGCCGGCGGTTTCCCAAATCTTCGTGCCAACGGCGCGGGAGCCGGTGAACGCGATGAAGTCGATCTTCGCGTGGGCGACGAGGTGGGCGCCGACCTCTTCCCCGTAGCCGGGGAGAAAATTGACCGCTCCCGCCGGCACGCCGGCCGCCGTCAGAATTTCCAGGAAGATCGCCGCGATGACCGAGGTCTGCTCAGCCGGTTTCATGATGACGGTGTTGCCGGCGACGAGCGGGGCGACGGTCATGCCGCACAGGATCGCGAGCGGGAAATTCCACGGAGCAATGACGACCCCGACGCCGCGCGGCGTGTAGAGGAGCACGCAGCGTTCGCCGGGCACGGCTTGGGTGACCGCGGGCGGGGCGAGCCGGCGCATCTCGATGGCGTAGTAACGGCAGAAGTCGATCGCTTCGCTGACATCGCCGTCGGCTTCGAGCCACGGTTTGCCCGCCTCGAGGATGAGGAGGGCGTTGAGCTCGTGGCGGCGCGATTCCATGAGCGCGGCGGCGCGTTCGATGATTTTGGCCCGGGCGTCGATGGAGAGTTTCGCCCACGCGGGCTGCGCGGCGCGGGCGGCGACGACGGCCGCCTCGGCGTCGGCGAGGGTGGCGCGAGCCCAGTGGCCGATAATCTGGCGCGGGCGCGCGGGGTTGACGGAAGCGATCCATTCGCGGTCGGAGATTTTTTTCCGCCGATGACCAGCGGCCACCGCTGACCAAGTGTCGCGGTGACTTGCGCGAGCGCGGCGCGGAGCTGGTCGCGCGCCGCGGCGAGAGTGAAGTCGATGTTCGGGGCGTTGCGGAAAAGGTCGGGCGCGTTATCCCGAACGCGCCGCTCAGATGACACGACGGACGACGGCGCGTTAGGGCTAACGCGCCCGACCTCGAGCAACTCGACCGGATTCTTCAGCAACTGCTCGCGCGTCGCTTCGCCCATGTTTTTGAGGCGGAGGAATCCTTCGTTGCTCGTGTTTTCCAGCAAGCGGCGGACGAGGTAGGCCATGCCGGGCAGGAGCTCGCCGATGGCACAGTATTCGCGGACGCGCTGGCCGTTCGCGAGCAGCGCACTCTTCAACTCGTTGGCCATGCCGTAGAGCGCTTGGAATTCATAGGCGCGCGGATCGATCTTCAGCCGCTCGGCCTGGGCGATGGCGTGGGCGCAGGAACGGACGTTGTGCGTGGCGAAGGCGGGCGCCACGAGGTCGATGTTCTCAAAGAGCAGGAGCGAGAGTTTTTCGAAGTTGGCATCGCTCTCCGGTTTTTTCGCCCAGACGGGCACCGGCCAGTCGCGCTGCTGCGCGAGGATCGTCTCGTAGTCCCAGTAGGCGCCTTTCACGAGGCGCACGCCGATGGGGCGGTTATTTTTTCGCGCCCAGGCCACGAGGTTCCGGAGGTCGCGCTCGGCGTCGCGGAGGTAGGCTTGGATCGCGATGCCAATGGCGGGTTGGTCGCGAAACTCGACTTCCTCGAGGATGGATTGGAAGAGCGCGAGCGTCAGGTCCTTCAGCTTGTAGCTCTCCATGTCGAAGTTGATGAACGCGCCGACCTCGCGGGCGCGGCGTAGGATCGGGCGCAGGCGCTGCTTCAGGGCCGCGATGGAATTCTCCGGATCGGCCGGATGGACGTCGGGCGTCAGGGCGGAAATCTTGACCGACAGATTCAGCCGCGGCAGCGGGCCGCGCGCGCCGAGATCGCTGAAACACGGCGCGGGGGCTTTTTCAATGGCGGCGGCGACGGTATCGAGCACGGCGAGGTTGCGCTGGAGAAACACGTCGGCCTCCGCCGCGCTCACGACCGTCTCGCCGAGGAGGTCGATGGTGGTGGCGAGTCCGAGCTGCGCGTTTTTGCGAAACTGCTGCACGAGATCGCCGGCGGTCTCGCCGGCGACGAATTGCGCCGCCATCGAGACGATGTTCGCCTTGACCGGGCCGGCGACGAGTGCGGGCGCGAAGGCCGAGGCGGCGAGGCCGGCCTTCATCGCGGGGTTCAGCTCGACGGCTTGGTCGCCGAGGTATTCCTGCAGGTGGCGGACGATTTCGGCGGAGGAGTGGAGCGACGGCAGCACATCGACGAAGCGGAAGAGCTGCGTCTTGAACGCCGGATCCTTCATCGACCATTCCATCACGCGCGCGTAGGCGCCCTTTTTGGAAAAAATGCCGGGCGCGGGCGATGCGTCCATCGCGGCAAAGAGTTTTTCGCCGATTTCGCGGAGGCGGCGTTCGACGGTGGGATCGGAGGGAAGAAACGGGGCGTCGGACATGGGGTGGTCGGTGGTGGCGGGGAGTTTTGCCGCGTCCGGCGGGCTGGCAAGGGCGGCGTGGCCGGGGCCTGCCGGGTTCAACCCCCGCTAATCCCCCGGGTTAGCGCCGGTGACGTTCACCCTCGCGCCCGCTCGCTTCCGGCCCCAGAAACTTTTCTGCGACTTTTCGGCCCAGGCCGTGTTCTGACCATGAACGATGAACCTCCAGTGCAAACTCCAACCCCGGGTCTAATCACCCCGCCTGATTTCACGACTTTCATGCGCGCTTACCAAGACATGGTCTTTTCCACCGCGGCGCGCCTCACCGGCAACGACGCGACGGCCGAAGATATTTCGCAGGAGGTCTTCCTAAAAGCGCATGAACACTTCGACTCGCTCCAAACCAGTCCCACCGCCGGAGGCTGGCTGAAGACCGTCGCGACCAACCTGTCCCTCAACCACCTCTCGCGCTACCGCAACCGCTGGCGTTTTTTCTCCGAGCTCCGCCGTGACGATGCCGGCGGTGAGAGCGAGGCACCGGAGGTGGAATTTGCCGCGCCCGACACGTTTTTTTCCAACGTCGATGCCGACGACCGCCGTGGCCTCGTCGAGCGGGCGCTCGACCAGCTGCCCGAGCCACAGCGGGTGCCGCTCGTGCTCTATCATTTCGAAGACCTGTCCTACGACGAGATCGCCAAACAGCTCGGGGTTTCCCTCGCCAAGGTGAAAACCGACATCCTTCGCGCCCGCACGGCGCTCGCAAAAATCCTCCAGCGCAGCGGCACCGCCCACGAAACCTTCACCGCCTGACCCGCCATGAACCCCTCTCCCGAAAATAACGAGAAACTCGAGCGCCTGATCCACCGCACGCTCCGCGACCTCCCGGCGCGCCGGGCCCCGCGCTCGCTGGAGTCGCGCGTGCTGGCCGAACTGGAGCGCCGCGCCGCGCTCTCGTGGTGGCACCAGAGCTTCGCGCACTGGCCGGTCGCAGTCCGCGCGGTGTTCTTTGTCCTGTCCGCGGCGGTGGCCGCCGGGCTCGTCGCCGCGATCTTCGTGCTGACGCGCAGCACCGGCAGCGCGGCGCTCGCCTCCGGGATCGCCGACCGCTTTGCCTGGCTCACCACGGCCCGCGGACTCTACGACACCGCCGCTGGCGCCTCCGGCGCCGTCTGGCGCGCCATCCCGCCGCTCTGGCTCTACGGCACCCTCACCTTCATCGCCGCCTGCTACACGACGCTCGTCGGGGTCGGCGCCGCCGCCTACCGCACCCTCCATGTCCGACGCTAATTTTCCCCGATGAAATCCCTGCTCCCATCTTCTGGCCCTCTCGTCATGAAAACTCCGACCCGCCAGCTTTTCCTCAGCGCCGCCATCGCGTTGTGCTTTACCTTTACGCTCGCGGCTCTCGCGCAGGAGACTACTCCGGCGACCGTCGCGCCGGAGAAGACCGCACCCCCGGCCGCCGCACCTGAAATTCCACCCGCTGCGCCCGCGGCCCTGGCAGCGCCCGCTGCGCCCACGGCCCCGGCAGCACCCGACGCGCCCGTGGTCCTCCCGGAGCCGGCGAAAACCGAGTTGCGGCGCCTCGACGCCGCGCCCGCGGCCGAAGTCGCACCCGTTGGAAAGAAATCCACCGATGGTGACGATGAGGCGTCGCCCGCGAAACCAACCCGCCGGGTGAAGCGCACGACGGTCAGAAACCACGGCAGCAACGATCGCGTAAGCGTGATGGGTGAGACCCACGTGCTCGCCGGCGAAAAAGTCGACGGCGCGGCGGTCGGCGTGCTGGCCGACGTCATTGTCGACGGTGAGGTTTTCGGCGACGCCGTCGCCGTCATGGGCGACACCACGATCAACGGCACGGTCAATGGCAACGCGGTGTCCGTGATGGGCGACATTCATCTCGGCCCGAAGGCCAGGGTCACGGGCGATGTCGTCTGTGTGGGCGGTGATTTGCATCGCGAGCCCGGCGCGGAGATCGGCGGCAAGATTGTCAAGAAGACCATCGGCGGTAACCGTCACTTTGGGCCGGGGTTGGACACTTGGTGGAGCCACGGCCTGAAACTTGGCCGGCCGCTCGCGACCGGCTCGGGCCTGAGCTGGCTGTGGCTCTTCACCGTCTTCATCATCGGATTTTATATGCTGCTTGGGCTGGTGTTCCCCGGTGGCATCCGCCGCAGCGGCGACATGCTGGTGAAGCGGCCGGTGGCGGTCGTGGTCTCCTCGATTCTCACGATGCTCGCGCTGCCGTTGCTGTTTGTGCTGCTGCTGGTCACGGTCGTCGGCATTCCGGTGGCGCTGTTGGTGCTGCCGGTGGGCGTCGTGCTCGCCGTGCTGTTCGGCAAGGCGGCGATTTACGGGCTCGTGGGCCGCACGCTGTCGCGCGACCGGCTGCATCCGGCGCTCGCCGTGCTGGTGGGCGCGGTGCCGTTCGTGCTGCTCTTCCTCGTGCCGGTGGCCGGCTTGATGCTTTGGCTGCTCGTCTCTCTCCTCGGTCTCGGCTGTGTGGTCACGGGGCTCGTGTCGTCGGAGAAGAAGCCCGCGCCGCCGACCCCGCCGATGGCGCCTGCGCCGACCGCGCCGTTAATTCCGCCGATGATGGCGGGAGCGTCGTCGGTGGGGGTGGCCTCGTTTGCGGCGGGAGCGCCGGTTGAAGGCGTGATGAGCGCCCCGTTGCCGCTGCCGGCTCCAACGGACGTGCTGCCGCCGGCCGCGATGGCCGCGCTGCCGCGCGCCGGATTCTGGATTCGCACGGGGGCATTGTTCATCGACGGGATCGTCGTCGCGGTGTGCTTTGGCCCGTGGGCGGGGCCGGCCGTGCTGCCGATTCTGGCGCTCTACGGGGCGCTGCTGTGGAAATACCGGGGCACGACGATCGGCGGCATCGTGTGCGGTCTGCAGGTCGTGCGGCTGGACGACCGTCCGCTGGACTGGCCGACCGTGGCGGTGCGGGCGCTGGCGTGTTTCCTTTCGCTCGTGGTCGTCGGACTCGGCTTTGTCTGGGTGGCGTTCGATGACGAGAAGCAATCGTGGCACGACAAGATCGCGGGCACGACCGTCGTGCGCCCGACCAAGCGGCCCTCGCTGGTGTGAGAACCAAAATCACGATTCGTCCAACCGATTCAGGGGCGGTCGCGAGTGAGGCGGCGAGGGTGGCGTGGCGAGGGCGACGGAAGGGAGGCGCACGGAGGCGGCGGCTGAGGCCGGAAGTTTGGCTTGCTCCGGCTCGGCGGCGCGTTTCGCCTGTCGGGCATGACGAAAGCACGCGTGGGAGTTATCATGGGGAGCACCTCGGATTGGGACGTGATGCAACATTGTGTGCAGACGCTCGAGCAGCTTGGCATCGGCTGTGAACGCCGCGCGCTGAGCGCCCACCGCACGCCGCACCTCGCGATCGAATGGTGCAGTGGCGCCGAAGCGCGCGGGCTCAAGGTCCTCATCGCCGCGGCGGGCGGCGCGGCGCATCTCGCGGGCGTGGCGGCGGCGGTGACAACGCTGCCGGTCCTCGGCGTGCCGATGGAGTCGGCGTCGCTCAAGGGCCTGGACTCGCTGCTTTCGATGGTGCAGATGCCAGCGGGCATTCCGGTGGCCACGCTCGCGATCGGCAAACCCGGGGCGATCAACGCCGCGCTCTTCGCCGCCGCCATTCTCGCGCTGAGCGATGCGAAAATCAAAACGGCGCTCGACGAGTTCCGGGCGGCGCAGACGAAAAAAGTGGCCGAAGCGAAGCTGCCGTAACGCTTGAAACGCAGGAGCCTGCTGGCAGGCGATTTTGTGGCTTGCCGGCCCGTGAACCTCAGATCCACGGACTGGAAAGTCCGTGCCATCCGAACCATCGCCTGCAAGCAGGCTCCGGCAAAAACCGATTTGATCTAGTATCACGTAACACTTAGTATTTCGTATTGATTTAGATGGCGATATGGCCTGTGCTCCGGCATGGCCAATCGATATAAAGTTACCCTGACGAAGCCGGAACGAGCCCAGCTCACTGAGCTGACGCGCAGCGGCAAGTCCACGGCGG
>SIBG01000136.1 GCA_009695305.1 Opitutus sp. | reverse complement strand
CCCGTGGTTCGATCATCTCCATCACGCCGGCGAGCCCGTGGGAGAACGGCTTCGTCGAATCATTCCACTCCCGCTTCCGCGACGAATGCCTCAACCGCGAGCAACTCTGGACCCTGACCGAAGCCCGCGTCGTCATCGAGGACTTCCAACTCGAATACAACGCCGAGCGGCCGCACAGCTCGCTCGGCTATCTCGCTCCGCAACGCTTCGTCGCGGGAAAATCTTTACCAATCCCAAGCTCCGGGCCGGACCGCCAAGCCGGTCCGTCCCTCCGCTTGGGCTTGCCAACCACCACCGCAGTCATCACATCAAACAACGCTGCGGACTAACATTCCACCTGGCCCAGTTTTCGGGACCCGCTCAGCCACAGCCGCCACGGAGAACGCGGCTGATTTTCTTTAGTTCATCGCCCGGAACACGACCGCGGCGTTTTGCCCGCCGAAGCCGAGGTTGTTGCTCAGCACCGTGCGCACCTTCGCCGCGCGCGCGACGTTTGGCACGTAGTCCAGATCGCAGTCGGGATCGGGTTTATCAAGATTGATGGTCGGCGCGATGATTCCGGTCTGGATCGTCTTCACGCAGATGACCGACTCGATGCCACCAGCCGCCCCGAGGAGATGGCCGGTCATGGACTTCGTCGCGCTGATCGCGACCTTGCGCGCGTGATCGCCGAAGACCTGCTTGATCGCGAGCGTCTCGAACTTGTCGTTGTAGGGTGTGCTCGTGCCATGGGCGTTGATGTAGTCGATCTGCTCCGGCGTGACCGCCGCACTTGCCAGCGCCCGCTTCATCGCCATCGAGAGCCCCTGGCCCTCCGGATCGGGCTGCGTGATGTGAAACGCGTCGCACGTGCCGGCGTAGCCGGCGAGCTCGCAATAGATGCGCGCGCGCCGCGCCCGGGCGTGGGAGAGCGACTCGAGCACCATGACACCGGCGCCCTCGCCCATGATGAATCCGTCGCGCCCTTGGTCAAACGGGCGGCAGGCTTTTTCCGGCGCGTCGTTGCGCGTGCTCATCGCCTTCAATGAACAAAAGGCGGCATACGCAAACGGCGTGATCGACGCTTCCGTGCCACCAGCGATCATCACGTCGGCGTCACCGCGGCGAATCATGTGCGCCGCCTCGCCGAGCGCGTGCGTGCCGGTGGCGCAAGCGGAGACGATTCCGAAGTTCGGCCCGCGCGCCCCGTGCTCGATCGCGACGAGTCCGGAGCACATGTTGCCGATGAGCGAGGGGATCGTGAAGGGCGACACCTTGCGCGGCCCGCGCTCCGCCAGCACCTTGAGCTGCGACTCGTAGGTATACATGCCGCCAATGCCGGAACCGATGACGACCCCGACGCGATCGCCATCCTCGCGCGCCATGTCGAGACCGGAATCCTTGAACGCTTGTTTCGCGGCCACGAAGCCAAAGTGCGTGTAGCGATCGTTGCGGCGCGCCTCCTTCGGTTCCATATGCTGGGCCGGATCCCAGTTGAGCACTTCGGCCCCGATCTGGCTGGCGAACGCCGCCGGATCAAACAGCGTGACACGGTGGATGCCCCCACGTCCGGCGACCAGACTCGCCCAAAACGTTTCCACGTCGTGCCCGATCGACGTGACGACGCCGAGACCCGTAACGACCACGCGGCGGGAGGACGAAGGTGTTTCCATGATTCAGCGAAAAGCAGCCGGTGATGGCCAAAAACAAAAAAGGCGTCCTGCCGGAAATTTCCTCAACGGAAACAGGCAGAACGCTGAAAATCTTGACCCGATGTGCCTCAGGACGCGCCAGCCTTGGCCTTGATGTAGTCGATCACCTGGCCGACGGTCTGGAGCTTCTCGGCGTCGGACTCCGGGATCTCGCCCTTGATCTCGTCTTTGAACTCTTCTTCAAAAGCCATGATCAGCTCGACAGTATCGAGCGAATCGGCGCCCAGATCGTCGAGAAAAGAGGCCGTCGGCGTAATCTGCTCCTCGTTTACGTTGAGCTGATTAACGATGATCTCTTTGACGCGTTGTTCGATGGTTTTTTGGTCGGCCATTGGCAAAATATTAGAGGGAATAAGGCGGGCAAACGGAGGGTTCACATCGCCATGCCGCCGTCAACGGTAAAAACTTGCCCCGTGACATAACCCGCCTGATCCGAGCAAAGATAGGCGGTCATGTTCGCGATATCGGCCGCTTCGCCGAAACGCTTGAGTGGCACCACGGCGAGAATCTGGGCAGAGGCCTCGGCGTTGTTGACGAACTCCGTGGTCATGTCCGTCTTGATAAATCCGGGGGCAACGGCGTTGACCGTCACGCTCCGACCCGCGAACTCGCGCGCGAGGCTCTTGGTGAGACCGATCATGCCGGCCTTCGCGGCCGAATAGTTGGCCTGTCCGGCATTGCCCATGAGGCCGCTGACCGAGGTGATGTTGACGATGCGCCCCCACCGGGCCCGCGTCATCGGCCGCGCGAGATGCTTCGTCCAATGGAAACAACTCGAAAGGTTGGTCGCGATGACATCGTTCCAATCCGCCTCGCCCATGCGAAAAAGCAGACCATCGCGCGTGATGCCGGCATTATTGACGAGAATGTCGATGAGCGGGAATTCCGCCAGCAAGGTCTCCGCCGCTTTGGCGACGGCGGCGCCGTCGGCGACGTCAACCGCCAGCGCTTTCGCCCGGCCACCCGCCGCCGTGATAGCCGCCGCCACGGCCCCGCACGACTCGGCGGACTTCGAAACGCAGATGACATTCACGCCCTGCCGGGCGAGCGTTTCCGCGATGGCTTTGCCGATGCCGCGGCCGGCGCCGGTGACAAGAGCGGTGCGATGAGTGAAGGTAAGCATAGGGAAAGGGACGATTGAGGCGGGCGATTGAGTGAGAGCAATCAGCAATCGCCAATCTAAAATCCGCTAATAAACGTCGCGTTGATAACGCTGTTCCTTCTTGAGCTGCTTGACGTAGTCCCCGGCCTGCCCGAGCGACAGGCCGCCCTGCTGGGCGACGATTTCATGCAAGGCGGTTTCGACATCCTTGGCCATCCGCTTGGCGTCGCCGCAGACGTAGAAGTGCGCCCCGCCCTGGAGCCATGTCCAGAGTTCGGCGGCATTTTCCCGCAGCCGATCCTGCACGTAAACCTTGAGCAGCTGATCGCGCGAGAACGCCGTGTCGATCCGCGCCAGCTGACCCCGCGCCAGATATTGCCGCCATTCTTCCTCGTAGAGGAAATCGGTCCCGCTGTGCTGGTCGCCATAAAAAATCCAATTGCGCCCGGTGGCACCCGTGGCGACCCGCTCCTGCAAAAACGCGCGGAACGGCGCGATGCCCGTGCCCGGCCCCACCATGATGCAATCTTTCGCGCCGTCGGCGGGCGGGCCAAAGTGCGACGGCGCCGCGAAGACCGGCACGACCGCCTGACCCAGCGGCGTCCGGTCGGCGAGAAACGTCGAGCACACGCCGACGCGTGCGCGGCCGTTGGTCCGGTAGCGCACGATCGCCACCGTGAGATGCGTCTCCGCCGGGTGCACCTTGGGCGACGAGGCCACCGAATAGAGCCGCGGCATCAGTTTGCGCAGCTGATCGGTGAATTCCCCCGGCGTGAATTTTGCACTCGGGAATTCCACCAGCAAATCGACGAATTCCCGGTGCTCGAGAAACGCCGCCAGCACGGCCTTCCCCTCCGGCGCCAGCAACTCCGCGAGCTTCGCCTGCTCGGTGGCGGCGGTGGCTTTCGCGGCCAGGGTCTCGACCGCCTTGCGGGTCGGCTTGGATAGCGCGAGCCGGCGGCTGAGCGCCTCGCGCAGGGTGATCGGCGCAGGTAACCTTAGTGCAACCGGCGACACCGGTTCTTCACCCGTGGCTCCGAGGCATTGCAAGATCTCCGCGACCTCGCTCTCGCGATTCACCGAAAACACCCCGAGCGAATCGCCCGCCCGGCATTCGAGGCCACTGCCGGCGAGGCGGACGATGAAGTGTCGCGTTTCCTTGGCCGAGCCCGGTTTGTTGAGCAGACGGTTCTCCGTGATCGTCGCCAGAAACGGGCGGTCCTTGGAATACGCGGAGGGATCAACAGGGTCGGACATGAGTTGATAATGGGGGAAAGTCTGAAAGGCTGAAGAGCTGAACCAACTTCACGCAAGAGCGAGTTTGCGGTTCCGGCCCTCCTTGCTTCAATCTTTCAGCCTTTTCCATGGAACCCATTCGCCTGCAAAAATATCTCGCCGATGCCGGCGTCTGCTCGCGGCGCGCCGCCGAGGCGCTGATCGCGCAGGGCCACGTGTGGGTCAACAGCGCCGTCGCCACGCTCGGGCAGAAGGTCACGCCCGGCGTGGATCGCGTCTCCACCGGCGGCAAAGCGGTGCGCGCGAAAGCCCAACCGCGCATCACACTCGCGATGAACAAGCCCCGGGGCTTGGTCTGCACCAACGACGATCCCTTCAACCCCGAGACCGTGTTCACCGTGCTGCCGCGCGACTTCGCCCGGTTCCGGTTCTTCTGCGCCGGCCGGCTCGACAAGGACAGCGAGGGTCTCGTCATTCTCACCACCGACGGCGACCTCGCACAACGGCTCACGCATCCGTCGAACATCGTCGTGAAGCGCTACCACGTCGTGCTCAAGAACCCGTTCCCGGCGAAGCGTCTGCCCCTGCTGATCAAGGGCATCGTGTTCGAGGGCGAGCGGCTCAAGGTCGAGCGCGCCGCCCTGATCCACGGGGGCGCCGGCAACGAAGCCACCAACCTCGACGTCCACATGCACCACGGCAAGAAACGCGAGATCCGCCTGCTCTTCAATACGCTCGGCTACGATGTGAAACGCCTCCGCCGCTACCAAATCGGCGCGTTCCAAGTGAAAGGAATCCCATTGCGCGCCATGAAACAACTTTCTACGAAGGAAATTGAAATGCTCTTCCACTCGCCGCGCACTCCGCACGCCGAACTGCAAGCCCTCGCTCCCGTCGACGAAACTTCCGCCCATGAAAACTAACCTCCGCTCGCCCGCCCTGCGCCCAGTCCGCGGGTTCGCCACCTTCCTCGCGTCCGCCGCCTTCCTGGCCTTGAGCCACGTCGCGGGGACGGCCGCTCCGCTCACCGCGACGACCGCGGTCCACACGAAGCCCGACGACGCCTCACCCGCCGTCACCTTTCTCAAGGCCGGCACCGACCCGCTGCCCGTCGCCGGCACCATTGCCAGCACGCCGGCCGGCTGGATGGCCGTCGAGTTACCCGGTCCTTTCGAGGCCTACGTCCGCGATTCCGATCTCACCAAGAGTCTCGACGTGAAACCCGGCGCCTCGATCTATCTCGCGCCCAAGGCCGAAGGCGGGGTCCTCGCCCTTGCCGAAAAGGACGACAAGACGAACATCACCGGCCAGCGCGGCCGCTGGATTCAAATCCGCTTCGAGCGAAAACTCACCGGCTATATCAACCTCGGCGGCACCCCCGGCTACCTGCCGCCCATCGCGACCACGCCCGCGAGCACGACACCCACCGACGCCGCCCCGATGTCGGCCGCACCCGTCGCACCCATCGCCTACGGCTCCGTCGGCATCGGTCACGCCGCTGCCGCAGTTAATCCCTCCGACAGTTCGGCCGCGCTCCCCCGGCAGTTCAGCGGCAAACTCGCGTCGACCCGCAGCCCATTTCGGCCGCGCCGGCCCTTCGACTGGGCGCTCAACGATGACGCCGGCAAGCGTTACGCCTACTTGGATATCAGCAAACTGCTCCTCACGCAGCAAATCGAGGCTTACACGGATCACGCGGTCGTCGTTTTTGGTGCCGCGCGGCCCGGACCTGATGGCAAAGATCTCGTGATCTACGCCGAGTCGCTGCAACTCAAGTAATCCGATTTTCTTCACCACGGATCATCTGGGAAACACGGAAAGGGATTTTTGATTTCCGTGGGCTCCGTGTATTCCGTGGTTATTTTTTTCGCTCATGGACCTCATCGACGGAAACCTCATCGCCGCCACCCTCATCGCCGAGTTAAAGGCGGAAGTCGCCACGTTCCCGGGCCGTAAACCGTGCCTCGCGCTCGTGCGGGTCGGCGAGGACCCCGCGTCAGTTTCCTATGTCAGGAAAAAGGAAAAAACTGCCGCCGAGATCGGCGTCACCAGCCGCATCATCCTTCCGCCCATCACGATTACCGCGGCCGAGTTGTTCCAACTCATCGACGATCTCAACGCCGACCCGAGCGTCGACGGCATCCTCGTGCAGTCACCGCTGCCGAAGCACCTCGACGAAGTCGCTGTCTTCCGCCGCGTGTCGCCCGACAAGGATGTCGACGGCTTCAACACCCTCAATCTCGGCAAGATCGCGCAGGAGGACGCCACGGGCTTCGTCTCCTGCACGCCCGCCGGCATCATGGAATTGCTCGCGCGCAGCGGCACCGATTTGAAGGGCCGGCATGTCGTCGTCCTCGGCCGCTCGCTCATCGTCGGCAAACCCATCGCGCTGCTCGCCCTCCAAAAAAAGGCCGGCGCCAACGGCACCGTGACCATTTGCCACTCCGGCACGGCCAACCTCCCCGCCCTCACCCGCCAGGCCGATGTCCTCATCGCCGCCATCGGCCGCGCTGAGTTCGTCACCGCCGACATGGTCAAGCCCGGCGCCGTCGTCATCGACGTCGGCATCAATCGCGTGCCCGACGCCACGAAAAAATCCGGTTACCGCCTCACCGGCGATGTCCATTTCCCCACCGTGGCGCCACTCTGCGCCAAAATCACGCCCGTCCCCGGCGGCGTCGGGCCGATGACCGTCGCGATGCTGATGAAAAACACCATCAAGGCATTTCGCCTCCAGGGCACACGCTAGCTTGCGCCGACGCGCGGCGTTCTCTTTATTTCTTTTCACATGGCCGCACCCTCGATTTTGGTCGTCGATGACCAACCCATCAACGTCCAGCTGTTGAAGCGCAAACTGGAACGCGAAGGCCTCCGGGTTACCGCCGCCTATAACGGCCTCGAGGCGCTCGAGCTCACCAAAAAAGTGATGCCCGATCTTATCCTCCTCGACGTCATGATGCCGGACATGGACGGCATCGAGGTCTGCCAACGCCTGCAGGCCGACGAAACGACGCGCGGCATCCCCATCATCTTCATCACTGCCCGCACCACGAAGGAGAGCAAACTCGAGGGCCTGAGTGTCGGCGCCGTCGACTACATCACCAAGCCCATCGACCTCGATGAAACGTTGGCGCGGGTCCAAACCCAGCTCCGTTTCGTCTCCATCAACCGCCAGGTCGTCGATCTCACGCGCCGCCTCGAGGAATCGCGCCGCGCCGCCACCATCGGCGCCGTCACGCAGGGCATCGCCCACAATCTCAATAATCTCCTCGGCGTCGTCATCGGCTACCTCGATCTCGTCAAGGCTTACTACGACAAGCCCGAGCAGGTAAAAAAGAATTCCCAGCACTGCGAAGACGCCGTGCAGCGGATCGTGGCGATCATCAAGCAGCTCAGCACGCTCGTCGTGAAATCGCGTCCCCCGCTCATGAAAGCGGGCTTGGACAAGATCCTCGAAGGCGGCATCGCCCGCTTCCACCACGACTACAATCTCACCGCCCAAGTCACCATCGACAACCCGCTCGGGGAGCTCCCCGTCGAGACCAATTACGAAATCGTCGAGGAAGTGCTCGCGAAGGTGCTCAGCAACGGCTGGGAGTCCTACGACAACAAGCCCACCGACCCACGCCCCATCTCCATCCACACCCGCCTCGTCGAAAAGCCCGAGGACGGCAAACAGGTCGAGATCCGCGTGACCGATCACGGTCATGGCATCGACGCGGAAATCCGCGACAAGATGTTCGAACCCTTCGTCAGCACGAAAAACACCGTCGGCATCGGCATGGGCCTGACCGTCGCCCGCCACGCCCTGCGCAATCTCGGCGGCGAAGTCACGGTCGTCGACACCGAAGGCGGTGGCGCCACTTCGGTCCTCATGCACCCCGTCGCGAAAAAAGTGCGCCGGATGATGAACGATGACTAAGCTCGCTTTTCTCGGCGCCGGTCGCATGGCCTCGGCCATTGTCGACGGCCTTCTCGCCAAAAAACTTTACGGGCCCGCCGAACTTGCCTGCACCGACGGCGGTGACGGCACGGCCAGCGCGTTGGCTGGCCGCACGGGGGTCGCTGCACCCACCGACCTCGCGGTGCTCCTCGGCCCCGCCGACGCCATCGTGCTCGCCTGCAAACCGCAACAGCTCGCCGGCCTCGATCCCCGCATCACCGACCTCGCCTCGGGCAAACTCGTCCTCTCGATCCTCGCGGGTAAGCGTCTCGCCAGTCTCGCCAAGGTTTTCCCCCGCGCCCGCAACATCGTCCGCGCGATGCCCAACACTCCTGGGCAGATCGGGGCCGGCATCACGGCGTGGTGCGGACTTCGGCCCCTCGTCCCCGCCGATCGCGCCACCATCGACGCGATCCTCGGCGCGCTCGGACAAGTCGTCGAAGTCGCCGAGCCTCAGCTCGACGCCGTCACCGGCCTCAGCGGCAGCGGCCCCGCCTATGTTTTTGAGTTCGCCGCCGCGCTGCGCGACGCGGGAGTGGCGGCCGGCCTCGCCCGCGACATCGCGTCGAAACTCGCGCTGGAAACGCTCCTCGGCTCCGCGCGACTCATGGCGCGCACGGGCACTGAGCCGGAAACGCTGCGTGATCAAGTCACCTCGCCCAACGGCACGACCTTTGCCGGCCTGCAGCGCATGGCCGCCCACGATTTCCGCGGGCTGATCAAGGAAACCGTCCTGGCCGCGACGGCGCGCTCGGAAGAACTTTCGCAGGATAGTTAAGCGCGGAGATTCGGATAAAACTTCTCCGCGTCCTCCGCGTTTCAACGATTGAAATCATGTCCCCTCTCCACGGCCGCATCCTCGTCACCGGCGGTGCGGGCTTCATTGGCAGCGCGCTCGTCTGGGCGCTCAACCAACGCGGGCTCACCGATATTGTCATCGTCGACTTCCTGAACCCCGCCGCGCGCTGGCGCGACTCGGTGCCACTGACGCACAACGCGCCCGAGAAACAAAAAAATCTCCGCGCGCTCAAATTCGCTTCCTTCGTCGAAGCCGATGTCTTTCGCACCCGCCTGCTCGCCCAGCCGGATGCCTTCGGAAAATTTTCCGCCGTCTTCCACCTCGGCGCCAATTCTTCCACCACGGAGAAAAACGAGCCCTTCCTCCGCGACATCAATTTCGACTACACCCGCCAGCTCGCTACGTGGTCGCTCGCGCAGGGCGCGCGCTTCATCTACGCCTCGTCCGCCGCGACCTACGGCGACGGCGCGGCCGGCATGGACGACAAGGACGATAATCTCACGCGCCTCCATCCGCTAAATCTCTACGGCCAGTCGAAGCAGGACTTCGACGTCTTCGCGCAGCGCGAAGGCCTTCTGCCGCACATCGTCGGCGTGAAATATTTCAACGTCTTCGGCCCGAACGAGGATCACAAGGGCGACATGCGCTCGCTCGTCAACAAGGCCTACCAGCAAATTCTCGCGATCGGCCGCGTGCAGTTGTTCAAGAGCCACAAGCCCGAGTTTAAGGACGGCGAGCAGCTGCGCGACTTCCTCTACGTGAAGGATGCGATCGAGATGACGCTCCACTTCGCCGGACATCCGTCGGGCAAAACCGCCGGCGGCCTTTACAATCTCGGCAGCGGCGAAGCCAACACCTGGCTCACGCTCACGCGCGCGATCTTCGCCGCGCTCGGCCGCGAGCCCGCGATCGATTTCATCGCCATGCCCGAGGTGCTCCGGGGCAAATATCAATATTTCACGCGCGCCGACGTCGCCAAACTCCGCGCGACCGGCTACGCCCGTGCGATGACGCCACTCACCGACGCCGTCCGCGACTATGTGCAAAACTACCTCGTCCCCGGCAAGAAACTCGGCGAGTGAGCAGCCCCGCCACCACGCGATGGATTGACCTTGTTTTCATTCGCTGTGGGTCCGATACCCCGAAGCTTGCTTCGGCTTGGTTGGACGGACGGGTTTAAGCGCGAATTGCATTATGGTCGGATGAGTTTGCGGCGGTCTTGTCAAATGCCCCGGGGCTTGCCCCGGGGATTTTTACTTTTC
>SIBG01000135.1 GCA_009695305.1 Opitutus sp. | reverse complement strand
ACTTCCACGATGCTCTTGCCGCCATCGGCTTCCCGCAAAATGCGGATCTTTTGCTCCGTCGCGTGGTGTTTTCCTTTCATGGTCTGGGCTCCTTCTAGGGCCGCAGACTAACATTACAAGTGGCCCGGATTTCGGGGGATCACCGCAGGCCCATTCTCGGAAGCCGCCACCAATCCTCACCGTTCAAGATACAAGGTTTTAATGTTTAATGTTGCGCCATGCCGAGAGCTCTCCTGCGGAAGAAGTGGGCGACACATTAAACATTAAAACCTGACCCTTTTTGTTTCCTTCAAAGATGTCGTTGAGTTCCCGCTCGCCGGGAGGCAGCGACCACAGATGGGTGTCCGTGCGCGCATCGATGAGCTGGGCGCTCACGCGCACCTTGTTGCCCGCGCGGCGCACGCTGCCTTCGAGGATGTAGGCCACGCCCCGCTCGCGCGCAATTTGCGGGAGGGGTTTGGTCTTCTCGCGATACTGCAGGACCGTCGTGCGCGAGATGACGCGCAGCTCGCGGATGTTTTGCAGGGCGGTCAGGACATCTTCGTGGACGCCGTCGGCAAAGAACCCGTTTTCCTTGTCCGTGCTCAGATTGTCGAAGGGCAGCACGGCGATGGACTTGTCGCTCACGACCGGCGCGGCCGCGGCGGGCGCGGAGTTGTTTGCGGCGACGGGCGTGTTTGCGGCGACGGGCTTGGGTGCCGCGGTGACGTCCCTGCCGGCCGGTCGCAGCACGACGAACGCGCCGAGCGCCAGCACTCCGACACCCAGGGTGACGCCGAACCAAAGGGGCAGGCCTGATCGGGCGGCAGGCACAACTGGGCCCGGTTGCGATGGAATGGTCGCAGCGGTGACGACCGGTGCACTCGGTCCGCCGAGCAGCTTTTGCACGCGAGCCACGAATGCCGCCGACGTCTCACCGCCGGGCAACTTCGTCCACTGCACGGCGCGGAATTCGGTCGGGACTTTCCCCTCGGCATCGCGCGTCCCATCGATCACGACCGGCAGCAGAAACGCCTTCTCCTCCGCCATCGTGTGCGAGCGATTCGCCGCCAGTTTCCATTCCAGCCGGAAATAACCTTCCAGGCGCTCCTGCGTGGCCGCCGAGATGACGGGGATGAACAGCGCGCACGTGCCAATCTGCCCGCGAATCTTCGCGTCCCACGCATCGCCGCCCACCAACGCATCCTGATCAAACCACACCTCGACGCCCGCCGCCCGCAGCGCCGCGCAGATGCGGAGCGCCGCCGCCACGTCTTGTGACGCGTAGCTCAGAAAAACGGCTTTGGCGGATTCGGACATTGCAGGGCGGTGTGGGCGGGACCGGAAACGCCGTCACACTGGAAAATCGCACCCCTCGGTGGCGAGTCCATTGTGCCCGGCCCGCTGCATGGCCGGCCGGAGTCAAGACGTGCAGCGTAAGGCGCGGGCGATCTGCTTGGCGGCGGTGCGACTTTCAGCCCGGAGGGATTTGCCGGCGCGCCACGGTCTACCAGCCGAATATATAGCGCTCGCGGCGGAGATCGGCGCCGCCGCGCAGGGTCCCGGTCTTCGAGTTCACTCCCACCGCCACGACGCCGGTGCTCATCGCATACGGTCCGACGACTTTCAGCACGTGGCCGCGAGCGCGCAGTTCATCCAGCACCTTCACCGGGACGCGGCTCTCGATCTCCAGCTGGCCCGGCACGCTCTCGTGATTATCGAACGAGCTGTGCGGATGGCTGGAGTTGATCCGCGGTGCTTCGATTGCCACCTGGAGGTCCATCTCGAAGACGAGGACGTTTAACAGCACATTCAGGACCTGTTGATCCTGGCTGTCACCGCCCGGCGTGCTGAGGGCGAGGAACGGTTTGCCGTCCTGCAACACAATCGTCGGCGTCAGGGTGGTGCGCGGGCGCTTGCCGCCGAGCAGCACATTCGGGCTGAGCGGATCCAGATCGAAGGCCTGCATGCGGTTCGAGAGCGGGACGCCGGTGTCGCCGGCGATGAACGCGCCCCCGAGCATCCAGCCCGAACTCGGCGTGGCGCTGAACAAATTGCCGTCCTGATCGACGGTGTTCACGCACGTCGTGTCTCCCGAGCCGTCCGCCTTGGTGCCCTGCGCGTGCGGCTGGTAGCGGGTGGCCGGCGGCGTGACGGCCGGATCGAACGCGTAGGGATCGCCCGGGCGATGTTCCAGAAAGGCGTTTGGCCCGATCAGTTTCCGGCGCTCGGTGGCATACGCTTTCGACAGCAGCCCCTGCAGCGGCACGGCCACAAAATTGGGATCGCCGAGAAACGCGTTGCGGTCGTCGTAGGCGAGCTTGATCGCCTCGTGCACCGTGTGGATGTAGTCGCCCGAGTTTGCGCCCATCGCCTTCAGGTCCACTCCCTCCAGGATATTCAGCGTCTCGAGCAGCGCGGGGCCCTGATTCCAGGCGCCGGCTTTGTAGATTTCGAAACCATGAAACGTCGTGGTCGTCGGCGGCTCGACGGCTCCGTGGAAATTCGCGAGATCTTCGGCGGTGAAGACTCCGCCTTCGGCGCGATTGGCCGCGACGATGCGGCGCCCGATGTCGCCCTGGTAAAACACATCGCGCCCGGCGCGGATGGCGGCGCTCCGATCGTGGTTCTTCTCGAACGCGTCATGTTCCGCGGCGACGATCGTCCGAAACGTGCGCGCGAGGTTGGGCTGGCGGAACATTTCGCCGACGGCGGCAATCTTGCCCCCGGCGTAGTAGGTGTGGCCCCACTTGAACGCTTCCGTGCGCTCCCGGTTGCCCACGAGCGCGTCGCGCAGGTAGGCATACATCGGAAAGCCGTCGGCGAGTTCGATGGCCGGCGCCATGACCTGCTCGAGGCGCATCGTCCCAAACCGCTCGAGCGCGATCGCCATGGCATCCATCACGGCCGGGATCGTCGCACCCAGCGGGCCGTTGCCGTCGACTTTGCCCTTCGCGGCGAACAGCTCCGGCGTCGCGGCCTTGGGCGCCGGCCCCTGGCCGTTGATCACGTGGACCTGGCGCGTCTTCGCATCGTAGATCACGACGGGCGATTCACCGCCGAAACCGAAATGCGAAATCTCGACGACCGCGGCCGCGAACACCGTGGCCACGCCCGCGTCGATCGCGTTGCCGCCCTGTTCGAGAATGCGCGTGCCCGCATGGACCGAGTAGTGCCGGCCGCCTCCGACGATGCCGCGCTGTCCGACGATCTCGGGCCGCATCGTCGGCTCGCGGCGCGGTGCCCCGCGCGTCGGTGCGGTTGGGGCGGCTGGCGCGACCGGTGCAGCTGAGGCGGCCGGGGCCGTTGGTGCAGCCGGGGCCGACTGCGCGGCCTGCGACACCGGCACTGCCAGCACGCCGACGAGGGTGAAAAACACTTTCAGCACCATGGGGTTTTTTGTCATGCGGCGAGGAGCCAACCCTCCGACCGGCGCGCCGTCAACGAGCCAGTCGTTCGGCGTCAGTGGTCCGCACGGCGTTCTGGTTTGGTTTTGTAAGGGTAGGTTGCCAGCTTGCTGGCGCAGTTTGAGCGCGAGCAAGCTCGCAGCCTACGGGCTCCATGGGTTGCAACGGTAAACCGGAAAACCGTCAGTCGTTCGCCGTGGTGGATGACGAGATCGCGCTGACCGCCACCGCCCGGCGGAAATGCGGCGGGCGCGACGGAGCGGATCTCAGTTTCTTGCCTTGGTAGGGGCGTGCCTTGGGCGCGCCCTTCGGGCAAGGGCGCGCCCAAGGCACGCCCCGACGAAAACCGGTCGGGAGCTTCCGCTTTGCAGGAAAGTGAAATGCGTCCCGCGCGGCGGAGCGGAGCAGAGGAGGCTTGCGGCGACTCGGCGCGGCGGCCATGGATTGGTGGAGCAGCAGAGGTCTCCTTCGCCGCCGTCCGTCTCGGGTTGGCGGTGACACCCGCCGGACGAAATCCAGGGACCGACCAACCCTTCCCAAATTACTCCGCCCATGAAATCCCCGACATTTTTTCCCCTCGGCCTGGCCCTCGTGCTCCTGGGCGTGGCGTCGCGTAGCCCTGCCGCCAACTGGCCGGCCTGGCGCGGTCCACTCGGCACCGGGATCACCGAGGAAAAAAATCTCCCCGTGAAATGGAGCGCGACCGAGAATGTAAAGTGGCGCGTCCCGTTGCCCGAGCCCGGCAACTCCACGCCCATCGTCTGGGGCGACCGCCTCTTCCTGACCCAGAGCATCGGCGCCCAACGCACGCTGCTTTGCCTCAATCGCGCCGACGGCCGGACGCTCTGGCACCAGGACGTCACGACCAAACCGGGCGCTGGCCCGACGCACCAGACCAACCCCTATTGCGCTTCCTCGCCCGTCACTGATGGCGAGCGGGTCATCGTGTGGCATGGTTCGGATGGGTTGCATTGCTACACCCTCACCGGGGAAAAACTGTGGAGTCGCGATCTCGGGGTGCAGCGCCACATCTGGGGCTACGGGGCCTCGCCGATTATTTCCGGCGATGGCTGTTTTCTGAATTTCGGCCCCGGCGAGCGCAACTTTCTCGTCGCCGTGGACAAACGCACCGGGCGAACCCTTTGGCAACACGACGAGGATATTGGTTACGGCGAGATCTCGCCCTCGCCGGAACCAAAAAGCACCAAGGCCGCCGCCAACGCCACCTACGTCGGCTCGTGGACCACGCCCGTCATCAAGCAAATCGACGGCCGCGATCAACTGCTCCTGAGCTGGCCGCGCCGCCTCGCCGCCTACGATCCGGCCACCGGCGCGGAACTCTGGACGTGCGCCGGCTTGAATCCGCTGGCCTACACCTCGCCCATCTACGAAGGCGAAACCGTGGTCGCGATGGGCGGCTTCAATGGCTCGACCATCGCCGTGCGCGCCGGTGGCCGTGGCGACATCACCGCCTCGCGCCGCCTCTGGCAACACCCGCGCACCAAGCAGCGGGTTGGCTCGGGGGTCATCCGCGACGGCTACATCTTTGTCCACAACGACCCTGGGGTCGCCGAGTGTTTCGAACTCGCGACGGGGAAACTCGTCTGGGAAGAACGCCTGACCAGTGCCGGCCAGACCCGCCAAAATTGGTCGTCGGTGCTCTTGTCGGGCGACCTGTGCTACACGATCACGCAGGGCGGCGATGGCTTCATCTTCAAGGCCAGCCCGAAATTCGAACTTGTCGCCGTGAACCCGCTGGGCGAACCGAGCAACTCCTCGATCGTGCCGAGCAATGGCGAACTCTTCATCCGCACCGCCGCCGCGCTCTGGTGCATCGCGGCCCGACGCTGACGTCGGAAAAGTAATCACTCCCCTGACCCCAAAATTCGAAAGCATCTTCGCCGCCCTGCGCGCGATCCTGGCGAGGCAGGTCGGCGCGTTGACGGTGAGCGAGGACAGCCCAACCCGTTACTGCCTGCAAGGTGGGCGCCATCCGACCCACCAGACGCCGATGCCGATTGCCTGGGTGCAGGTGGGCCGAGCGTATGTGAGCTTTCATCAGATGGCCGTTTACGCGCGACCGGACCTGCTCCGGGGCGTTTCGCCGGAACTCCGGGCGCGGATGCAGGGGAAGTCGTGCTTCAATTTTAAGACGGTCGACCCGGTCCTGTTTGCTGAGCTGGAAGCGCTCACGGTGCGCGGGTTCGATGCGTTTCGGAAAGCGCCGTTCATGAAATGAAGCAGCCCGGGCTCATTCCCGGGTGCGCTGGGATGAAGCAAGCCTGAGGGGCAGCCGATAGGGTTATACCAACGTCCCGTAACTTTTAGACCTTTGTCATTGCGAGGTGCGCGAAGCGCACCGCGGCAATCCAGCTGGATTGCTTCCTCGCTGCGCTCCACGGTAGCTGACTACGCTTTATGACGTAGTGCGATACGGATTACGCGGTAAAATAAAAAATCGGCAAGCTCAGCGGTCACATCACCCAATCCCCAAACTCCCATGCGTCCTTCCGCACGGCGTGCCCGTTTTCGAGCAGCGCGTTGTTGAGAAAGATTTCCTCCGGTCCTGGCGTATGGCCCGGGTCACCTGACTCCTGCTGCATGAAAACATCCGCGGGGGAGTGGCCGCGGCGGCGCAGGTAGCTGTAAACGGGCGGCCAGTAAGTGCGGCAAAGCGATTCAAGTGCTTCGCGGCGCCGGGCGTGATCACTCCGCGCTTCGCGCACGATGCTCCAATGCGTGGACGCGAACTCGCCGGGCGGTCGAGCGGTCACGACGGGTGGCGAGCATACCCGCGAATCAGGAAGGCGCCAAGTGGCCGGGCAACACGATTTGCGAAAACGATAGGACCAATGGTCACCCTTATTTGGTCCTAGTCGGGTAGGGTCGAAAAGCAGCACCGTGCTGCGCCCCAAGGTCGGACCGCGAAGGCCACGGTCCGAGCCAATTCCATTCACCGTTTCAATATCCTCGTCACCCGGTCTAGCCGAAACGGTCAGCCTTGCTGACCCTTTTCTTTTTCCGGCGCAGCGGCAAACGTGAGCGAGCGGACTTTGCCGCTGGGCGCAGAAACCGCGTTTGCATCGCGGGCATTCGACAGTCTCAGCGTCCCCGTTTCGGCCACCGCCCAAAAAAAAGCCCGCCCCACGTTTCGTGGCGGCGGGCGCGGTCGATCGAGCGGTGCCGGGGCGCGAAATTATTTCGAGCTGAGCTCGGGCTTGAACTCGATCATTTCCCCCACCGAATTTTTGATGTTCAGGGCTTGGTTGGCCATCAACCGGTCGTAGGTGCCGGCTCCGCCGATTTCATCCGCGATCGCGCGCATGCTGGCGTTGGTCTCATCCAGGTCCTTCCAGCCGTTCTTTAGCCGGTAGGCAATCATGTAGCCGGCCTCACCGGAAAAGAAGCTTCTCCACACCGCCACATTGGACCCGCGTTTTTCCCAGATTTTTTTCCAGATCTTCAAGTCCGCCGAGTAGAACTCGCCCCGGCCGGGCTTGAGCGTGACTTTTTGAATGAGGGTCTTCGTGTTGGAGCGGGCCTCGGCCGCCGAGGTGCTCACGTCAGGCAGGTAGGTGTAGTAGGCGGTGGGAGTGCTCTTTTCCACGTGAGGGGCGATGTTCGTCGCATAATCCTTCTGGTGCTCAGGTCCCAGGTCGCCGCGGCTGTCGAGATCGGTCCAGGAATTAGGACCCTCGTTGATGCCATAGGCACCCGCGTCGGGGCCGGATAGAACCTCACTGACCCGCCATTTCCAGTTGCCGGAGTGGAATTTCTGGGCGTGGGCGGCGAGGGCGGCCTTGAGGGCGGTGCCATGGCCTTCCTTGGGCATCACGCGGTAGGTTTCGATGGTGGCTTTCTTGGGGGCTTCTTTTTTCGCCGCCTGACTTAATCCGATCACGGGGATCAGCAGCACGAGGAGGCTGCAGAGTAACTTTTTCATGTGATGACTACTATTCGTAGGTTGAGTGGCAGCGCTGCGCCGCCCGTTTTTTCAAGTGGTTTTCCGCTCCACTGACGGCGGACACTATGCAGGCGGGCGAAACAGACCGGCAAGCACCAATCCGGGAGTGGCCCGGGCCGACCGGCGGCCACCGGCGAGGATCGATCTGGCGAAATAGGCCCGGCCGTAAAGGTCAGGCAACCTGAGCGACAATCGTGCGGGCGCTATTCCGACTTGGCGCTCATGTTGCCTGACCCTTTTTCTTTTCTCGCGATCAGCGAAAAAAAATGACCGACGGGCCAATCCCTGGCTGGTGAGCCGGCCAGGGAACCTACGGACGCCGATCTTCGGGGCCGCCGCGGCGTTGCGCACTCGGCGTGCCGGGGCGGGGCGGGCTCGTCACGACGACCAGCCAGCTTCCATCCTGCAACGCCACCGCGCCAGGGTCGGCGCCGGGCACGGACGCGAATTTTTCCTGCAACGTCCACGCGGCTCCATCCGGACTCGTGGCCACCCAGATTCCGCCGGGGCCGCCGGGGCGGGGAGGGTTGCCGGGCTCGCCGGGCGGACGGCCCGGACCCGTGCGGTTGCCGGGGCCGCGATCGCCAGGTTCGCCGGGAGGACGCCTCGGGCCGCCGGGGTTGCCAGGGCCGCGGTCGCCTGGGCCCGGGCCGCCGGGTCCGCCGCTGCCGAAAAAGCGCAGGAGGTCTCCGTCAGATTGCACGTTGCCGAGCCAGTTGCGTCGGCCGGCAATATGGACGTCGGGCTGGCGCGTAAAATTTAGTCCATCGGTGCTGGTGGCATGGTAACCGGTGCCGGGTTGCGGGCGCTCGGCGGCGGGAGGCATGCCGGGATTCGGGCTGCCAGGCGGTGGGCCGGCGCCATTGTCGGGGGCGAAGAGGTGAAAGACGCCGCGATGCAATCCCACCGCGCAATCGATCACGAATCGTCCGACGATTCCGAATCGCACGCCGGGCTCGAAAGTGAACTCGACGGCGTCGCGCGAAATGGCCGAGTAGATCGCGGGCCGGTCATCCTGGATGCGGCGCCCTTGGTGCGAGGTGAAGTAGAGCCGCACGTGGCCATCGGGCAGCGGCACGAGCGTGGGGTCGAACGGGAAGCGCATGCCTTCCGGCAGTCCGCGCACGCGGATGACGGTCGGGGCCGTCCAGGTGCGGCCTTCGTCAGACGAGAAATGCACGGCGACCTTGTCGAAGTCGGCGGAGTTGTCCTCGGGGAAATGTTGATGAGCAATGCACAGGCGTCCGTCCGCGAGGCGCGCGGCCGTCGGCACGCCGGCGCGGGGAAACACGGTGAGGCGTTCGCTCGTGCCGTCGGCGGTGGCGCGGTAGACGAGGGCATCGTTGTCCCACGGGCCGGGGCGCGAGCGGTTCGGCTGGCCGCGGGGATCAAAGGGCGGCGAGCCATCCGGTGGGCGCGGCTGCGCGGAGAGGAACGGGCCCAGCGCGACTGCGAGCAGGACAGCCGCCAGCCACTGCCGGCGCTGACGGGGAGGAGGGAGGTGGGGCATAAGCGGGTGGACGGGGCGGAGGACGCTGATCTACGATCGCTCGCGCGGTGGCAACGAGGATCGGCGCGTGAGCCCGGGCGGAGAACCATCAATCGGGGCATAAAGCCCCTCTCACGGTCGATCAGCGCACCACGCGGGCGCTGCCGCCTTTCATCATCTTCTCGATTTCTTTTTGCGTGGCCATCGAAGTGTCGCCGGGCGTCGTCGAGGCGAACGCTCCGTGCGCGGCGCCGTAGTCGACGGCGAGTTGGGCATCGTTCTTCGCGAGGAAACCGAACTGGAGCCCGCTGGCGAAACTGTCGCCCCCGCCGACGCGATCGAGAATCTCGAGGCCGGGGTAGGCGCGGCTGTCGTGGAATTTTCCGTCGTGGTAGAGAATCGCGCCCCAGTCGTTTTTCGTGGCGGTGATCACTTTGCGGAGCGTGGTCGCGGCGACCTTGAAGTTGGGAAACTCGGCGACGGCCGTGCGGATCATTGCCTTGAACGCGTCGGTCTCGATATGGCTGAGGCTTTCGTCGGCGCCCTTGACCTCGAAGCCGAGGGAGGCGGTGAAGTCCTCCTCATTGCCGATCATGACGTCGACGTATTTGGCGATCTCGCGGTTGACCTGCTGCGCCTTCTTCAGGCCGCCGATGGTTTTCCAGAGCGACGGGCGGTAGTTGAGATCGTAGCTGACAATCGTGCCGTGCCTATTCGCGGCCCTGACGGCCTCGATGGTGAGGGCGGCCGTGGTCTCGGAGAGCGCGGCGAAGATGCCGCCGGTGTGGAACCAGCGCACGCCCTGCTGGCCGAAGATGTCTTCCCAGTCGAAATCGCCGGGCTTGAGCTGCGAGGCCGCGGTGTTGCCGCGGTCGGGGACGCCGACGGCACCGCGGAGGCCGAAGCCGCGCTCGGTGAAGTTGAGGCCGTTGCGGACGGTGCGGCCGATGCCGTCGTCTTCGCGCCACTTGATGAAGTCGGTGGCCACGCCGCCCTGCATGATGAAATCCTCGATGAGATGGCCGACCTCGTTGTCGACGAAGGCGGTGCAGACGGCGGTGCGAAGATTGAAACATTTCCGCAGGCCGCGGGAGGTGTTGTATTCGCCGCCGCCCTCCCAGGCTTTGAACTCCCGGGCCACGCGCACGCGGGTTTCGCCGGGGTCGAGGCGAAGCATGACTTCACCGAGGGAGATTTGATCCCAGCGGCAGGCGGAGGCGGG
>SIBG01000134.1 GCA_009695305.1 Opitutus sp. | reverse complement strand
AACTTCGCCCGCAAAAACCGCTCACGCGGCGACTTCACCCCGGCCGATCTCCTCGTCAAGCGCGCCCCTCACCTCAGTCCCACAATCCTCCTCCTGCCCCCGATCCTGCTCGTCGCCCAGGTGGGTCAGGATCTGTCGGGACCTCCCGAGTTCCTGCGCGCTCACTCTGGCGCCACGATCGCGATGTGCAGTTCCTTGAGCTGCCGCGCGGTGACCGCCGTCGGACTCTGCGCCATGAGATCCTGACCCCGCTGCGTCTTGGGAAACGCGATCACATCGCGGATGCTCGTCGTGCCACAGAGCAGCGCACACATCCGATCCAGCCCAAAGGCGATGCCACCGTGCGGCGGTGCCCCATAAGTGAAGGCCTTCAGCAGGTAGCCGAAGCGGCTCTCGACGACGTCGGCGGGAATTTTCAGCACCTCTTCGAAAACTTTTTTCTGGAGCGCCGGCTGGTGGATGCGGATCGAGCCGCCACCGAGTTCCATGCCGTTCAGGACGACATCGTAGTGCTGACCACGCACTTTCTTCGGGTCGCTGTCGAGGAACGCGGCATCCTCCGCGACCGGCGCCGTGAACGGGTGATGCGTCGCGACGTAGCGGTTCTCCGCCTCGTCGTGACTCATCAGCGGAAAATCGATCACCCACAAAAATTTCCAGTCATCGTGCCGGATCGTCAGCTTGCCCCGCTTCTGGAGCAGCGCCGCCGCCTCGAGTCGGATGCGACCGAGGATCGCGCACGCTTTCTCCCACGGCGCCGCCGCGAAAAACACGATGTCGCCCTCGCCGATGCCGAGTTGCGTTGTGAGGGCCGCCTTTTCCGCCTCGGAGAAGAATTTCACAATCGGCGATTTCCACTCGCCGCCCTCGACCTTGATGAACGCGAGGCCCTTCGCTCCGAGTGACTTCGCGATGTCCTCGAGATTTTTGAGTTCGCCCTGCGTGAGATCGGCGAGCCCCTTCGCGTTGAGCGCCTTGATCGCCCCGCCGCCATTCGCGGTGGAGGCGAAGACTTTGAACCCCGAGGTCTTGAACAGCTCGGTAAAATCGATGAGTTCGAAGGCGAAGCGCACATCGGGCTTGTCCACGCCGTAGCGGTTCATCGCCTCGTGGAATGGCAGCCGCGGAAACGGCGTCGGGATGTCCTCGCCGAGCACATCCTTCCACAGCTTCTTCAACATGCCTTCGAACAGCGTGTAGATATCCTCGCGCGTGACGAACGACGCCTCGACGTCCACCTGGGTGAACTCCATCTGGCGGTCCGAGCGCAAATCCTCGTCGCGGAAGCAGCGCGCGATCTGAAAATACTTTTCCACGCCCGCCACCATGAGGATCTGTTTGAACTGCTGCGGCGACTGCGAGAGCGCGTAGAACTGCCCCGCGTGGATGCGCGACGGCACGAGATATTCGCGCGCGCCCTCGGGCGTGCTCTTGAAGAGCGCCGGCGTCTCCACCTCGATGAACTCTTGTGAGTCGAAATAATCGCGGATGGACTTCGCCGCCTTGTGCCGCACCTGGAGATTCTTCCGCATCTTGGGCCGGCGCAGGTCCAGGTAGCGATAGGTGAGGCGCAGGTCCTCGTTAACCTTGTCGCCCCCGACGTCGTCGAGCGGGAACGGCGGCGTCTCGGAGATGTTGTGAATTTCCAATTCCGACGCGACCACCTCGACCTCGCCCGTTGGCAGGTTCTTGTTTTCCGTGCCGCTGGGACGGCGCACGACCTTGCCGATGATGCCGATGACGGACTCGGGCTTCAGGTGCTTCAACTGCTCGCCGAGCTTCGCATTGTCGCGGGGCTCGAGCTGGATTTGCGTGAGACCCTTGCGGTCACGTAAATCGACGAAGATGATGCCGCCTTGGTCGCGGATGGTGTCCACCCAGCCAAGGAGCGAAACGATCGTGCCGAGGTCGGCCGGAGTGAGCTGGGCACAGTGGTGGGAGCGGTGCATGGGAGTGTTTACGGGCTGAAACCCGCAAACTAAGCGGCCCGCCGCTCCCGCGGGCAAACAGAAACTTCGTCAGTCGCGATTGTCTGCCAACTGGATGTTGGTGACCTTGATCTCTTTCGCCGCGTGATCGGCCCACCAGCTGACCGCGTAACGCCCGACAATTTTCACTTCCCGCCCACGACCGTCTGGATCCGATTCCCTGAAATCGCCGTGCGTGAACGGGTGTTCGCCCAACGATCGGATCAAGTCCATTAGCCGCCGCCGTTCGATTCCCAATTTTGGGGCCAACGGCACCAATGAATCGTGAATGAAAACTTCGTAGCGCACGACCCGCCTCAGCGCACACCAAGGCGCTGTTCAAATTGATCGGGAGTGAGCCAGCGAGCGGGATTCTTTTCGTTCATCCGCTCCTGCATCGCTGTCCGATAGTCGGGATCACGCGAATTGCGGAGTGAAACGAGAAATGCCGCCAGCTCTCCTTGTTTTTCAGGGTCGAGCGCGGCCGCTGCGTTTTTCAGCTCTTCGACATTCATCGTCACGCGACTCTGTCTCGGGCTCATTAACTTGCAAGGTCACAAATGGAAAGACTATGCCACAATTAAGGTCTCCCCCGTCATCTCCACCGGCTTCGGTAGTCCCATCAGCGCGAGCACCGTCGGTGCGATGTCCGCGAGGCGGCCGCCGGGGCGCATCTTCGTCTTGCCGGCAGCGAAACCATCGCCGACGACGAAGACCTCGACCAGGTTCAGCGTGTGCGAGGTGTGCGGCGAATTATTCTCAAAATCCCACATCTGCTCGGCGTTACCGTGATCGGCGAGAATCACCGCGCGACCATTCACCTTCGCCAGCGCCGCGAGCAACTCCCCCAGCCCGCGATCCGTCGCCTCACACGCCTTGATCGCGGCCGGCAACGAGCCGGTGTGGCCGACCATGTCGGGGTTCGCGTAGTTCACGACCATGAGCCCGTATTTACCTGAGAGGATCGCCGCCTTCGCCGCGGCCGTCACCTCGGCGGCGGACATCTCTGGCTGCATGTCGTAGGTCGGCACCTTTGGGCTCGGCGGACACGCCCGCTCCTCACCCGGAAACGGCGTCGCCCGGTAGTTGTTGAAGAAAAAAGTCACGTGCGGATTTTTCTCCGTCTCCGCACAGCGGAACTGCGCGATGCCCGCCTCGGCCACGACTGCCCCCAAAATATTCTTCAGCGCCGCGGGCTTCGGCGAAATCACGTTCACCGGCAGACCCGCCTCATACTCCGTCATCGTCGCGTAGGAGAGATCGAGCTTCGCGCCGCGGTCGAAGTCCTTGAATCCGTCCATCACGAACGCCTTCGTGATCTCCCGCGGCCGGTCGCCGCGGTAGTTATAGAAGAGCACCGCGTCGCCGTTGCCGATCGTCGCGAGCGGCTTGCCACCGGCGCCCACGATCCACGTCGCCGCCACAAATTCGTCGCCGTTCTGCGTCTTGCTCAGCGGCGCGTCGTAATACTGCTGCACTGCCGCCGCCGCGCTCGGCGCCGTCGCGACCGCGGCGCGGCCGGTGAGCAGGTCGTAGGCTTGCTGCACGCGCTCCCAGCGGTTGTCGCGGTCCATCGCCCAAAACCGGCCGCACACTGTCGCGATCTGGCCGAGGCCGATTTTTTGGCACTGCGCGTCCACCTGCTTCACGTAGCCGAGCCCGCTCTGCGGCGGCGTGTCTCGACCGTCGGTGAAGGCATGGATGAACACCTGCCCGGCCGTGAGTCCGTCCACTTTCGCCTGCCGCAAAATCCCATACAGGTGCTCCAGCATTCCGTGCACGCCCGCATCACTCACGATGCCCATGAGGTGGAGCTTCGCCCCGGGTTTCGCCTTCACGCGCGCGATCGCGGCGCGCCAGACCGGATTTCCCGCGAGGCGTTTTTCGGAAAAAAGCTTGTTCAGCCGGACGAGTTCCTGGTCGACGATCCGACCCGCCCCGATGTTTTCATGACCGACCTCACTGTTGCCCATCACGCCGTCGGGCAGGCCGACGTCGAGCCCCGATGCCGCGATGAGCGTATGCGGATAAGTCGCATGCAGCATGTCGTCGCACGGCTTCTGCGCGAGCAACGTGGCATTGGTTGCGTTTTGCGCGGGATGCGGATTCTTGCCCCAACCATCACGGATGACGAGGAGGACGGGCTGGCGAGAGGTGTTCATGAAAGGAAGGAGACCACCCATGAACACGGATGAACCCGGCTAAAAGGCAAAACTCATCCGCCCGGCCCAGTGACCGTGATCGGACCCACTGCGCGCGCCATTTGACTTCGCCGGGAATTTTCCGCGCAATTTCATCCGCATGACCACCCGCGCCGTTCTCCTGCTCAACCTGGGCTCGCCCGATTCCACCGCGGTCCCCGATGTGAAGCGCTACCTGCGCGAATTTCTCGGCGACGAGCGCGTCATCGACCAACCCGCGTCGTCGTTTCTCCGCCGCGGGCTCGTCAACGGTCTCATCATTCCCTTCCGCGCAAAAAAATCCGCGCACGCCTACTCCACCATCTGGACTGCCGCGGGTTCGCCGCTCATCGCCACCAGCAAGCTCGCCCAGGCTGCGCTGCAAAATCGCACCGCCGCCCACGTCGAGCTCGCGATGAACTACGGCAACCCGTCCATCCCCGCCGCTCTCCGCCGGCTCGCCGCCGCCGGCGTCGAAAAACTCCTGCTCTTCCCGCAATACCCGCACTACGCCATGTCGAGTTGGGAGACCGTCGTCGCGAAAGTCCGCCGCGAGGCCGCGGCGCTCGCGCCGAAAATGAAAATCGAATGCGTGCAGCCGTTTTACGCCGACCCCGCCTACATCGACGCCCTCGTCGCCAGCGCCCGCCCCTACCTCGCCCAGCCGCACGATCACCTGCTCTTTAGCTACCACAGCATCCCGCAGCGCCATCTCACCAAGGCCGATTCGTCCAGGGCCCATTGCCTCGTCGTGCCCGATTGCTGCAACACCTGCTCTCCCGCCCACGCCACTTGCTACAAAGCCCAGGTCACGCGCACGACGCAGCTCTTCACCGCCCGCGCCGAACTCGCGCCCGATCGCTGGTCCATTTCTTTCCAGTCGCGGATCATGGGGGAACCGTGGCTGACGCCCTACACTGACTTCGAATACCGGCGCCTCGCCGCCGAGGGCAAGAAGCGCCTCCTGGTCATCACGCCCGCGTTCGTCACCGACTGTCTCGAAACGCTCGAGGAGATTCGGCTGCGCGGCGCCGAGGACTTCAAGACCGCCGGCGGCGAATCGTTCACCCACATCCCCTGTCTGAATGATCATCCGGCCTTCATCGATTTTCTCGCCAAACACACCCAAAGCTGGCTGGCTCTGAATTAAGTTGAGCGAGGCTACCTCCACATCCAGCTCCCCTGCCCGCGCGGCCGACGCCGCGCCCGCCGCGGTCTTGCTCCTCGACCCCGCGGGTCGCGTGATCGCCGCCAACCCCACCGCCCGCGCTCTCTGGCAAACCGGCGAAAACGAATTGGTCGGTGAACTCTTCGCCAGCCTCTTCGCCTTCGAAATCGTTTCCACCGATCCCGAGTTTCTCGAAGCGCAATGGGATGCCCTGCTCGTCAGTGCGCTCGACCAGACCGCCGTTCTCTCCGCCCAGCCGCGCGAAGGCGCGCCCCGCGACGTGCGGGTCCGCCTCGAAAAAACTCTCGGCTCGTCCGCTGGTTTTATCGCCGTTATCTCGCCGCCGCTGCCGGCCAGCGCCCCCGGCGGCGCGGCGGGCGCTGACGAAACCGCCCACGGCTTCAAGCTCCTCGCCGACCACGGCGCCGCCGGCTTCTTTGATCTCCAGCTCAAGGCCGGCCACGTGCGCTTTTCACCCGCGTGGAAAAAACTTCTCGGCTACGCCGACGCCGAATTGCCCGACACGCTCGACACGTGGCGCCAACTGATCCACCCCGAAGACTCGTCCGCGGCTCCCGATCAAGTCGGCAAGAAACTCACGGTCGGCTCCCGCCCGTTCAGCGTCGAGTTTCGCATGAAGCACCGGCGCGGCCACTGGGTGTGGATTCAATCGCTCGGCCTCCAGCTGATGAGCGCCGCCGGCGAACTCGAGCGCGTCGTTGGCCTCCACCTCGATATTACCGAGCGCAAGCAGCTCGAGGAGGAATCGCTCGCCAACGATGCCCGCCTCCAGGATCTGAGCGGCGCGGGCCCGCTCGCGGCGTTCGAACTCGATTTTCCCGGGAAAATTTTTTGGTTCTCCCCAGCGTTCGAAAAACTGCTCGGCCACGACGAAGGCGAACTCGCCCCCGAGCCCGCCTCCTTCGCCGCCGCCCTGCCGCCCGAAGAAGCCTCCGCCGGCGTCGAAGCCTGGCTGCTCGCGCGCGCGCCCGGGCAGAACGCGTTTATCGAGGCGGTGAAGTTGCGCGCCAAGGATGGCCGCGCCGTCCCGGTGCTCTTCGGCGCGCACCGCACCCTCACGCGCAAGCGCGAACTCACGCGCGTGGTCGGCTTCGCCTGCGCACTGCCCGCCGATCTTTCCGCCGGCGCCGCCGAGGGCGAAGGCGCCACCCTCCCCGTCGCGCTCGCCGCCGAGGCCTTCGGCGCCCTCGCCGAGTCCGTGCTCGTCACCGACGCCGGCGGCAAAATCATTTTCCTCAACGCCGCCGCGGCCAAACTTCTCCAGCTCCTGCCGGAAAAGGCCCGCGGTCAGCCCGTCGGCGACCTCTTCCGGCTCGTCAACCGCCTGAGTGGACGCCCCGGCGACAATCCCGCGGAGCGCGCCCTCGCCGCCGACCAACCGCTGCCGCTCATTAGCGAGGACGCGCTCGCCGCCCCCGGCGAGGGCGAACCGCCGACGCCCATCGTCTGGACCGCGCGCGCCGCTTTCGGCCCTGACGGCAAGCCGCGCGGCGTGGCGATTATTTTCCGCAACCCCGACGAGATGACCCTCACGCCCGAGGAGCTCGTGAAGGCCAACCGCTTCGAGTCCCTCGGCCTGCTCGCCGGCGGCATCGCGCACGATTTCAACAATCTGCTCACGACCATCCTCGGCGCGGTCTCGCTCGGGAAGGATAACCGCGATTACTCCGCTTTGGACGACGCCGAGAAAGCCTGCCTCACCGCGAAGGGCCTCACGAAGCAACTCCTCTTGTTTGCGAAGGGCGGCGCCGGCACGCAGGTCTCCGTCGCGCCCAGGGAAATTCTCGAGGATTCAATCAAGATCGCGGCCGCCGCCGCGACCGCCGAAATCACGCTGGAGGTGCCCGAGGGCATCGAGCCCGTGAGGGTGGACCGCGCGCAGATTCTGCAAGTCTTCCAAAATCTCATCGTCAATGCCCTCCAGGCGATGCCCCCGCCGCCGCATTCGCCGCGCCTCCAAATCCACGCCCGAAATATCCAGCTCGCTGACGATCAGGTGCCCTCGCTGCCCGCGGGCGCCTACGTCGAACTCGAGGTGCGCGATAACGGGAGCGGCATCAAACCCGAGCACGTCGAGAAAATTTTCGATCCGTTCTTCACCACCAAGAAACACGGCACCGGCCTGGGTCTCGCGACGGTGCTCTCCATCGTCCGCAAGCACGGTGGCCAGCTCGGGCTCGATACGGAGATCGGTGTCGGCACGGCCTTCACCGTTTATCTCCCGAAGGCCGACCAGCCCGTCGAAGTGCAGGCGCGCAAGGCGGCCTCGATCCGTTTCGGCACCGGCCGGGTGCTCTTCATGGACGACGACCCGAAGATCTCTGTGCTCACTGGCACGATGCTGCAGAGCCTCGATTACAAATACGACCTCGCCAAAAACGGGGAGGAGGCGATCACGTTCTACAAGCGCTACCAAAACATCGGTCGCCCCTACGACGCCGTCATCATGGACCTCACGATCATCGGCGGCATGGGCGGCGAAGAATGTTTCAAGGCGCTCAAGGAACTCGATCCCGAGGTGCGCGCCATCGTCTCGAGTGGCTACGACAACGATGACATGGCCCGCAAATATCTCGACATGGGTTTCTGCGGCTACCTCACGAAACCCTACCGGGTAACCGACCTCGGCAAGGTGATCAAAACCGTGCTCGGATAAGCGCGTGTAGGGCCGGCGCTCGTCGCCGTGCCGCTCCCAGCTCTTCTCGTTCTCGTCATGCCCCTACCTCAACGCAAAACCGCGCATCTGCGTTGGGGCCGCGTGTCACTCATCGGTGCGCGGTATTTTGTGACCGGATGCACCCAAACGCGTTTGCCTGTCCTTGTGCACGAAGATACCGCACTCCAACTCATCGCCGTCCTGCAACGCCTCCAAGTCGACCAGGATGTGACCGTTCTCGCGGCAACCATCATGCCTGACCATGCGCATCTGCTTTTCACGCTCGGAGCCCGTCTGCGACTGGGTCAAGTCATGGCAAAATTCAAAACACTGGCTCGTGACGCAGGTCGAGTGACGTGGCATTGGCAGGAGGATGGGTTCGAGCACCGGCTGCGTGCAACCGAGCGAGTGGAGGACTACGGATTCTACATTTTCATGAACCCCTACGCGGCGGGATTGATTACCGTAGAAGCTCGCTGGCGGTGGTGGTTTTGTCCCGATCCGTCGCAATTTCGATTCCTCTCATTACTCCATCCCGACGGCACACCGCCGCACGAGTGGTTGCGGGAAGCTGAAAACGTGAAAGCCCGTATCACGATCTCGTAGGGCCGTCGCTTGTCGGCGCGCCGCCTCCGATTTCCCAATCGCGGCCCGGCGACCAGCGCCGGCCCTACAGCGTAAACAACTCAAAACGGCGCCTGCGTCGGCGCTTTCTTCGGCGGCACCAGCTGCCGCGCCCTCCCCACCGCCTCCTCTAGGTCGCCGACAATATTGGCAGCGCCCACCCGGTCCAGAAAGCCCGCCTTTTCCATCAGAAAATACGGCTGCGTATGCGGCCCGCTCAGGATGAGGTGCTTTTTGTGATGGCGGAGTTTTTCGTGTAGCGTCTCGAGCGCGTTCAGGGCCGTCGCGTCCAGCGCCGTCACCGCCGCCATGTGCAGGATCACCACGCGGGTGTCCGCATTCGCCCGCCGGATCACGCTGTCGAGCTTGTCCGCCGCCCCAAAGAGCAGCGCGCCAAACACGCGGTAGATCAACACCCCCGCCGGCACGTCCTTGACCTGCTCGTGGCCCTGCCCGCTCGCGCCCGTTTCATCCAGCGCGGAAACCTGCGTCGTGTCCGTCACCCGCTTGATGAACAGGCCCGCCGCCAAAACCATTCCCACCTCGACGGCCACGGTGAGGTCAAACACCACCGTGAGGGCAAACGTCACCAGAAACACCGCCGCGTCGCTCTTCGTGTGGCGGCCGAGCACACGAAACTCCTCCCAATCGCCCATGTTGAACGCCACGACGATCAGCACCGCGCCCAGCACCGTGAGCGGGATGAGTTTCGCCAGCGGCCCAGCGATCAACACGATCAACAGCAACACCAGCGCATGCGTGAGGCCGGCCACCGGCGAACCGGCGCCGCTACGCACATTCGTTGCCGTGCGCGCGATCACTCCCGTCACGGGGATCCCGCCAAAAAACGGCACCGTCAAATTCGCGATGCCCTGAGCCATCAGCTCCTGATTCGAATCATGCCGGTCATCAATCATGCCGTCCGACACCACCGCCGAGAGCAACGACTCGATCGCCCCCAACAGCGTGATGGCCATCGCCGGCCGGACGAGGTCGCCCAAGTGGTGCCAGTCGAAGACCAGCAGCTGGAATGCCGGCAGGCCGTTGGGCAACGCCTCCGGGCCAAACCGGCTGCTGACCGTCGCCACCGGCAACTTGAAAACCGCCACCACCAGCGTCCCGAGGATCACGGCCACGATCGAGCCGGGGACGTAGCGCGACCACGCCTTCGGCCAGAACCGCATAATCGCGACCGCCCCAATTCCGCTCGCCAGCGTCGGCCAGCTCACCGATCGCCACGCCCCGCTGAGCACCTCCAGCTTCGCGAAAAACTCCGCCGGCACGGGCCCCGTCTCCAGACCCAAAAACTCTTTCACCTGGGTCAGCATGATCGTGATCGCGATCCCACAGGTAAACCCGGTGGTCACGGGATGCGGGATGTATTTGATCATGGTGCCCAGCCGGGCCGCACCGAGAGTAAAGATCCTCGGGGCAAGCCCCGAGGCATTTGATCAAGACAGCTCCAAATCCAACTGACCCTTGTGCAACTGACGATACTCACTCTGGCCACCCTGTCGCTGCACATACTCCGCGATCACCTTTTCGCTGCCGTGCTGCCCCACC
>SIBG01000133.1 GCA_009695305.1 Opitutus sp. | reverse complement strand
GAGGGGTCTTTCGAATGGCGGCCGGCACTATCCGCCATGGAACGGCCGGCACGCCGGAATCATGGGACTCGAGGATATTACCGGCTACTTTCACTACGGGCTGGCGCAATCGGCGGGACGAAATCCGCTGAACCGGCGGGGCATCCCGACGACCTTGTCGCTGGACCCGCTCAGGCTACTGGCAGGCCGGGCAACTGAAGCGTATCGCCATCAGCGGCGGCGCTCCGGTGGTCATCGGCGCGGTGGCCCGTTCGTCTAACAGCTTCAGCTGGGCGCCGGACGGCACGATTCTGATCGGCCAGCTCAATGAGATTCTGCGCGTGCCGGCCACCGGCGGCAAACCCGCGGTGGTGATATCCGCTCAGAAAGGGAATGTGCTGATGAGTCCTCAGCTGTTGCCGGACGGCGACACGGTGCTCTTCACCGAGGAGCCGGCAGAGAGCACAACGATCGACGGAACCCACATCGTCGCGCAGAAGATCTCGACGGGCGAGCGAAAGGTCCTCGTGGGGGGCGGAGGGGAAGCGCACTATCTGCCGACCGGTCATCTCGTTTACGCCGTCGGCAACGTCCTGATGGGAGTCGCCGTCGATGCGCGCCGACTGGCAGTCACCAGGGGCGCGGTCCGCGTGGTTCAGGGCGTGATGATGACTGCGGCTGTGACCGGCATGAAAGCCGCGAACTACGGCGTCGCCGCGGACGACAGTCGCGTTCGGGAACCCGACCCCGGTGCCGAGGTCGTTCCCGGCAGGTTCCCCGGGTTTGCCGAGAGTCCACGACATCATGCCGGACGGCCGGCTAATCGGTCGGATCGCACCGGGACAAGCGACCGGCGCCGATGGAGCCGGACAGCTGGAAATCCGCATCGTCCTCAACTGGACCGAAGAGCTGAAACGCCTGGTGCCGGTGAAGTGACGGCTCGCAACCCGGGCGCATCTGCCGACGTGCCGGCGACCTCTCCCCGCGAGCTGCCGCTGGCTCACCGCCGCTGGCGGGCACGCACGGCGCACGGGTTGGATTCTGCGCGGTAGCTGACGCCGATCCGGTCGCGCCGTGGGACCTACCCCTGCGCTGGCCCCACAAATCCGCGTCAGCAAATCTGCCTTTCCGGAGGGGCGGCTTTCCAGCCGGCCTGGCTCACGCGGGCCGGTCTCCGGTGAAACCGGCGGCTGGAAGGCCGCCGCTCCCGGCGCTGCGCCGGCGCGAACCGCATGTGCTGCGTTCGAAATGTGGGCCAAGCGCAGACCTAGCCCGGATCCATCTCAAACCTTTGCGAAGAATTTTTTTGTCACAGAGCGCACAGAGTTCCGATCCAGAGGCCACGGAGCCAAACACGCTGTGTGCTCCGTGTCCTCTGTGACCCATGCCTCGCTCGTTCGAGAGTGATTTATTCGGGCTACGGGCGGTCCCTCCTGACCTCATACCTCACGTGGCCTAGCCAAAGGGTGTGCGCGCGGATCGAACGGCCGCTGCTGAGGCGAATCGAGTGCCGCTGCGTTGATTCCGGTCCGACTAACTCCAACTCGGTGCCGTGAAGCTGCCAGCGTCCCTTTCGGATCGCGCCGTAGCGCGGGTCCGTCGGGCCCAACTCGTAGCGACCGTCGCGAAAGATCGTGAGATTAACATGCGGCACCGTCGCCGTGCCCCACGTGCCCACGATGCGATACCGGAGGAACGGCTCTCCGAACATGAGCCAGAAGCCCCCGCATATGACCAGCACCAGAATCACCAACGGTGCGAACGCGGTGAAGTTAGATGGCACCACGACCACCGCTGGCGCGACCGGGGGGGCGGCCACTTCGGCTAGCTCCTCGTTTTCTTCGAAGATCGTCAGGGGGATTTGGTTGGCGCGACACCAGTCTTCGAGTTCCGCCAGGATCTCCGCTCGCCGGTGCGTCGCCCAAGCAGGCGCGCTTGGCCCATGTCGCCACGCCGTAAAAATAGACATTGGGAATACCCATCGTGAGATCGATCACGATCTCGCCGTCCTCGCACGAACAGACCAGCTCCTCCTTCCAGCGAGGGGTGAACGTATACTTGGGTGGGGTCATCGCTTCGCCATTTTGCCTCCGGCTGTGGTGTATTAGACTTTTGTCATCGCGAGGTGCGGGAAGCGCGCCGTGGCGATCCAGCTGGGTGGCTTCGTCGCTTCGCTCCTCGCCAAGACAGAATTTGAAGACACGCCATCGAGCGCCAGTGTCGGCGATTCGCTGCCCCGGCCCTCGTGTGGGAGCTGGATCAGGGCAGTTCTTTGATCTGGATCCGCCGATACTCCATCTGGCCGACATCGCCTTCGAGGCCGATCGGGCCGGTGGCCGGAACTTTCAGGGCCGCCTCCAGCAGCTCGCCGTTGCAGGTGCAGTGCGCGACGCCGTCCTTCACCGTGATCTCAATTTCGTTCCAGTCCTGGGCGAGGTATTTTTTCAGCGTCTTGTATTTGTCGGGGCCGGCCACGAGGTAGTCACGGCACTGGAGCTGGGGCTTGCGGATGAAGATGCCGCTGTCGGCATTCACCGCCGCGCGAAATTCGAGGCGCAGGACAAAGTCCTTGGGAAATTCTTTGGTCGTCCAGATCTTCTGGGCGAGGCGCGGAGTTTTGGGATGCACGATGAGCACACCGTCCTGCGCGGAGAACCGCCCGTCGGTCGCGGCGGCCTTGCCCTCGAAGGCGTCCGCAATTTTTTCGTCGGTCTTCGCCCCGTCGCGATAGCACCAGCCGGTGAGATCCCGGCCGTTGAAGAGACTGACGAACCCAGGAGCGGGATTAAAGGAGTCGGCGCCGCGAACCGCGGTGAGGGCGGCCGTCGCGAGCGCGAGGAAAACAAGTGAGGAGCGGAGTAGTTTCATGGTTGAGAATGGAAGCGGGGATTCGGCGGATGACGGCGCGCTTCGTGACGACAGTGGCCACGTCGAGCGGCGGGATTTGGTTGGCGAAATTACTGGGGTGCTAACGGGGAGCGTGACGGGAGAAACCAAAATCAGACCCCGGTAGCCTCCGCAACCCTTAAGCCGGTAGCCCCCGGCCACGCCATTTCGGCGCGGGCCAACCCTCACCGTATTTGGCCGGAATCTCACAGCGGCGGAATAGGTGGGCTCTATATCCAGCCGTTTCCGGCCACCGGTGATCTGCATCAACTGTCCACCCAAAATTTCGCGAACAATCCGTTCTGGTCGCCGGACGGCACGATGCTCTTCTTTTCTCCGGGCGTGGGTCAGTTCGCGGCGGTCACCGTGACGACGCAGCCGACGGTCGCGTTCGGGAACCCGACCCGGGTGCCGAGGTCGTTCGCGGCAACGACCCCGACTGCGCCGAGACTCTACGACATCATGCCGGACGGACGGTTTATCGGCCTGGTCGCACCGGGAGTGGCGGCCGGCGCCGACGGAGCGGGACAGTGGGAAATCCGCATTGTCGACCACTGGACCGAAGAGCTGAAACGCCTGGTGCCGGTGAAGTGACGGGCATGAGCCCTCTGAGTGTTAATTCTAGCCAGCGACGCGTCGTTGGTTGTCATTGCGAGGTGTGCAGCGACGAAGCGATCCAGCTGGATTGCCGCGGTCGGCAGAGCCTCCCTCGCAATGACAAACAAGCGGCCACAGCGTAAGGGTGGTGTCTATGGCCATCAACCCCGCCAGCCTGCCGTCGCGCTCCGAGCCGGTGCGGCCACGATCCGGCGAACCACGCGCCGCGGTTTTGAGCGAAATGCGCGGCGGTGTGGCTCGGTTTAATGTCGGTCGGGATTTATCTCCGACGGGTTGGGCGTAAAGCCCAACCTCCATTTCGGTCGAACCGCGCTTCCACCCTCAGACTTTTTTCAGCGGCTCGAGTTTATAGTCGGTCTTGCGGTCGAGCATCGACCAGCCGGCGGCGGCGAGTTCCTGGCGGAGCGCATCGGCGGTGGCGAAATCCTTCGCCTGCTTCGCGACCCAGCGCTTCTCGGCGAGGGCGAGGATATCGGCAGGCACGTTGGCGCGAGGGGCGGGCGCGTCGAGCTTCAGGCCGAAGGCTAACAGCACGCGATCAAATGAGGCGGCGCTGGCCTCGACGGATTTCCGGTTGATGATCGAAAACAGTGCGCCGAGGGCGGCGGGTGTGTTCAGGTCGTCCTGCAAAGCGGCAAACACCGGAGCGAAGACGTCGTGCGTCACTCCGCTCGCGTGGAGCGTGGTGCGAAAAGCGCGCAGTGTCGCGAGCGCACTCCCAGCGGCATGCATCGAGTCCAGAGTGAAGTTGAGCTGTTTCCGCGGATGGCCGCTGAGCAGCGCGTAGCGCACGGCCATGGGCGAGTAACCTTTTTCGACGAGATCCCCGAGCGTGTAGTAGTTGCCCTTGCTCTTGCTCATCGTCGTGCCGTCGACGAGGAGGTGTTCGCTGTGATACCAGTGACGGGCAAAGGTCGTGCCGTTGCAGCACTGGCTTTGGGCGATTTCGTTTTCGTGGTGCGGGAAGAGCAGGTCGACCCCGCCGGTGTGGAGATCGATCGTCTCGCCGAGATGTTTTTTGATCATCGCGCTGCACTCAATGTGCCAGCCGGGGCGGCCGGCGGCGGCGGTGCGCGGGCCGGGCCATTGCACGTCACCGTCTTCCTCGGGCTTGTAGGCTTTCCACAGCGCGAAGTCGCCGATGTCGTCCTTGTGGTCGGCGTCGAAGGCGGAATTCGTGACCTTGAGCTCGCGCTCCTTGATCCGCGAGAGCGCGCCATAGGCGGGGAACGACGCGATCTTAAAATACACGGAGCCGTCGGGCGCGCGGTAGGCGTTCCCTTTTTCCATGAGCACCTCGATCATGTCGACTTGCTCGCGGATGTGGCCGGTGGCGGTGGGCTCGACGTGCGGGCGGAGGCAGTTGAGCGCGTCGCAGTCGGCGTGAAACTTGTCGGTCCACTTTTGGGTGATTTCGGCGAGCGGACGTTTTTCCTTCTGCGTCTGGCCGATGGTGCGGTCGTCGACGTCGGTGAGGTTTCGGACATGCTTCACTCGGTCCGCGCCGAACTCGAGTTCGAGGAGGCGGCGGAGGACGTCGTTGACGACGAAGGTGCGGAAGTTGCCGATGTGCGCGGGTGCGTAGACCGTCGGGCCGCAGTTGTAGAAACGGAAGACGCCGTCGGGGTGCGCGGGAGCGAGGGGTTTGAGCTTCCGCTCCAGGGAATCGAAAAGTTGGATGGGCATGAACAGAATTGGGACCGCTAGTCTGCGCTAATTGGCGCTAATAAGGAGCGGTCTTTCCATATCTTTTTTCAAGATTAGCGTGAATTAGCGATGATTAGCGGTTAATCCTCCGCTCGTCTTATGGCCGATCCACTTAAGCTCGCACTGACCCAACGTCCCCGTCGTCTCCGCCGCACCGCCGCCTTGCGCGCAATGGTCGAGGAGACGGTGCTGCGCCCGGCGGACTTTATCGCGCCGCTCTTCGTGGTGGACGGCAAGCACCGGCCCGAGGAGATCAAGTCGATGCCGGGCGTGTTCCGGCTGTGTATCGCCGACCTGGTGAAGGAGTGTCGGGCGTTGGCGAAGCTCGGCGTGCCGGCGGTGGCGCTGTTTCCGAAGCTGGAGGCGAAACTCAAGGATGACGAGGGCACGCAGGCGCTAAACGAAGACACCCTCGTGCTTCGCGCGGTGCGGGCCGTGAAGCAGGCCGTGCCGGGGTTGACGGTCATCACGGATGTCGCGCTCGATCCCTACACGAGCCATGGCCATGACGGCGTGCTCAACGCGGCGCGCGACGACGTCGAAAACGACCGCACGGTCGGGATCCTCGCGCAGATGGCGGTGCTGCAGGCGCGGGCGGGCGTGGATCTCGTGGCGCCGAGCGACATGATGGATGGACGCGTGGGGGCGATTCGGAAGGCGCTCGATGCGGCGGGTTTTTCGGGCACGGGCATCATGGCCTACTCTGTGAAATACAACTCGGCCTACTACGGGCCGTTTCGCGAGGCGGTGGGTAGCGCGCAGGCGGCGGGCACGCGTTTGTTGAGCAAGGCGACCTACCAGATGAATCCGGCGAACCGGCGCGAGGCGATCCTGGAGGCGACGCTCGATGCCGCCGAGGGCGCGGACCTCGTGATGGTAAAACCGGCCGGGCCCTATCTCGACATCATCCGCGAGGTGCGCAACCGGATCACCAAGCCGATTGCGGCCTATCAAGTCTCCGGCGAATACGCGCAGCTCCACGCGGCGGCGCGGCTCGGCTGGCTCGATCTGGCGCGCTGCCGAAATGAATCGCTGCTGGCGATCAAGCGTGCCGGGGCGGATATCATCCTGACGTATTTCGCGAAGGAGATGGTCGCGGCGCTGAAGGGGTAGGGAGAGAAGTCTGAGGCGACGCGTGGGGAACAACGCGTCCGACCTCAAAAGCGCGAGCGCGAGACCTGCAGCGAGTCGCCGGGCATCAGGCGGGGGTCTTGCGCGGGACTTTTTTGCGCGAGCTTTACGTCGATGGAGTAGGCGTTGTTGTCGCGCACGAGGCGGACATCGGTTTCTTTCGCGTAGAGCGTGAACCCACCGGCGGACTGGATGGCCTTCGCGACGGTGAGGTCGGGCGTCCAGATGATGCGGCCGGGGCGCTGCACTTCGCCACCGACGTAAATGAAACGCTCGGTCACGCTGACCGAGACGTCGACCACCGTGTAGATTTTTTTCGCGACGTAGGTTTCACGGATGCGTTGGGAGAGTTCGGCGGTGCTGATGCTGGCGGCGGAGAGCGTGCCGATGTAGGGCAGGCTGATGAGGCCCTGATCGTCGATCTGGACGGCGTTGGTGCTCGGATCCGGCACGCCCTGCAGGGCGATGGTGAGGCTGTCGCCGGCGCGAAGTTGCGCGGTGGAGACGGGCACGGGAATCTGCGGATTGGCGGCCGTGACTCCGTCCGTGGCGCAGCCGGCGGCGAAGGCCAGGAGGGCGGTGAGAAAGAGCGGCGTGGCGCGCGGGACAAAATTCATGCTGGGGAGCTTCGTGGGCGAAAGTCCGGGGCTTGGCAACTGCGGCGTGGGCGCCCGGCGGGCAAAAAAAACGGCAGCCTCAAAAAGGCTGCCGGGGAAATGGGCGCGCCAGAACGGCGGTCCTCAGCGTTTGCTTTTGGATTTCTTCTTCGGCTTCTCGCCGTCGTCGCTCTCGTCGTCGTCGTCCTCCTCGTCATCATCTTCCTCCTCGTCGTCCTCGTCTTCTTCGTTGTCCGAGGTTTTCTTCTTTTTGCCGTCCGGATCTTTCGCCTCGTCCTCATCCCATTTGAGCGACTCGTCGTTCTTGAGTTTTTCTTCTTCGGCGGCATCGAGCACGGGCAGATCACTGTCCTCCTCTTCCTCGGCGCCCTTGGCGGGCGCCTCCTCGTCGGTGTCGTAGCCGGCGGGCATGTAGTCGAGAATCGAGGTGAGCTCTTCGAAGGTGTGGACGGCCCTGCCTTGAATGAAGTGGCTGTTCTGGTCCTCGCGAATCTCGTCCTCGACCTCGTCGACCGAGAGTTTCGATTCAAACGTGAAGAGGTCGTTGAGCATTTTCACGCGGCACCGCGTGAGATGATCGAGGAGGTCGGCGTAGGGGCCGTTTTGCTCGTCGAGGACATCGGGCAGGACGAAGAGCTTTTCGTCGGAGTCGAAGACCGACTCTTTCACGCGCTTGAGGCGCACCTTGCCGCTCCCGAGATCCTTGTCGATGCGGAAGGGAATAAAGGCCGTCTCGAACAGGTCCTGATCAAAGCCGTAGTCGCGCTGCGGTTCGACGAGTTCGATCAGGTGGGCGAGCTGGCGCGGGTCGACGATGCTGAGGCCGTCCACGTCCCAGCGGACGGGATCGCTGGTTTCAGCGACCCACCAGTTATGGTCGTCGCCAAGACGAACGATGCACCAATCGAGAGTGGAAATAGCTTTGGCCATGAGTCAGATGAGAATTTTGCGCAGCGTGCGAGGGGAGATTGAAAAAACAAGCACAAAAAGCGCGATGACGCACCGGGGGCCCCGAAACGGGTTTTCCCGCGGAAAATCCTCACCGGGCGAAACTTTCGGCGCGCGCTGCACTTGCCATTTGGCGCGCAAATTTCACGCTGCGGTGGTGGGACTTTTCTACGAAAAACTCGTGCGGCGCGTGTTGTTCCGGTTCGATTCTGAACGGGCCCACGAGTTGGGCGTCGAGGCAATGGCGCTGCTGGGCGCGGTGCCGCCGGTGTGCCGGGCGCTGGAGGCCTGGACGCGCCTGCCGGTGGGACGCACGCGGCCGGTCGAGGTGTTCGGGCTCAAGTTCCCCAATGCCATCGGCCTAGCGGCGGGATTCGACAAAAACGCGCGCGCCTGGCCCGCGGCCGCCGCGCTCGGCTTCGGCCACGTGGAGATTGGCACCGTCACCGCGCGGCCGCAGGACGGAAACGCGAAGCCGCGGATGTTTCGCTACCCGGCGCAAGAGGCGGTGATCAACCGGATGGGTTTTAACAATGAAGGCGCAGCGGCGGTCGCGCAGCGACTCGCGACGCAGCCGGGACCGGGGCGGCGGCGGATTCCCCTCGGCGTGAATCTCGGCAAGTCGAAGGTGACGGACATCGAGCAGGCGGCGCAGGATTACCTGGCGAGCTTTACGCGGCTCGCGGATTGGGCGGATTACGTCGCCTTGAACGTCTCGAGTCCGAACACCCCGGGGTTGCGGCAACTGCAGGACGAGGCGCGCTTGCGGGAGCTGCTCGCGGCCGTCACCACGGCGAATCGCGCCCGCGGGCCGCGGCGGGTGCCCGTGCTGCTGAAAATCGCGCCCGACCTCACCTGGCCGCAAATCGACGCGGTGCTGGGGGTGATCGCGGAGTTGGGCCTGGATGGCATCATTGCCACGAACACGACGATCGCGCGGCCGGGATTTTTCGCCCGGGTCGGCGAGACGGGCGGCCTCAGCGGCCCGCCAGTGCGACGGCGGTCGACGGAAATCGTCAACTATCTCGCGCGGGCGACGGGTGGCCGGCTGCCGATCATCGGCGTCGGTGGCATCACCGATCCCGCGGGTGCGGCCGAGAAACTCGATGCGGGCGCGAGCCTCGTGCAGGTTTATACCGGGATGATTTATCGCGGGCCATTTTTCGCCGCGGCGCTGGCGCGGGCGCTGGCAGAACGGCAGCGAAAAGCCTGAACGGCCGGGCCGAAAGCGCGGGAATTTGTCAGCCGCCGGGAGGAATCCGGGGCGGCCGACACCGCGGTTTCCGGGGGCGGAACTCCTGCTGGATTCTCCGCGGGGCGCAGAATAACCGTGCAAAATTTCCGGGCTTTACATCGCGGAGGCGATTCCTCTTAGTCCGCTTTCCTCGCAAGAAATGCCCGGGTGGTGGAATTGGTAGACACACACGTTTGAGGGGCGTGTGCCGTAAGGCGTGCAGGTTCGAGTCCTGTCCCGGGCACCATCTTTTTCCAAAAAATCACGCTTAACGCTCCTGTGGCCACCGAAACCCTGAGGTTTGTCTTGGTCGAAGACCAGGTGATGTTTCGCACCCTGCTGCGGCGGATGTTGATCAAGGATTGCCGCGGTGACGTCCTGCTGGAAATAGGCACGCTGGCCGAACTGCGGGCGAACCTGAAGCAACTCGTCGCCGCCGACTTGCTGTTGCTCGACCTCCGGCTACCGGATGGCGATGGGTTGGATTTCATCGACGAGATGGTGAGCGCGCACATCGCGACCCCGGTGCTGCTGTTTTCCTCCTCGTGTGAGGATTTCATCGTCCACCGTGTCAGCCGGAGTTTTGTGCAGGGTTTTGTCCACAAGGACGAGGCGCCGCACGTGTTGCTGACGGCGATCCAGATGGTGGCGTCCGGCGGCGCGTTTTTCAGTCCGCGATTTGTGGACCGGCAGCGGCAACTGGCGAAGAATTCCGAGAGTTTTGACAAGTTGCTGTCGCCGCGCGAGCAGGCGTTGCTGCGCATCATCGGGGCGGGCCACTCGGACGCGGAGGCGGCCGCGACGCTTGGGATGAGTGCGGAGACGGCCCGGACGCATCGACGAAATGTGATGGCGAAACTGGAGCTGCACACGGCGCAGGAACTGCAGGCGTATGCGCTGAAAGCCGGGTTTACGACGGTTGATCGACTGAATCCGGCCTGAGAAACTGCGGTGATCCCCCGAAATCCGGGCCACTTGCGAGGTTAGTCTGCGGCCCTAAAAGGAGCCCAGACCATGAAAGGAAAACGACACGCGACGGAACAAAAGATCCGCATTTTGCGGGAAGCCGATGGCGGCAAGAGCATCGTGGAAGTGT
>SIBG01000027.1 GCA_009695305.1 Opitutus sp. | reverse complement strand
CGGTGGGGCAGCACGGCAGCGAAAAGGTGATCGCGGAGTATGTGCAGCGACAGGGTGGCCAGAGTGAGTATCGTCAGTTGCACAAGGGTCAGTTGGATTTGGAGCTGTCTTGATCAAATGCCTCGGGGCTTGCCCCGAGGATCTTTACTGAGACGCTGGACGAGCTCGCCTTTGCCGGCGCCGTCGGCGCCCGAGACGATGACGATGACGGGGAATTTCTGACCGCGGAGCGCCAGGTGGGCTTCGAGCAGGCGCGCCCGGAGGCGCGGGAGGAGCGAGTCGTAGCGCTGCGGCGTGACAGTGTGACCGAGTTCGGCGGCTTCAAACATGGTGGGGAGGCGGCGGAGGGCCGCGAGGTTTTACTCATGCAATCCGAGGGCGGCGAGCCCGTCGAGCGCATGGGCGAGATTGTCGACGGGTGCGCCCTCGGCTGCAACCGAAACGAGCAAGCCCTTTTTGCGGTAGTAGTCGGCGACCGGCATGGTCGCGGAGTGATAAGCCTCCAGTCGCACGCGAATTGACGCAGGAAGATCGTCGGGACGCTGGACGAGGCCGTCGCCGCATTGATCGCAGAGCCCCATGACGCGTGGTTTTTGAGTGGCGACATGAAAAACCGCCTTGCACGAAGGGCAAACGCGGCGGCCGCTGAGGCGAGCGAGGAGTTTGTCGTCGGGCATCTCGAGGTTGAGCAAGGCGTCGAGCAGGACGTTTTCCTCGGAGAGCAGCGCGTCGAGCGCCCGGGCCTGCGCGAGCGTGCGCGGGAAACCGTCGAGCATGAAACCGCCGCGGCAATGCAGGCAGCGGGTGCGCTCGCGGAGGAGGTGGAGCACCGTTTCGTCGGTGACGAGTTCGCCGCGCGTCATCTGCGCCTGCGCGGTGGCCATGGCGGTGCCAGGTGCGGCGCAATGGCATTTGGCGGCGCGGAAGACATCGCCAGTCGAAAGCGGACAGGCGCCGAGCGCGTTGAACAGCAGGCTGGCGAGGGTGCCCTTGCCGGCCCCGGGAGGGCCGAGGAGCACGAGGCGCCAGCTACGTTTGACTTCGAGGGGTGGCTGGAGACAGACGGCGTCGCCGCCTTGCAACCAAGCCGTGCGGTCACGTATTGGGGTCATGCCGCGACTATGCGCCGGGGGCGCGGCGGATACCCCGCCGAAATTGGCCAACGCTGCGCGGATTTTGGCGGGGCGGGAGGGAGGCTGACCGAGTGCTCGGCGCTTGCGGCGGTGGGCCGCGCGCCGTTTCCTGGGCGCATGACGCTCTGGCGAAGACTCGGCGAGGTGGCACTGGCGTGGTTCGCGCAGGCCCTCGCCGTCGCGGCGCCGGCGCAGATCATTTTTCTGCGCCACGCGGAGAAGCCCGCGGTTGGGTCGGAGTTGAATGCGCGCGGGTGGGAACGCGCGCCGGCGCTGGTCGCGCTCTTTGAGCGCGATCCGCGGGTGCGCGAACACGGTCCCGCGGTGGCGATCTTCGCGATGAAGCCGGCGAAGGCCGGCGGCTCGGTGCGCGCGATCCAGACCATGGCTGCCACCGGCCGCGCGCTTGGCGTGACGCTCGACCGGCATCTCACCCGGGAGGAAATCGCGCCGCTCGTGCGTGCGATCATGGATGCGCCTGCTTTTGAGGGTAAGACCGTCGTCGTCTGCTGGGAGCACAAGGTGTTGCCCGAAATGTTGACGGCGTTCGGCTGGACGTCCGGCCCGAAAAAGTGGGATGGCGATGATTACGATCGCCTGTGGTTGCTCGATTTTGAGCACGGCAAACCCACGCGCTTTCGTAACCTTCCGCAAAAACTCCTGCCGGGCGACGCCGCAAAGTGAACGCGATCGGTGGGAGAGTTACGAATCGCCTGCCAGCAGGCTCCTCCCTTCGGAGCGGAAGTGCGCGGAGATTTTATTGCGCCGACAATTTTATCAGCTCGGTGGCGATGGCGGGCTCGGCGCCGAGGGTGCCGGTTAGTTTCTCGAGGTAGGCCGGCTCGCGGGCCGCCCGTGCGGCCGTGGCGGCGCGCGCGAGGCGGCCACGGATGTCGAGGCGCGTGGCGATGTCGGCGTAGTTCGGGCGCGAGAGAAATTTGTCCAGGTAGCCGGCGTGCCGCGTCCAGAGGTGCGCGTCGATGGTGCGCTGGGCCTCGAGGCGGGCGCGATACCAGGCACTCGCGAGGAGGGTCTCGCGCGTGAAGAGCGCGCGAAACGCGGCGTCGTCCGGGCCGCGTCCTTCCCACGTGCCGTCGCGCATCACGTGCAGCAGCGCACGCAGCGGCGGCACGGCCTGCGCGATCGAGCCGTCGGCGAAATAATTTTCGGCGGCGGCGCGCATGGCGGCGACGATGTTGTCCACGCCGTCGGCGAAGGTGGCGGCGTCCTGTTTTTCGGGCTGGAGGAACTCGTCCTCGAACACGGTGCTCGGGTTACTGAGCACGCGGCCGCAGAAGCTCTGCACGAAACGCGCGGTGATGCGCCAGCCGAGGCGGCTCGCGAGCACGCGGCGGCCGGCTTGCTCAAAATCGGTGCAGCGTTCCAGGCAGCCGTGGGCGATGAGGAAAGCGGGGGTGCGTTCCTCGGGCGTCATGCGGCACCAGATTTCGGGGACGAGCAGGCTGATGTCGTGATCGACGCGGTGGTGCGGGCCGACCCAGCCGGCGGCGGTAAAGAAGATCGGCAGGCCGGTCAGCACGAAGGAGACGAGCGCGGCGTTGAGATCGTAAATGGGCGGGAGGGCGTTGAAGGGGCCCTTGGTCAGCGCGCCTTCGGAGCCGGCCCCGGTGGTCGAGGGGGATTTGCCGGTGAGGCTGGCGATGAGATCCATGAACGCCTCGGGCAGATCCTGATAGTGGATCGGGCCGTAGACGCAGAGCGGGCGCACGCCGGGCTCGGCGGGGTTGAGCCGGCGGCCCATCAGGATCGCGCCGACCGGGAACGGCACGGGCGCGTCGGCGGCGAGGCGGCGGTAGAGCCGCGCGCCGGTTTGCGCGAGGTAGGTGGCGCGCGGATTCTCCAGGTCGGGGCGGTTCTGCAGGTAGCGGGGATTTTTCGACGGCTTGCCGTCGACGAGGCGCGGATGCGCGGGCGAGACGAGAAACGCGGGCCGGTCGGCGGCGAGGAATTCGTGAAAGATGCGGCGCATCGGCTCGGTGTAAGTCTCGAAACCGAGGGTGTCCTCGACGATGGCGCGCGCGTGGTCGCGGGAGAGCGGTTCGTAGTTGGAGAAAAAGTGGCCGGGCTCGGCGAAATCGTGCTCGGTGCGGTGATCGTAGCCGCGGATGATGGCGTCGTCCGGGCGCTGGAACAGGCGGAGCTCGCAGTTGTGCACGAATTTCAGGGAGAGCTCGCGCGCGGTGGCGGGTAGGCCGGCGACCTGCGCGGCGGGCGCGACGGCCGAGGCGGTGATGTCGTCCTCGACCTGGATTTTTTCCGCGGGGAGAAAATCCTTGCGCAGGGTGAAGGTGCGCCAGCTGCCGTCCTTGGTGAAGCCCACGCGCAGGTAGTGCGTGAGAAGCTTTTCGCGGTTGTATTTCAGCTCGTTGCCGGGGCGGGCATTGATCGTATCGACGGTGTAGTGCGCGCGCCAGTCGTCGCCCCACTCGGGCTTGTAGGCGCGTTTCACGATGAGCACGAGGTCGCGGATGTAGCGCGGGATCGTGCCGAGCCACGCGTTGTAGTCGTCGGTATAGTCGGCGCTGAGGCTGAGGAGTTTGACGACGGAGCCGAGCGAGCGTTCGGCGCTGAGGATGGGCCGGCCCTGGGGCTTGTGGTTGGCGGGATCGCGGAACCGGGTGTGGTAGTCGCGGCGCAGGATGGAGTCGACGAGGTCGAGATCCTTCGCGAGCTCGCTGACGAAGACGGGGCCGGTGAACGTGGCGTCGGCGATCGATTTGGAGATTTCAGATTTGCCGCCGCCGGAGACGGTGCAGGGCTTGTGGCAGAGCAGACCCTCGGCCGTGGTGCCGCGGAGCCGCCAGCGGCGGCCCTCGTCGGGCTTGGCCATCTCGACCTTGTAGCCGGACGGCAGCACGTAGGTGAGGCCGGGAAGGAGTTTTAGTTTTTGCGCGGCGCCCGCTTCGTCCTGCCAGGTGACGCTTTGGGTGCGCAGGTCGAAGCGCGCGGCGTGCGGGACGTAGTAGATGTCGGGGTGCGCGCGGTCCCGCGCCCAGCCGCCGGGCTGCGGGTCGGCGCGGTCGCCGAGGAGCGCGAGCGTCTCAGCAAACGTGTGGTCAACGACGGGCACGTAGGTGCTGAGCGAAAAATCCTCGCCGAGATCGTAGCTCGGAAAAACGATCGCGCCGCCGGCGTGCTCCTCCTCGGCGCGGCCCAGAAGATTCGCGGCGAAGCTGATCTGGGTCTTCACCTCTTTTTTGCAGTAACCGAAATAGTTGTCGGAAATCAGCGTGACGATCACGCCCGCCGCGCTGCGGGCCGTGAGCTTGAAGGCCCCGCCGTCGTTGTAGAGTTCGGCGGGATTCTTCCAGCACATGCCGTCCCGGCGCTGGCGGACGGTGGCGTCCTCCCACTTGGGCAGGCCGAGCTCGGATTTGGTGAAGGTGTTGAGATGCGTCGCGAGGATGATGCAGCCGGTGTGGCCGGTCCAGTGCTCGGGGTGGAGGGCGGCATCGTGGTCCGGGAGGTGCGGATCGCCGGCGTTGCCGAAGATGCTCTCGACAAAATCGAGATTGGCGACGAGCGCGCCGGGGACGAAGAACCGCGTCTCCATCGCGCGCACGGGCGAGAAGCCGGGCACGGCGGGCACCACGACGGGGCGCAGGTGCAGCGAGACGAAACACTCCGCCGGCGCGGGCGAGGCCGCTGTGAAGGGGAGGCGGAGCAACTCGGCCGGCGGCGTGAGCGCGCGCTCCAACAGGCGGCCGAACACGGCGGCGGGCACGGCCTTTTTGTCGTCGGGCACCGGCAGGCCGCCCTCGGTGACGTGGAAGATGCCCGACGTGGTGCGGCGGTCGCTGCGCGGGTTGTGGAGCACGCCCTGGCGGACGCGGAGCGAGGCGAGGATGGAGCTGTGATGCTCGTCCCGGCCGGGCGGTAGCGAGAGGGCGCGGGCGAGGCCAGGGCGGTCGAGCACGAAGGTGGTGGCGGGCAGGCGGGGACTGTCCTCGGCGCCGTCGAGACAGTCGTAGATAAAATTCTGGATGCGCTGATCGACGGGGCAGAGGTGGCGGGCGAGGGCGCGGTCCTTTTCGCGGCTGAGCGTGAGGAAGTGATCGACGAAGCCGCCGAGCCCGTCGCCATCGGCGAGCACCGCGCGGGGCTGGCCGATTTCGTGGAGCTTGAGGTTGACGTAGGCCAAGAGCCGCGGGTCAGCGGGATCGGGAATGGGCGGAAGAGTTTGAGCGGACGAAGGCATGGCGGAAAACGAGAAGGAGCGCGAACGGCTGGAGAACCAGCAGGCGGAAAAACGCAGGTTTGGGCAATCGCGTAAGCGGGTTTCGGACCAACTCCGCGGTCGGACGCGGAAGGTCGGGTTGACGCCGTGGCGGGAGCAGGCGGCCGGCGATCGTTTGAAATGGCCCAGACGTCCGACCCGGGCACGAAATCGGCTCAGCGTTTTTTGAAAAACGGATTCATCGTGAGCGATTTTGTCCGTCGCCCCGTGCCCCCACTGCCGTAGCGCTTGGTCAGCGTGGCGAGCACGTCGTCGATGTCGCTATCCTCCACGAAGTGCGCGCGGGCGCGGCGGCGGAGCGGTGCCCAGAATTTTTCGACCGCCCGGTTCTCAAGTTGCGTGCACAGATCGCGGCTGGCTTCGGCGCGGGCGAGCGCGGTGTCGATTCCACCGGCCAGAAACGCCCGGACTTCCGCCTCGAAGTGGGTGACTTCGACCGCCGCGGTCTCCAGGGAAACCACCGCGAGGCGGTTGACCCACGTGACGCGGCGAAAATCCGGCAGCGGCGGGGCGCAGATCTCGCCCGCCGGCCCGGTCCCGGTGAGTTCACCGACGGCCCCAGTGATTACAAGGAGCTCGTGGTGCTGTTGTTCGAGGGGCCCGGCGAGTTCGCGCAACTTGGCGAGCGCCGGCGCAAACTGGCGGGCCGCGGCGGGTCCGGTGGTCGCCTGGCGCAGGCTGCGCAGCTCGCGGGCAAAGGGGACGAGCAGCTCCGGCAGCAATCGAAACGACTGTTGCCAGTCGTCCAAGCGCGCACGGATTTGCGGGTAGCGCGCGAATTCTGGAGTGGAGTCAGTGAGGGGGCCGGCAATTTCGCTGCGCAGCATCGGTTGCAGCCAAGCCTCGATCTCGCCGATTTGCGCCAGCCGGTCGCGGAGCGCCGCTTCGTTGTCGAGGGCGGTGCGCATTGAGCGCGTGTAGGCGGCGCGTGCCACTTTGTGCGTGCGTCCGGTGAACGGCGGTCGCGTGCTCGCGATGATTTCCTTTTCGCGGGCGAGGGCCACCAGCTTTTCCTCCACGGCTCTCCGGCAAAGGAAGGCGTAGGCCTCGTCCCGTAAACGCTCCAAGGTGGCGCCGGACAATTCCATGAACGGACGTTATCGGCGTCGGAGTGCCGTCTGACAAATAGAAACAATGGGGCCGCCGGCGGAGCGAGGCGGCCGAGTCCAGGCGTCGACGGCGGGCAGATCGATTCCGCGCGGAATGCGGTGACAGCGCGGTCCGGTCTCACTTACAAGAGCCGGGTGACCAGCACCGCTCCAACCACCGCCAGCGGCCAGACCGTCGAACTCGACGTCGCCATCGTCGGCGCGGGGCCGGCGGGCGCGGCGGCGGCGCTGGCGCTCGGCGGCCGCGGGCTGCGCGTGGGCCTGATTGAGAAAGCCGTGCCGCCCCGCTACAAGACCTGCGGGGGCGGCGTGCTCCGCCGGGCGGTCGCGCTGTTGCCCCTCGACGTGCGCGCCGTGGTCGAGCGCGAGTGTCACGTGGCCGAGTTTGTCCACCACGGGCCGCCGATGCGTTTCGCCTGCGGGCGCGAGCAGCCGATCGTTTCAATGGTGATGCGCGACCGCTTCGATCACTTGATCACGACCGCGGCGGTGCAGGCCGGCGCACAACTCTTCACCGGCACGACCGTGCGCGAGGTGACGTTGGGCGCGGATCACGTGACGCTCGCCACCGGGGCGGGTGAATTCCGCGTGCGCTTCGTCATTGCGGCGGACGGCGCGGCGAGTGTGGTGGCGAAGCAGACGGGCCGGCCGGAATTGCGCGGGGTGTTTCCGGCGTTCGAATGCGAGGCGACGTTTGCGGCGGACGCGATGGCGCCGCTGCTGCGGGCAGCGCGCTTCGATTTCGGGCTCGTGCCCGCCGGCTATGGCTGGGTGTTTCCCAAACGCGGGCACCTGTCGATCGGCGTGGGCACGACCGTGCGCGGCGCAGCCAACCTGCCGCAGCACTACCGGCGCTACCTCGAGGTGCTGGGCCTCGGCACGCCGTTGCACGAGGAGCGGCACGGCTACCTGATCCCCTGCCGGCCGCGCGACGGAATGTTTGGCGCGCACCGGGTGCTCTTCGCCGGTGACGCCGCCGGGCTGGCCGATCCGGTGACGGCCGAGGGTATCACGGCGGGAATATTGAGCGGGCAACTGGCGGCGCGCGCGATCCTCGCCGGGGAGTTCGCCGAGGCGGCCGTGAAACGCTGCTATCGTGCCGCCCTCGAACAGACGCTGTTGGGTGAACTGCGGATCGCGCGTTGGCTGGCGTGGGTGTTTTACGAATGCCCGCGGCTGCGCACGGTGCTGCTCAAGCGGCACGGCCAGCGGATGACCGAACTCATGACGAAGATCGTGACCGGAGAGACGACCTACTCCGCCGCGATGCGGCGGCCGGGAAATTATCTGCGGCTGTTCCGCGGGGGCGCGTGAGGGCTTGGCTGCGGATGAGGGTAGACCAACCCTGGGGAAACCATGCGCCGAGTCTGCCCGCCAGTCGCCGCACCGCACGCCCTGGCGGGGGGAGTTCAAACGCGATGAGTTTTTTTTGTTTTTCCGCGGCACAGGTTTGGGGAAAAGAGGTTTTTATTTTTTCAGACCGTGCCGATAGCTGGTGCACGAGCAGTGCTTGGCCTTGAGAGGCGCGCAGCGCGCGCAGGTTTTGGTCTAGCGCTTCGTCGCGGCGAGGCTCAGGACGACGTCGTAGTTGAAGCGGGTGAACGCGAAGAGAGCTTCTTCGAGAATGCGTTCCTGATCGCTGTGGGCGCCGAAGCCCTTGGGGCCGTCTTCGCTGTCGATCATCGGGCCGATGCCAAAGCAATCGATGCCGTGCGCGCGGAGATAGGCCATGTCGGTCGCGCCCGTGCTCATGGTGGGGATCGTAATGGTATGGTAGTGACGCTTGACCGCCGCTTCGAGGATTTCGAAGGCCTCCGTGCGGAGCCGGGAGGGCGGGGCACTCGGGCGACTATGGCCGGGCGCGTGGATCACCTCCACGGCGGGGTCGTTGATCAGTTGGCGGAGCTGATCGAGGAAGCGGGTCATGTCTTCGTCCGGCAGGGCACGGATATCGAGCGTCGCTTCGACCTCGGAGGGGATGACGTTTACGCGGTAGCCGCCGCTGATCATGTTCGGCGAAATGGAGGTGCGGAGGGTGGAGTTGAAGCGCGGGACGTTTTCGGCGAAGTATTCCTGTGCGGCGCCAGTTTCGTCGCCGGCAAGGATGGCGCGATAGCGGGCGGCTTCCTCTGGCGTGCTGATGGTGGCGAGGCGCTCGAAGAAGGCGCGGGTGGTCTCGTTGAGGCGCATGGGCGGCTGCCAGTCGGCGATTTTGGCGATGGCTTTCGCGAGGTGGACGACGGCGTTGGAGCGGAGAGGCACGGAGCCGTGGCCGGCGACGCCGTTGGCGACGAGGCGGATGCGGTTGGGGATTTTCTCGGTCGTCTGCACGCTGGCGTATTGGATCTTGCCCCCGGTGCGAACGACGCCGCCACCTTCGGCGAGACAGAACTCGGCGTCGATTTCAGCCATGTGCTCGCGCACCATGAACTCGATGCCGAACTTCACGTTCCCTTCTTCACCGGCTTCGGCGAGGAAGATGACATCGCGGTCGAGGGCGACTTTGCTGCGTTTGAGCAGCAGCATCGTCATGAGCGAAGAGGTGACATTGTCTTTGTCGTCGACCGTGCCGCGTCCGTAGACGTAACCGCCTTCGCGGGTCGCGGAGAACGGGCCGTGTTTCCACTTCTTCGGGTCGATGTTCACCGTGTCGGTGTGACCCATGATGAGGAGCGGCCGCTTTGAACCGTTCCCACGGATGCGTGCGACGAGGTTTGGGCGCTGCGGATCAAGGGCGAAGACCTTCGTCTCGATACCCTCAGCCTCGAGGATGCGCTTGAGGTATTCGACGGCGGGGACCTCGTTTCCGGGAGGATCACTGGTGTCCATACGCACGAGGGCTTGGAAGTGTCGCATCGTTTCCTCGGCGACGGCGGCGAGGTAGACCGGTGGGGCGGATTGCGCGACGGCGGTCCGCACAACCAAAAGGAGCAGGGCGAAAGCGAAAATCGGGTGGGGTCGCATGGAGACGAAAGAGGCGATCGACCGACGTGTGTCGAGCGTGGAGACGGACGGGACCAAGTAGAACGTGGGTAAGAAAAAGCCCCGCGCCGGTGAGGGCGCGGGGCTGGTGGAGAACTCTTCGCAGCGTTGAGCCGCTCCTACTCGATTATTTTTTGGCGGACTTGAGATCCGCGACGGCCGCTTGCGCTGCGGCCAGGCGCGCCACCGGCACGCGGTAGGGCGAGCAGGAGACGTAGTTGAGGCCGAGCTTGTGGCAGAATTTCACCGAGTCCGGATCGCCACCGTGTTCGCCGCAGATGCCGAGCTTGATGTTCGGGCGCGTCTTCCGGCCCTTCGTGATCGCAATCTGCATCAGTTGGCCGACGCCGGTCTGGTCGATGCTCGCGAACGGGTTTTTCTTCATGATCTCGGTCTCTTGATAGGCGCCGAGGAAGGAGCCGGAGTCGTCGCGCGACATGCCGAGGCAGGTCTGCGTGAGATCGTTGGTGCCGAAGCTAAAGAACTCGGCGGTGTGGGCGATCTCGTCGGCCGTGAGGGCGCCGCGCGGGATTTCAATCATCGTGCCGACGGAGTAGGTGAGCTTGGTCTTTTTCTCGGCCATGACGGCGGCGGCGACGGAGTGAACGAGCGCGACTTGGAGATCGAGTTCCTTCTTGAAGCCGACGAGCGGGATCATGATTTCGGGCTTGGCCTTGAAGCCGGCCTTGTTCGCATCGGCGGCGGCCTCGAAGACGGCGCGGGCCTGCATCGCGGTGATCTCGGGATATTTGATGCCGAGCCGGCAGCCGCGGAACCCGAGCATCGGGTTGAACTCATGCAACTCGTGGACGCGGTGGATGATTTTCTCGACGGGCACGTTGAGTTTCCGGGCGAGGTCCATCTGCGCTTCCTTCGAGTTCGGCAGGAACTCGTGGAGCGGCGGATCGAGAAAGCGGATCGTGGCGGGAAAGCCTTTCAGCGCCTTGAAGATGCCGAGGAAGTCCGCGCGTTGGTAGGGGAGGAGTTTCGCGAGGGCGGCTTGGCGGTCGGCCACGTTGCCCGCGAGGATCATCTCGCGCATGGCGTCGATGCGGTCGCCTTCGAAGAACATGTGCTCGGTGCGGGTGAGGCCGATGCCCACGGCGCCGAACGCGATCGCTTGCGCGGTCTGCTCGGGCGTGTCGGCGTTCGTGCGGACCTGCAGCTTGGTGGCTTGCGCGCACCACTTCATGAGCTGCGTGAAGCTCTTGAATTTCTGCGTGGCTTTGGCGGCCGGGTCGCCGTGGAGGAGGCCCGCGATGATTTCGGAGGGCGCGGTCGGAATCTGGCCGGCGTAAACCGTGCCGATGGTGCCGTCGATGGAGATGAAATCGCCTTCGGCGTAGGTCGTGCCTTCGACGGTGACGGTCTTCTTGTCGTAGTCGACCTGCAGCGAGGCGGCGCCGCAGACGCAGACCTTGCCCATCTGGCGGGCGACGAGGGCGGCGTGCGAGGAGACCCCACCGCGCGCGGTGAGAATGCCTTCGGCGGCGATCATGCCGCGGAGATCTTCGGGCGACGTTTCGACGCGGACGAGGAGGACTTTCTCGCCCTTCTCGGCGGCGATGACCGCGCGGTCGGCGTTGAAGTAGATCTTGCCGGTGGCGGCGCCGGGGCCGGCGGGGAGGCCGGTGGCGATGACCTTGGCTTGCTTGACCGCGGCGAGATCGAAGATGGGCGCGAGGAGTTGCTCGAGCTGATCGGCGGGGTTGCGCATGATCGCGGTGCGCCAATCGATGAGTTTCTCCCTCACCATATCGATGGAGAACTTGAGCGCGGCGGCGGCGGTGCGCTTGCCGTTGCGCGTCTGCAGCATGAACAGCTTGCCTTCCTGAATCGTGAACTCGATGTCCTGAACATCCTTGAAGTGCGCCTCGAGGGTTTTGCGGACGCGGAGCAGCTCGGCGTAGGACTTGGGCATCTGGTCCTTGAGCTTGAGGACGGGTTCGGGCGTGCGGACGCCGGCGACGACGTCCTCGCCCTGGGCGTTGAGGAGAAACTCACCGTAGAATTCGTTAGTGCCATTCGCGGGATTGCGGGTGAACGCGACGCCGGAGCCGGAGGTCTCGCCGGTGTTGCCGTAAACCATCGCCTGCACGTTGACGGCGGTGCCCCACTCGGAGGGGATGCCGTATTTCGCCCGGTAGACCTTGGCGCGATCGTTCATCCAGGAGCCGAAGACGGCGCCGGCAGCGCCGCGGAGCTGTTCCCATGGATCGTTCGGGAAGACGTGGCCGGTGCGCTCAAGCACGAGGGCCTTGAAGCGTTTGACCAGTTCCTGCTGGTCGGCGGCGGTGAGGTCGGAATCAATGATGTCCCGGTGATAGGCCTCGTGCTTGAAATTGTGAATGACCGTCTCGAAAGGATCGTGGTCTTCGCCTTCCCGCTTCTGCACGCCGATGACGACGTCGCCATACATCTGGATGAAGCGGCGGTAGCAGTCCCACGCGAAGCGCTCGTTCTTGGTCGCAGCGACGAGGGAGAGGACGGTCTGGTCGTTGAGGCCGAGGTTGAGGATGGTGTCCATCATGCCGGGCATCGAGTCGCGGGCACCCGAGCGGACGGCGACGAGGAGCGGGAAGCCCACGGCGTCACCGAACTTGTAGCCCATGATCGCCTCCATGTTTTTCACGCCGGCTTCCATCTGAGCCTGCAAGGAGGCGGGATAGGCGCGCCGGTTGGCGTAGAAATAGGTGCAGACCTCGGTCGTGATGGTGAAGCCGGGGGGCACGGGGAGGCTGATGCGGGTCATCTCGGCGAGGTTGGCGCCTTTGCCGCCGAGGAGATTTTTCATCCCGCCGTGGCCGTCGGCTTTGCCGGCGCCCCAGGTGTAAACGCATTTGAGGGCCTTCTTGGAGGCGGACTTTTTCTTGGCGGGTTTCCTAGCTTTGGATTTGGCGGCCATGATGAGTGGTTTTCGAGTTGGAGCGGACGAGCGCGGGAAATGCGCAGAGGGATGAGGGCATATCTCCGAGGTCGGGCCTGTCAACGGCGCAGCGTATTTTGGTCACCGGACGCGCAGGTTTTCGCAAGATATGACACACGAATCGCACCGGGAGGGCCGTGGGGTTGGCCGGGGATTGCGGCGCCGGATCGGTGGCGGTGGAAACGCGCTTCCGTTTTCGGAAAAACCTCCCACCATCCCGCTTCCCTTAACCTGCTGTGAACGATTCCGAAGACCATCCCGATGACTTGCTGCCCACCGAGGCCGCGCCGCCGCCGCGCGAAAAGCCCATGGGTTTCTGGGGGCACATTGAGGAACTGCGCGGGACGATCATCAAGAGCGTGGTGGTGTTCACCCTCTTCGCGGTGCTGATCGGTTTCTACCTGACGGAGTTCAATCGGCTCTTGATGTGGCCGTTTTACAAGGCGGTGAAGGAGTATCCCGGGCTCACGATCGATCTCGGCACCACCACGATCATGGAGGGGTTCAACATGATCATCCAGATGTGCTTGCTCGGCGGGCTGGCGTGCTCCGCGCCGTTCATTCTGTATTTTATCGGCCGGTTCGTCGCGCCGGCGCTCAGCGAGAAGGAGCTGAAGGCCGTGCTGCCGATGTGCGCGTCCGCATTTTTGCTCTTCCTGATGGGCGCGGCCTTTGCGTTTTTTCTGCTCGTGCCGAGCACCGTGCGAATGGCGATCGAGATCAACAAGAGCTTCGACCTGGCCTTCCGGTGGAATGTCGGGAGCTATTACTCCATCCTGTCGTGGCTCGTGCTTGGCGTGGGCGGATCGTTCGAGTTTCCGCTCGTGATCGTGCTGCTCGTGTGGCTCGGCCTGGTCACCACGGAATTTCTGCGGAAATACCGCCGTCATGCCCTCGTGCTGTGTTTCATCATCGCCGCGATCATCACCCCCACGCCGGATCCCTTCGTGCAGACGTCGTTCGCGGTGCCGCTCTATGTGCTCTATGAGATCGCCATCCTCGCCTCGTCGCGGGTCGAGAAGCGGAAGCGCCGCGACCGCGTGTAACGCCCGCGGCGAAGCCGGTCGCGCGATGGGCTAAATCCCGTCGCCCGCCGTGAGCGCCAATTCGACATCGAGCGGGCGGCGCGTGTTTTCCTCGGCGAACGCCTCCATGTAAACGCTCCAGGTGCCCGGGTCCGCGAAGCCAGCCCGCGCCGGCTCACCGGCGGCGATGCGCACCGGGCGGGGCAGCACCAGGTTGATGATGTAACTGAGGTTGTTGGCGTCGTAGTCGAACGGCTGGCTTTGGCCGGACTCCGTGTGGGCGCGGGCCATCAGTGTGTAGTCGCCGGGGGCGGTCACCGTCCAGAGGCTTTCCCACTGACACCACGAGTAGGGCTGCTGGAGGCCATGCAAGTGGGCGGCTTGCCACGATTTGCCGCCATCAGTGCTGACGTCGACGCGCGTCACGCGCTCCTCGCCAGCCCACGCGACCCCGGCGATACGATTGGTGCCCGGGCTGAGCGTCGCGCCGGCGTGCGGGTGGAGGATTTCACTTTTCACGACGCCGGGACCAAGGGGCAGATTGCGCGAGCCGGTAGCGGTCGGGCGGTTGATGGAATATTTCACCGTCTGGAAAAAACCCTGGTAGGCGTGATCGATCACGCGCATGCGGCGGAGCCATTTCACCGAGGCGACGCCATACCAGCCGGGCACGAAGAGTCGGAGCGGAGCGCCGTGGTTGGGCTCAAGCCACTCGCCGTTCATGCGGAGCGCAATGAGCGTGTCGGGATCGAGCGCCTTCGCGAGCGGGAGGCTGCGGGAAAAATTCATCATTTCGCCGTCCTCGGGTCCGCGGTCCGCGCCCTCGAAAATAATTTCGAGCGCGCCCGCCTTGAGCCCGGCGGGCTCCAGCAGATCGCGCAGTCGCACGCCGGTCCACTCGGCGTGACCCAGCGCGCCGGCCCCCCACTGCACGCCGCCGGCTTTTTCCCGCAGGAAGGAGCGGCCGTTGCCCGCGCACTCGACGGTGGCAAAGACGGAGTGTTGGGGCAGCGCGGCGAGTTCGGCAAACGTCCACCGGCGCGGTCGCGCGACGAGGCCTTCGAGCACAACCTCCCATGCCGCGGGATCGGGCGCGGCCGGCACGTCGAAATGGTTGCGGACAAAAAAGAGCCGGTTCGGGGTGACCCAACTCGCGACGCTCTCGAGGGGGGTCTCGCTGTTCTCGGGTGAGGCGGTGACGATTTTACGCTGGGACTGCATAAGGGATGGGTTGAATGCACGCGCGGGCGCGGTCCGAGTAAACCCATTTCCTCCGACCCGCGTCGGATCGTGGGGCGATCACATGCCCTTTTTCACGAAGGCGACGTCGGAATTGGTGTCTTTGATCCGAATCGTCTTCTGCCCATGGGAGTCTTTGCCGATGTATTCGATCGTCGCCCCGACGAGGACGGGGAGATTTTTGCGGATGTCCTTGCTTTGCCCCTCACTCGTCACATCGACGGTCCAAACCTCCGTGGCCGGGCGGCCTTCGGCGGCGACTTTGTTTTCCATGGCGGAAAGCTTGAGATATTTTTCGTAGACAATCGTGGTGACAGTGTAGTCGCGATAGCCGGCGAGTTCGGTGCGCGGCGGATCCTGCACGGTGATGGTCTGGTAGACCGCGTTGCCGTTCCGATCAGTCCCGGTTTGGACGCGCTCGGTGCGGATCTGGCCGGGCATCGTCAGGTAAACCGGTTCGGTCATCACCTCGCGGCGCGCCTGGGGCGGGCCGACGCCATAGTCGAGGTTGACGACCACATCGGCGTGGTCGTTGTCGGTGGCCTCATACATGCCTTTGCCGGAGAGGGCGGTCTTCACATAGGCGGCGGCCTCTTTGAAACGCAGCGAATCGTCGGCGACCTGCGGGTTCTTGTTAAGGATGCGATAGGAGACGGCGGCTTCCGAGTTCGGCTTGCTGAGGGAGTCGATCTTCACCTCGGTCGAGCTGGCGCAACCGGCCAGGAACATTCCGGCCGCCAACAGCACGGTGCCTGCGGCCAGCAGCCCGGATCGAGCGGCGGGGGCGAGGGCCGGTGGGTGACTGATATTCATGGGGGTGGGGGACCTCTAGTCGCTGGCAGCTGGGAAGCAACCTCACGATGACGGCATCCGTCCGCGTGGCAAGTCGGCGCCGAATTTTTTCTGGGCTGCGGCCAGGGCGGAAAGCGCAAAGCGCGCCGGGAGGGGCGCGCTCGAAGCTGACCCGAGGTCGTGGCCCGGGTCTATTTCTTGCCGGCGGCGCGCTGGGCGCGCAGCACGACGCGAAACATCTGGATGCAGAGCCAGAACACGCCCGTCATGCACGCGGCGCACGCCCCGCCCCAAATGCGGATCATCTGGGGATCCGTGGACGTCACATGCGGGGCGACGAGGCGGTAGATCAACAGGAAAAATGCGACGACGAGCACGGCATCGACCGCGAGACTGGCGGGCGAGGTATGTTTTTGTTCGGGCTGGGCCATGGGGCGGAAAAAGACGGACAACGCCGCTGTTGTCCACGGCAAATTTGGCGTGGAGGCAGCCAAGAAATGGCCGCTCCATGATCGCGTTTCGCGGTCAGGAGCTCGCGGCCACGCCGTGACTCAATCCAGTGCTTTCGGAATCGCCCGCGTGAGCACCTCGGGCGCGCCGGTGGTGACCAGCACGTTGTCCTCGATCCGCACGCCGCCCAGGTGGAGATGCTGCTCCACGAGTGGCCAGTTGACCGCGTCGCGATAGCGCGCGCGCCGGGCTGGATCGTTGAGCAGCGCGGGAATGAAATAAATTCCCGGCTCGATGGTCACCACATAGTCGGGCGCCAGCGGCAGATCCATCCGGAGCGTGCGCAGGCACGGCCGCGGATCTTTCGCGCGACCGGGTTGCAATCCACTGCCATCGCGCACGCCGAGGCCGACCATGTGCCCAAGCCCATGCGGGAAAAACAACGTGTGCGCCTCCTGTTCGACGAGCGTTTCGGGCGCGCCGTGCATCACCCCCAGGTCGACCAGGCCACTCACCATTTCCACGGCGGCCGCGAGATGAATCTGTTTCCACTCAGCGCCGGGCACGCAGCGGGCGATGGCGCGCTCCTCGGCGGCGAGCACGACTTGGTAAAGGTCACGTTGAAACGCTGACGGCGTGCCCACCACGTAGGTCCGCGTGACATCCGCCATGTAGCGGTCGATTTCCGCGCCCGCGTCGACGAGCACAAATTCGCCCTCGCGCGCCGCGCGGCCGGACGGCTCGAAATGGAGGATCGCGGAATTCGGACCCGTGCCGATGATGGTGCCGTAGCCCGGCCGCGTCGCGCCATGGCGTGCGAATTCCACCTCCAATTCGATTTGCAGCGCCCGCTCGGTCACGCCCGCGCGCAGCCAGCCGCGCAGTTTCGCGTAGCCCGGGGCCGTCGCGGCGGCGGCGCGGCGGATGAGCGCGATCTCATGGGCGTCCTTCGGGCGGCGTGCGTGCGTCAGCCGGGCGCAGACCAGCCGGGTCACCTCGTCGTCCGCCGGCCCGCCGGGTCGCGGCGCACCCAGCATCACGACTGGCCGGCCGCGCCGCTGGTGAACCCATGGCTCGAGGGCGGCCAGCGGCGTGCCAGGCAACTGTTCGCGACCTTCCCACACGCGCTCGCCCTCCGTCACCGCGGGCACGAACGAAGTCCAGCCCTCGCCCTCGTGGGGATCGAACGTCACCACGCCGCCCGCGCATTCGGCGCCCGCGAGATAGAAATACTCCGCATGGGAACGAAATGGATATTGCTGGTCGCTGTTCTCCGGCAGCGGCACCGGCCCGCCCGCGCCGACGAGGAGAATAGCGTCCTCCAGTTGCAGGGCGGCGGCGATGCGGGTGCGGCGGGCGGAAAGAAAGTCGCTCATGCTGGTTGGTTGAACAGGAAGGCCGGGAAGAGCGGGAAGGCCAAAACAAATAGTTCGTCCCGGCCGGCCCGTTCTTTCTGTTCAAATTCGGGAGGCAGCGGCAGCGTTTTATCATGCGCCTCGATTTCACCACCCTGCCGCCCCGCGACGCCTACTCTTGGATGGTCACCACGATTTTGCCGCGGCCCATCGCCTGGGTCTCGACGATCTCGGCCGGGGGGAAGACTAACCTCGCGCCATTTTCGTTTTTCCAAGGCGTGTGCGCGAATCCGCCGACCCTGATGTTTGTGCCGGTCAACACGCGCGACGGCGCGAAGAAGGACACCACGCGCAACATCGAGGCCGTGCCCGAATTCGTCGTGAACCTCGTGCCTTTCGCGCTCGGCGAGCAGATGAACGCCAGCGCTGCGATGCTGCCGCACGGCGAGAGCGAGTTTGAAAAATTTGGCATCGCCTCCAAGCCCAGTGAACGCGTCCGTCCGCCACGGGTCGCCGCCGCTCCGGTGGCGTTCGAGTGCACCCTCGACCGCATCGTGCTGATCGGCGAGGGCCCGCTCGCGGCCAACGTCATGTTCGGTCGCATCCTTGTGGCGCACGTGAGCGATGACGTGATGGGCCCCGACGGCCGGCCCGATCCGGCGAAACTGGATCTCATCGGCCGCCTCGGCGGCGACGCCTATGTCCGCACGCGCGATATTTTTGAGATGGAGCGGCCGTAATGCGGCCGGCGACGGTTTGTCTTGCCGGGGACGTCCCGTCGTTTTGTGTGCGACCACCCCGTGAGTTCGCTACCCGACAACGCCGATCGCTGGTTCCATGACGCAATCCTGCCGCACGAGCCGATGCTGCGAGCGTGGCTCGCGCAGGGCTTCGGGCCGCGTCTCGCCGTGGACGATGTCGTGCAGGAGGCGTTTCTCCGCGTGCTCCGTGCACGGGAAACCGGCGAGTTGCAGGCGCCGAAGGCCTTTCTTTTCGCCGTCGCGCGCAACCTCGCGCTCGACCAGCTCCGCCGCCACGCCGTCTCGCGCACGGATTCCTTAGTGGAAGCGGACCTCTCAAACGTCTTGGATGACCATGCCAGCATTCCCGAGACCGTCGCCCGCGAACAGGAGCGCGCCCTCTTGACCGAAGCCATCCAGTCTCTGCCCGACCGCTGCCGCCAAGTGATGACGCTGCGCATCGTCTACGGGCTCACGCAGCGCGTGATCGGCGAAAAACTCGGTATCTCCGATCGCACGGTCGCCGCGCAACTCGCCATCGGCACGAAGAAATGCACGGACTTCATGCTGCTCCGTCTGGCCGACCGGAGGCCCGCGCGATGAAACGCCCCGAACCCGAATCGCCCGCGTCCGAACTCCGCTCGCAAACAGCCGCCGACTGGCTCGCGCGCCGCGATCGCGGCCTCACCGCGGCCGAGCAGGACGAATTTCTCCAATGGCTCGCGGCTGATCCGTTGCACGGCGAGTGGTTTGCGCTGCACCGGAGTATCGTCGGCGACTTTGCGGCGCTCGCGCATTGGCGGCCGGAGCACAGCGAGGAACCGAATCCCGATCTGCTGGCGGCCCCGAAACGCAGGATTCGCTGGCTCGCCCCCACGTTGCTTGCGGCGGCGGCGGCCATCGCCTTCGCAGCGGTTTGGTGGCGGTCGATCCCTATGCCAACGTCTGTCGCGACGGTCGCGAATGCGGAACTCAAACGTCGCATCCTGGAAGACGGCTCATCGGTGGAACCCAATCACGGTGCCATCGTGACCATGGAGTTTTCCGCGAACGAGCGGCGCGCAACGCTCGTCCGGGGCGAGGCACTCTTCACGGTGGCGAAAGATCCGTCCCGGCCATTCATCGTTCGCGCGGGTGGCGTTGACGTGCGCGCCGTCGGCACGGCCTTTAGCGTGCGACTTGACGCGGCCGCCGTGGAAGTGCTCGTCACCGAGGGCCGCGTGGCTGTGGACCAGTCCAACGTGTCCGGCTCGAACCTCGCTCCGCGCACTCCGTCGTCGGAGGTATCCTCCGGTCATCGCGCGACCGTCTCGCTCACAAGCACCGAGCCGCCGCAGATTGTTGCCGTCACACCGCAGGCCATCGCCCACCAGCTCAATTGGCAGCCGACCTTGCTCGATTTTTCGTCCGCGCCGTTGTCCGCCGCCGTGGCCGAGTTTAACCGCCGCAATCGCGTGCAGTTCATCCTCGCCGACGCCGAGCTCGCGGCGCTGCCCATCGTCGCCTCGATTCGCTCCGACAACGTCGAGGGCTTCGCCAAGTTCCTCGCCGCCGCGCCCGGTGTGGAAATCGAGCACCGCAGCGCGACCGAGATCGTGGTCAATCGCAAGCGGTGACGTCCACGCCGCCATTCGCTGTGCGCAACCTTCCTGCCGGACGTGAAATCCCCTCCTCACGAAGATTCTTTTAGTGAAACGCCTGGTCTGAAGCGTCTAGAGGCGCTTGCCACGAACCTCACCATGCCCCGCCACTGCGCCTTCTGGCTGTGCGCCTGCCTCGCCTTCCTTGCGCTGGCCGATGCCGCCTGGGCGGCTGAACCCACCCGCCGGTTCGACCTTCCAGCTGGCGATGCGACCGAAACCCTTAAGCTCGCCGCACGCCAAGGCAGCCTTGAGATCGCGTTTTTCGCCGAGACGGTGCGGGGTGTCCACACCCCGGCGCTGCGCGGCAGCTTCGCTCCGCGCGAGGTGCTTGATCGGCTCCTCGCCGGCACGGGCCTTACCGTCATCGCCGACGAGTCCTCGGGCACGCTCACCGTGCGCCGAGATACACCAACCCCCGAACCGTCGTCACCACCACCTTCCCCTGTTTTGCCACCTTCCAGCTCTCCGCCCAACATGAAACCCAAAAATCTCCTTTCCATCCTCGTCCGCGCCATTGCGACCAGTGGAGCCGGTCTCGCCTTTGGGCAGACTAATACCGCCGCTCCCGCCGCCGAATCCGTCGTCATGATGTCGCCCTTCAGCGTCGCCACCGAAAAAGACGAGGGCTTTGTCGCCGCCAGCTCGCTCGCCGGCGGCCGCCTCAACACCGCGCTCAAGGACACGCCGCTCGCCTACTCTGTCCTCACCCGCGACTTCATCGACGCCGTCGGCATCATCGATCAGGAGCAGGCGCTCACGTGGTCCGTCGGCTCCTACATCCCCATCGTCTCCCTCAGCGCCTACCGCTACAACGACAACGAGGGCGGCTCCAGCATCATGTCCCGCGGCCTCCAGACCAACGGCGCGCAGCGCAATTTCTTTCTCCTCGGCCTCAACACCGACACCTACAGCCAGGAGCGCATCGACTTCGCCCGCGGCCCCAACGCGCTTCTCATCGGCACCAGCGGCCTCGGCGGCGTCGTCAGCGGCATGACCAAGCAGGCCCGCACCGACAAGGCGTTCAACAAGGTCACTCTCCTCACCGGCTCGTGGGAGCGCTACCGCACCACGATTGACGTCAACACTCCGGTCACTGACAAGCTCGCCGTCCGCACCAACCTCCTCTGGCAAAATGCCGACACGTGGCGCCAGCTCGAATTCGACAACCGCCGCGGTGCCAATTTCACCGCCACGTTCAAACCCTTTCGCCGGACCCAAATTCGCGGCGAAGTTGAATACTATACGCAGAGCACGATCATGGGCCGCGAGACCACCTTTGAGTCCGTCTCCGGCTGGGACGGCGTCACCACCGTCGCCGCACCCAGAACGACCACCATCGCCAACTCCGACAACAAGGGCGTGTCCATCGTCGGCTCCGCCACTTCGCCCCAGCTCATCTACGTCCCCGGCACTGATGGTGGCACCGTCATGAACTGGGCCAACACCTGGCGCACCCAGGGCGGCACGGCCAACGCCAACGTTCCCGTCGGCGGAAAATTCGCCCTCTCCACCGCCAACCTCGGCATCAACGGTGGCCCGACCCTCGACAGCTTCTACTCGCCCAATCTGCTCTTCGGTCTCTCCGAAAGCGGCTCCTTCTTCCGCCGCCCTACCCGCGAGACCGTCATCCAACCCAACACCCCCACGCTTGAATACGGCTTCCACGAGGCCGCGGTTTTCTTCGAACACCAGCAGGGCGAGCACCTCTTCTTCGAGGCCGCCGGCACCGTCGTCCGCACGGACAAGCACGTCGAGACCGCCGCTTCGCGCATGGGCAACATTTTCATCGACCTCAACGCCACCCTCCCCGACGGCCGGCCCAATCCCAACTTCAAGCAGCCTTACAGCGAGGCCCTCGCCTCCTCGTTCTACTACCACAACAAAATCCGCGAAGGCCGCGCCGCCCTCGGCCTCGTCTTCGACAACACGCGCTGGGGCGATTTCCGCGCCGGCTTCATCGTCGGTGCCCGCGCGATTCGTAACGATCTCAATGCCGACACGAGCGTCCTGAACCGCAGCGCCGACATCCGCCGCCGCGCCATCGACGACAACTTCACCTATCGCTTTTACCTTAACAGCCCCAACCAGCCCGTCACCTACCCGACGAGCGTCCAATACATCAACCCCATCGCCGGCACGACCACCACCTATACCGTTTCGAAAATCACCGACCTCCGCAGCATCGGCACGCTCCGCGCCTCCGACACCACCTTTCGCTACGCGCAGACTTCCCTCAGCGCGAAGCTCTTCAAAGGCCGTCTCAATCTCATCGCCGGTGGACGCCGCGACGCCGTCAAGGCCCAGAACTATTCCGCCAACGGCAACAACAACATCGTCGCCGCCGATTTCCCCGCCGACTGGGATGGCAAGACCATCTACTACCGCCCCATCGGCCCGAAGGATTATTTCAATCTCACCTATCAGGCCAAGGACGCCGCCGGCAACATCACGGGTAACGGCGCAAAGCTCGACGCCGCCGCCCGCCCCCGCGACGCCGCCTTCAAGCCGCTCCCCCAATACGCCAAGGACCGTTTCCGCGACGACTTCTCTGCCCCCGAGGTCGACGTCAAATCCACCACCTACTCCTACGGCGGCGTGTTCAATTTCACCTCTTGGGTCAGCGCCTACGCCAACGCCGCCCAATCCTTCCGCCCGCCCGGCGCCGGCATCACCATCACCGGCCAGTCCCTTCCGGTCTCCACCGGCAAAGGCTGGGACGCCGGTGTGCGTTTCAATCTGCTCCAAGGCCGCCTTACCGCCAGCATCGGCAAATACAATGGCGACCAGGTCAACGGCGCTTTCGACAACACCGGCAACACCCGCAAATACGCGAACATCGTTGATGCGAACAAAGTCGGCGACCTCAGCCCCAACGGCCTCAACGCTCGCGGCCTGAACCAACTCTCCACGATCACCTTCGACTTCTCCGATGCCAAGAACCGCGGCTACGAAGTCGATATCGTCGCCAATCTCACCAAGAACTGGCGCCTCACCGCCAACGCCGGCATCCCCACCAACCTCAGCCTGAACTCCCGCAAAGACGAGTTCGCCTACCTCGCCGCCAACGAAGCCACGCTGAAGCAGATCGTCCTCGACTCCGGCGTGCTCATCAGCGCGACCAACGTCGCCACGGTCGATACCGCCATTCCCACCGGCAACGCCCCCGACGCCGCGTCCGCCGCCGCCGCCTGGAACAACATCGTCCAGTTCAAGGCCACCACCGACCCGACGCTCCAAGCCTTCAGCGATCAGCCGAAATTTACCTCGAATATTTTCACCGACTACAAATTCAGCCGGACCGCGCTCAAGGGCCTCCGCATCGGCGGCGGCGTCCAATACATCGGCAAGACCGCGATCGGCAACCGCGGCGGCGACACCATCGTCAACCCCACCGCCCCGCTCACCGCGATCGACGATCCCGCCGTCGGCATCGGCGACCGCATCTACCGCAAAGCCTATTTCACGACGACGCTCACGCTCGCCTACCCGTGGAAGTTCAGCCAACGCTACTCGGTCGATTTCAACCTCAGCGTGCGAAACGCCCTCAACAACACCGACCTCATCTACGTCGGCTCAGGCCTGCGCGCGCCCAACGGCGACATCTCCCGCCCCGACCGCACCACCGTGCCGACGACCTTCATTTACCTCCAACCGCGCTCCTATCAACTCAGCGCGACGATTGGTTTCTGACCACAGCGTCGAGGCCATCCTCAAGGCCCTCGCCGCAAATTTTCCGCAATGCGTCGGGCAATCCGGTCTCTCGAGTGTGCTATGGCAGACCGCAGACTTCGGATGCTTGTTGTCACGCTCCTTGCATCGACCCGGTTTGCCCTGGCCGCGCCCGCGCCGATCTGGAGCGATGAATTCAATCAGCCTGTCGGTTCCGCCCCCGATCCCGCGCGCTGGGTCCATGACCTCGGTGCCGGCGGCTGGGGCAACAACGAACTCCAGACCTACACCGCCACGCGCGAAAATTCCTCCATCGTCGACGATCCAGCGGCGCTCGACGGGCGCGCCCTCGCGATTCGCGCGGTGCGTTCGCTCGCCGGTGGCTACACGTCGGCCCGGTTGAAGACGGAAGGCAAATTTACCGTCACGTATGGCCGGATCGAAGCGCGGATGAAACTCACCCGTGGCCGCGGCGTCTGGCCGGCTTTCTGGATGCTGGGTGAAAACAAACCCAAGGTCGGCTGGCCCGCCTGCGGCGAGATCGACATCATGGAGCAGTTGGGCCACGAGCCCTCCAAGCTCCACGGCACGCTGCACGGCCCCGGCTACTCCGGGCAGCAAGGCCTCAGCGCTGCCACCACGCTGCCAGCAACCGGCGCTGCGCTGAGCGCCGCCTACCACATTTATGCCGTGGACTGGTCACCCGAAAAAGTCGCGTGGTCCCTCGACGGCACCGTCTATTTCACCCTCACTCCGGCGCAACTTCCCGCCGGGGCGCGCTGGGTTTTCGATGCTCCCGCGTTCCTGCTGCTCAACCTCGCCGTCGGCGGCAACTGGCCCGGCAGCCCCGACGACAACACCGTGTTCCCTCAAACCTTGCTGGTCGATTACGTGCGCGTCTATGATACCGCTCGTGCATCCGACCACAAATGAATCGTCGCCACTTCCTCGCCTCGACTGCCGCCGCTGCATCCTTGCGCGGCGCCGACGCCAAACGTCCGCCGCGCATTCTCCTCCGCAGCTCGTGGCAGAGCGTGAACATCGGCGACATCGGCCACACGCCGGGCGCGCTTTCGCTCCTGTAGAAACATTTTCCCGAGTGCGAAATCACGCTCTGGCCGGGCGAGCTCGGTCACGGCGCGCGCGAAAAGGGAAAAAGAGGGCAGGGTTTAATGTCTAATATCTGGCACTTACTGAACCTGAGATGGCCGCAACATTAATACTTAAACCTGACGCCGTTTGCTCTCCTTCACGCGATGCTTCGCCGCCTTGTGGTCGGGACCGGACTCGAAATCGTGGTCGAAAATTCGCCGGGCACGATTACGGTGCAGCACTCACCGCCGCACGAATCGGGCTCCGTCCCGCTGCTCTTTCATCCGCAAATCCCCGCTCATCCCATCATATGAAATCGGAAACTTTTCTCGCCGTCTTGGGTTCGTTCCTCGGCTTGGCCGGTGCGCCCGGACTCAGCGCCGCTGACGCCAGCGCGACCGGATTTGGCACCGTGACCGGGCGCGTCCTCAACGTCGCGACGCGTAACTATGTTTCGAGCGCCGAGGTGCGCCTGGAGGGCACCACTTTGACCACGACCACGGCGAGCGACGGTTCGTATCGGCTGACCCCGGTGCCAGCCGGCCCTGTGGTGATCACCGTCACCTATACCGGCACAAAGGCGGAGCGCGTGACGCTGACAGTCGGCGGCGGTCAGACAGTCACTCAGGATTTTGAACTCACGGGCACGCTTTACGGCGCGAAGGACGAACGAGTGCTAAAGCTCGACGCCTTTGTCGTCTCCAGCGAACGCGAGGGTCACGCCAAGGCGATCATGGAGCAGCGCAACTCGATGAACGTCACCAACAGTGTTTCGTCCGAATTTTTTGGCGATGTCGCCGAGGGCAACGTGGGTGAGTTTCTCAAGAACATCCCGGGCGTCGATCTCGAGTATGTCGGCCCCGACTCCCGCGGCCCGCGCCTCAGCGGCATGGACCCGCAATACGTCGGCGTGAGCGTGGACGGTTTCAAAATGGCGAGCAGCGACGGCTCGCAGGGTCTCGGCGGCGGGGCGCGCTCGTTCAGCTTCGACCAGGTGTCGATCAACAGCATCGACCGCATCGAGGTGAACTACACGAGTAGTGCGGAAATGGACGCCAACGCCCCGGCCGGCACCATCAACCTGAAGACCAAGCGCGCGTTCGAACGGAAGGGCCGGCGCATCACCTGGCAGGCGAATTTTATGGCCAACACCGACCGCTTTAGCCTCAGCCCCACCTACGGTCCTGGCGACAATTCGACGCGGAAATTCCGGCCCGGCGGCATCCTCGAATATTCCGACGTCTTTTTCGGCAACCGCCTCGGCGTCGTCCTGAATATCAGCGAATCCAACCAGTATGCGCTGCAGCAGCGGGTGACCACGAACTACAACACCACGGTCACCGCGGCGGACCCGCGGCCGTATGTTTTTGCCAGCAACGTGTTCGTGCAGCAGCCCAAACTCTCCGAGCGTTTCACGCCGACGCTCACTCTCGACTTCAAGGCCACGCCGTCGCTGGTGCTCTCGCTCGGCGCGATGTATAATTGGTATGACACTTTCTTCGACAATCGCGGCGTGACTGTCTCCGCCGCGAACCGGGTGGCGGTGATCGGTGATGGCCTGACCAATTTTCGCATCGGCAACGGCGGCGGCTCCGTCGCTCTCTCGACCAATCACTCTCACAAGATCGCGCGGACGCGCACGCTCACGCCGAAGTTTGAATATTCGCGGGGCGGTCTGGTTGTCGACGGCGCCGTTCACTACTCCATCTCGACGAATCAATACGAGGCGATGATCCGGGGTGGCCCCGTGAATGTCCCGACGAATGCGCTGACGGGGCTTGAGTTCACGGTCGCCCGCACGTCGCCGACGGAAAAGGACTGGCAGTTTACGCAGACCGCCGGACGCGATTTTGCCGACCTCGCCAACTTCACCAACCCGCGGGCCGCGGACGATGGGCGGTTCGCCGAGGACGAGATCTATCTGGCGCAGGCCAACGCCCGGCTCACGACCGGTTGGCGACTACCAACCTGGTTCAAGGTCGGGACGAAGGCTACCGAGGAGTATCGGCGCTATCGCAATCCGAACCCCGCCTACACGTATCAATACGTCGGTCCGGGCGGTGGCACGACGGGCAGCTTTGCCGGCGTGGCCTTTCCGAATTACCAGTGGGACACCGAGCAGGTAAAGCTGACTTCGCTCTCCGGTCGCCGGCCGGTGTTTCCCAATCGCGTCGTGCTCGGCGAGCAGTTACGCGAGCACCCGGAGTATTTTGTGAGCACCGCGACGCCGGACAATTTTTACTCCGCCTACATCACGGGCGCCGCCTATTTCAAGGAGCGGTATCTCGCCAACTATGCGATGGCCAATACCAAGCTCGGCCCGCTGCAGCTCCAGGCCGGTCTGCGCTGGGAGGACACCCAGATCACGGAACGAACCTTCGACGCCCGGCCCACGGCGGATCTGCGGGCCGCAGGCTATCCTTTCACACCCGCGACGGGCCGCGCCACCACCGTGCCGGGCTTGGTTTATCAATACATGAGCCGCCCGAAAATTGAACGCACCGGCGCCTACGACAACCTGTTCCCTTCGGCCAGCATCAAGTATTCCGTTACGCGCAACCTCCAAGCGCACCTCGGCTACTCCACGACGATCAACCGCCCGCCCTTGTCGAATCTCGGTGGCGTCTACGTGTTCAACGAGTCCGCGCTGACGGTCAACGTCCCGAATCCGAACCTCCTGCCCGAGCGCGGGAAAAATTACACCGGACGTCTGGGTTACTACTTTGAGCCGGTCGGCAGCCTCGCCGTTACCGCGTCCCAGCGCGAGATCACCGACAGCGTGACGACGACGGAGTATCCCGCCTCCGAGTTTGGCTACGAAAACGACCCGACCTATTCCACCTATCGATTCATCTCGTCGGGCAATCGCCCGGGCGTCACCCGCTTTCGCAATCTCACGGTGGAATACAGCCAGGCTCTGTCGTTTCTGCCGGGCGTGCTGAGCGGATTGAACATCTCGGGCAGTTACACGCGCACCTATGCCTCGGTGCTGCGCGCCGGCTTGGTGCCGCACATGCTGGGCGGGGCCCTCAGCTATCGCCACAAAAGCTTCGCCCTCGGCGTGAGCGCCAAATACACCGACGACACTCCGTTCTCGACCACGGGGCGCATCAACTATCGCCGGCAGCGCACCCTCTACGACTTGAACGGCAGTTTCCAGCTTTCGGCCAAAACCGGAGTGTTCTTCCAAGTGCGCGATCTTTTCAACGGCGGCGAATATCGCTACGAACTCGATCCCTCCTACGTGCGGGAAAATGTGACCTTCGGGACGATCCTGACGTTTGGTGTGAAAGGAGTGTTTTGACCGATGCACGCGTTTTTGCCCCGGCTGCTCGCACTGGCGACCCTGACGCTTACCGCCCTCGGTGCGGACCCAGCGTCGATTGGCTCACCATCAAAACCCAACATCGTCGTGATCCTGGCCGACGATCTCGGCTATGGCGACCTGCCGTGCTACAATCCCACGCGCAGCAAAATCGCCACGCCCCACATCGACCGGCTCGCGCGCGAAGGCATGCGCTTCACCGACGGCCACTCATCGTCGGGGGTGTGCTCGCCCTCGCGCTACACGTTGCTCACCGGCCGCTATCACTGGCGCACGCGTTTGCAGACCGGCATCGTCAACCTCTGGGAGCCGCCCCTGATCGCGCCCGGGCGGATGACCATCGGCAGTCTCGCCAAACTTCAGGGCTACCATACGGCCGCGATCGGCAAGTGGCACCTCGGTTGGGACTGGCCGGTTTCTCCCGAGGAGAAAGCGACGATGGTCGGGCTCGGCGGCCGGGCCGGTTGGTCCAAGGGCACGCTCGCGACTGTTCCGACCGCGGCTCAGCGCGCGGCGTGGAGCGCGGTGTTTTCCCGCCCCATTGCCGGCGGGCCGACGACCCGCGGCTTTGATCACTACTTCGGCACGGACGTGCCGAACTGGCCACCGTATAGTTTTATCCGTGACGACCGCACGCTCGGTGTGCCGACGGACCTGTTGAAGGCGGAACAATTCGCCGGATTTCAGGCCAGTCTGCAGGGCCCGGCACTGCCCGATTGGCGGCTGGATGCGGTGGTGGGCGGACTGGCCGACCGGGCCGTGGCCTATGTGGAAGAACGGGCGCGGGCGGCGGTGCCCTTCTTGCTGTATTTGCCGCTCACGACTCCGCACACGCCCATCGCCCCGAGCGTCGCGTGGCGTGGAAGCAGCGGCCTCAACGACTACGCCGACCTCGTCATGGAAACCGACGCCGTGGTCGGCCGCGTGCTCGCGGCCTTGGAATCGGCCGGCGTCGCGCGCCACACCCTCGTCGTGCTCACGAGTGACAACGGCTACGAATCGGCCATCGGCACCGCGCCGTTGGAATCGAAGGGGCACTTCCCGAGCGGCCCTCTGCGCGGCTACAAACGCGACGCATGGGAGGGCGGTCACCGCGTGCCGTTTATCGTGCGTTGGCCCGGGGTGGTGAAGGCGGAGACTGTGTGCGACGAGCTGGTGCACCACGCGGATTTGATCGCGACGTTCGCCGAAATCTGGGGCGCACGCCTGCCGGCCGATGCGGGTGAAGACAGTTTCAGTCTGTTGCCCGTGCTCCGTGGCGGACGCGGGCCGGTGCGCAGCGATGCCGTGAGTTGCTCGGCCGATGGCGTGCAGGCGCTGCGCGAAGGCCCTTGGAAACTCATCTGCACCGCGAAACCGCAGCTCTACAACCTCGCCCTCGACCTCAGTGAGCGCGAAGATCTCGCCGCTCAGCATCAGGACCGCGTGCACACGATGCTCGCCACGCGCGAACGATTGATCGCCGCCGGACGCAGCACGCCCGGCGCTCCGCAAAAGAACGACGTAACGGTGAAACAGTCCGGCGGTTGATGGTCGTGTTTTTGGACCGAGCGCGCCGACGTAAGAAATGGGAGCGCGGCGCAGCGAACCGCTAGTCTTCGCCAATCCTCGCTAGTCAAGAACCCAGCCCTCGCGGTTCGCCGATAGGTTCTGCTTTGGTGAGATTTCTTTCCGTGTGGGCCTCACGCGAAGAACGGAGAGAGCGCGACGCAAATACTCCAGCCCTTGGCGCGTGAGGCAATTGGGCGACCCCACCAAAGTAAAACCAGGCGAAGCACCCACTCGTCGTATCGCCCTGCGCCCCGAAAGATTTGCGTAGAATAACGGTTCCTCCTCCGTTTCCTTTCATTCGCTGTGGGTCCGATACCCCGAAGCTTGCTTCGGCTTGGTTGGACGGACGGGTTTAAGCGCGAATTGCATTATGGTCGGATGAGTTTGCGGCGGTCTTGTCAAATGCCCCGGGGCTTGCCCCGGGGATTTTTACTTTACCAATGAATCGTCGCCACTTCCTCGCCTCGACTGCCGTCGCTGCTATCGCTGCATCCCTGCGCGGTGCCGACACCAAACGCGCGCCGCGCATCCTCCTCCGCAGCTCGTGGCAGAGCGTGAACATCGGCGACATCGGCCACACGCCGGGCGCGCTTTCGCTCCTGTGGAAACATTTTCCCGAGTGCGAAATCACGCTCTGGCCGGGCGAGCTCGGTCACGGCGCGCGCGAGGCGATTGCGAAAGCGGGGTGAGCCCGGGCGACGTCAGTCCGCAACCAGTTCGTGCGCGGTGAGAGGGGGAAATAAGTCCACCCTTCCGCTGGCATTTTTCCGGCGGCCCAGCTAATGAAAGTCGGCGGCGCGCTCGTTTCAACTGACGAACGTCCGTCAGCACCTCATGATTAACCCAAATTCGTTATGGCGGAGCACGGGAGTGGCCGCGTCCGCCACTCCGCCTACGGCTCGTTCTGGTTGTTTAGCGTGAAGGGCTTATTCTAGGTCGCGCCTTTTTTCTCCCCGGCTCTCCCTCCCTTCCTCCCTGCATCCATGCTCCGGCTCGCTCCTCGCTTCCTCGCTCTCGTCCTTTTCGCCCTCCTCGTCCGCGCGCCTCGGGCGACTGCCGCCGAGCCGTTTTTTTTCATTCAGCTCAGCGATCCGCAGATGGGCATGTTCACCGGCAACGCTGACTTCGCGCAGGACGCCGCCAATTTCGAATTCGCCGTCGCCGCCGTCAACCGCCTGCGTCCGGCCTTTGTCGTCATCACGGGTGACCTCGTGAACAAAGCCGGCGATGCCGGGCAGATCGCGGAGTATCGCCGCCTTGTGGCCCGGATCGATTCGTCGATTCCCGTCCACTCGCTCGCCGGCAATCATGATGTCGGGAATATGCCCACGCCGGTGACGCTCGCCGCCTACACGAGTATCTTCGGGCCCGATCACTACACGTTTCGCCACCATGGCTTCGTCGGCGTCGTGCTCAACTCGACCGTGATTCACACCCCGCAGCAGGTGACCGCGCAACTTCGGGAGCAGGACCGCTGGCTGCGCGCCGAACTCGCGCAGGCCAAGAGCGACGGCGCGACCCACCTCGTCGTCTTTCAGCATCACCCGTGGTTCATCAAAACCGCAGACGAGCCCGATCAATATTTCAACATCCCGCTTGCCCGCCGCGCCGCGCACCTCGCGCTCTTCCACGAATTCGGCGTCCGCTATCTTTTTTGCGGCCACTATCATCGCAACGCGGAGGCGAGCGACGGCGACCTCACAAACATCACGACCGGCCCCATCGGCAAACCGCTGGGCGGCTCCAAGTCCGGGATGCGCATCGCGATCGTGCGCGACGACCGGATCGAACACCGTTTCTACGAACTCGGTGAATTGCCGACGCGAGTCGAGCTTCAGCCGCCGTCCGTCGAGACGGCGCCGGCCGCCGCCGGGGTAAAATAGGAAAGCCGGGCGAAATCGCTCGCGGGCGCGCCGTCAGATCGCAACCCGTGCTGCGCGGTGCGTCGCAGTGCCACCCGGAATGCCGGTGACAAATTCACGGGGCCACCCGAATTCTTGATCGCGTCAGTTAGGCTGATTGCGCTCGCGGCCTTTTTCACTCTTGTCCTCTTTCGCTGGCGGCTGGGCGGGCTGGGCCGCCGGCGCTGCGGCGGGTGGGGGCGAGGAAGGCGTAGCTTGCCGGGACGGCGGGGGGCTGCTCGGCAGGGGCGGCGCCTGATACGACCGGTTCTGCGGCTGTGGCCCCATGGATTGCGAAGGCGACGATGCGGCGGGCGCGGTCACGGTGGCCGCGTTTTGCTGATCGCGCGGACGGCGTTCACGGCCTTCGCGTTCGGCCCGCACGGGTGGCGAGGCAGGCGGCGGCGTGGCCGGCTGTGGTCCGACCGATTGGGCGACGGGCGAGTTTTGGACCGTCGGCGGCGGCACGATGCGGGTGGTGTTTGCCACGGGCGCGCCCGGATTATCGGGCCGGCGATTGGGGGTGGCATCGCGGGGGCGATCATCCGGCCGCCGCTCAGGCTGATCCCGGCGGGCGATGGGCGGCGTGACCGGCTGCGGGCCGGTTGGCCGGGCGGCGGGCTGGGTTTGGAGTGTCGCGGGCGGCACGACGCGGCCGGGGCTGGCCACCCGTGCTCCCGAATTTTCGGGTTGGCGATTCGCCGGAAAATCCCGCGGGCGATCGCCGGGCCGCCGGTCCAGGGGGTCACGGCGCGCATAGGGCGGCGGCGAGCCAGGCGGGGGCGCGGGCCGGATGATCGCGGGCTGCTGCCAGTGGGAATCGCGCGGCAGGGGACGGGAATAGTTCGGCGGCGGGGTCCAGATGCGGTGGTTCAGATCGTGGGCGAAACCGGGGCCGCCGGGTGCGATCGGGCGGCGCCAGTCGTGGTGTTCGCGCCAGTAGCGTTCGCGCTCGCGCCGTTCGACGAGCCAGACGCGGTGGTGGCCCCAATCGAGATTGAACGAGAGCCACGCGCCGACCGGGAAGCCCGTGCCGAAGCTGAAGTAAGGGGAGGAATAGTAGCCCGACCGTCGGTAATAGACCAAGTCGGGATCGTAATACGGCACGTAGATCACGTCGGCCTGCGCCGGCACGATGTAGATGGTCTCGCCTTGGAGGTAGGAGATTTGCTGCGGCGTATCGACGAGCGTGCCGGCGGTGTGCGCCTGCGCGCGTAGCCGTTGGATTGATTTCATCACGTCGGCGGGCTGGGCGAGGAAGGCTTCGCCAAGCTGCTGCGTCCACTCGAGGTTCTCATCCATCCACTTTACGAGACTGGGATAATGCGTGAGCGACTTCACGCTGTCGTCCCACGCGCGGCTATCGACGGCCGCGGGATCGCCGCCCGCTGCCAGATAGCGCGAGGCCAGGACGAGATCGGCTGACGCCGTCGAGGCCGGCAGGATCAACGCGATGAGGGCGTCCGGATAAAGGGCGACGGGCGCGAGCAACTGGTCGAGCTGCTCGGCCGAGCGCAGAGAGCTGGCGAGTGCCGGCGCCCCCGCAAACGCGGGCGCTTGCGCCGCGAGGGGGATGGCGAGTGCGAAACCGAGACAAATGCCGAGGGGAATTTTCATAAGCGACCTCCTGATGGGTATCCTACTCGGACCGCACCGGGGCGCAAGAGTGCCGCCGGTTTGGTCGGTGCGACTAGATTTGCGAATAGGCCGTCGGCGCCAGGAAGCGCGCGGTGTTCTTGGACGTGTTGTCCTTGTATTGCGGGTCGTCCTTCAGTTTGGCCCAAATCGGATGGGGGCCGAATTTTTTCCAGTTCCCGAGGTGCGTCGCGAGATCGGGGCCGCCCGTGATATAGCGGAGATGCGGCAGATTCGGGCCGGCGAGCGACTGGCCGTAGAAAACCGGGGACATTCCGAGATCCTTCATTACTTCGATTTCGCCCGCGTTGAACATCGCGATCTTGTTGAGCGCCTTGAGTTCGCTGTGACTTTCATAGTCGCGGAGCTCAAACACCCGCGTCGGCACGCGGCGCTGCGAAAACGCGGGCACGGCGAGCTTCGGAAAGCCCGTGAACGCGACGTAGAGCCAGGTGTCGACGCGGTCAAACGCGGGACTCGCCTTGGGCGCGTTGAGGTAGTCGGCGCCGGCCTGCTGCACGGTGGCGTCGGTGTTGAGCGCGGCGCTCACGCTGACGAACGACTCCAGGGAGGCGTGCGGGATCAACACCCAGACGGGCGAGTCGGCCTTGGGCGTCGAGGTGGCGGCGGGCTTGTCGACGTCGAGTTCGGTGAACACCCCGACCGCCGGGACGCCCCGGGCGTTCAGCGCGGGGATGAGGGCTTTCGCGAGGTAACGGTCGAGCGCCTCGGCGGACTTGCCGGGCTTCAGGCGATAGGAGCGGAGCTCGTAATATTCGCGGGCGGCGGCGGATTTTTCAGCGGCGGAGAGTTTCACGGAGCCGAGCGTGGCGGCGGCCGACGCGGCGAGCGAGGTTTTGAGGAAGGTGCGACGAGTGGAGGGCATAGGCACAGCAAGACGAAGCTAGGGGCGGAAAGTTTTCACGAATGCCGCGGTGGCCGCGACTTCGTCGGACGTGAGCTTGGCCTTGAACGAGGGCATCCGCTCGGCGCCTTTCGCGTCCTTCATGCCGGTGAGAATCTGCCGTTGGATTTCAGCGTCGGCGAGTTTGCGCTCGGACAGATCCTTCGCGCCGAGTTTTTTCCCGGCGGGGGTCCGCGCTTTGCCGTCGACGCCGTGGCCCGGCGCGCAATGAGTGAGAAAGAGTTCGGCGCCGTCCGCGCCGAACGCGGCAGGCGGGAGCGAGCCGAGCAGGAGGAGCCATCCGGGGCGGGCGACGGCCATGGGGAGAAATCAGAACGGGAGTTGCGGCCAGAGGGTCGAGGCGATGAGCACCTCGATCAGGCCGTAAACCGAAATCAGGCTGATCACCACCGACCAGCTCTTGAGCATCTCGCCCTGCGTGAGCCCGCTCATGCGGGCGACGATCCAGAAACCGGCGTCGTTCATCCACAGCAGGCCCTTTGAGCCGAAGCCGATCGCGAGAAAAATGTAGAGCGGATGCACCCCGAAACCGCCGGCGCCCGCGATCGACATCATCACGCCTGCGCCCGCGATGGTCGCGACCGTCGCCGACCCCTGCGCGCCGCGGATGATGACGGTGATGAGCCAGGCCAGCAGCACGTGGTTGAGGGGCTGGCCTCCTGCCAGCGTGCGCACCTGCTCGCCGATGCCGGCTTTCTGGATCATGCCGCCAAACGCGCCGCCGGCCGATACAATCAGAATCAACACGCCCGCCATCTCCACCGGCTTGCCGAGTTGTGAGGCGAGGCGACTCCACACGAGTTTTTTTTGCCGGGCGTGGACGGCCAGCGCGATGATGGCGCCGAGGAGCAGCGCGACATTCTTGTTGCCGAGAAACTGAACCATTTCACCGAGCCACGACGGCACGCTCGCACGCGTGGCGGCGGAGGTATGCTTCAACACGGCATCGAGGGTCGCCGCCGCTGCGATCAAGACCAGTGGCAGCACGACTGGCGCGATGGAAACCCAGAAACCCGGCAGCTCCGACTCCGGCTTCGCGGTTTGGGCTGCGAGCACATCGGCCGATTCGCCCTCGAGCGGGCGCGGCTGCACCGGCATCCGACGGTTGACCCACCGTGCGGTGAGCAACCCGGCGAGCGCTGGGAGAATGCCGAATGCGATCCCGGTGAGGATCGCATGGCCCATCTCGATGCCGAGTTTGTCGGCGACGAACATCGGTCCGGGCGCGGGCGGGACGACGCCGTTGGTCACGACCACGCCCGCACCCATCGCGCAGATATAAAGGACGTAGTCTTTGCCCGTGCGCCGGGCCAGCGCCCTCGCGATCGGCAGCATCAGCATGAACACCGTGTCCGCAAACACCGGCGCCGCGAGCACGAAGCCGGTCAGGCACATCGCGAGTGCCGCGCGGCCTTCGCCCAGCACCGCAATCATCCGCCGCACGATCTTGTCGGCCGCGCCGCTCTCCATCAGTGAGGCACCGATCACGGCCGCGAGCGCGAGGGCGATGCCGAGTTTCCCGGCCGTGGAACCGAACTCCGTCATCACCGCCTCGATCGCCTTCACGAAACGCCCTTCGCCGGTCTGCCCCACCGCGGTCAGCAGGCTCACGACCGCCGCGGCAAGGATGAGCGCGAAAAAGGCATGCAACCGCAGCACCGCGATCACGAAGACGATAAAAAGAATGCTGAACGCGACGATGCCGAGCGGACCGCCAATGAACGCGAGGGGCAGAGAAAGCATAGGGTTGGCCGAAGCTGCCGGCCGGGGGCCGAAAGGCAATCCGGGATCGGGCGGCTCGACGGGAAGATTTTCCCGCGCGATTTGATTCGCCCGCGCCGGGTCGACTACTTTGCATGGCCGCGCGTTTCGCGAATCTCTCCCTTTTTTCATGCCCTCTCCGCTCACTCTCGCATTCGTCGGCACTGGCGTCATGGGCCGCAGCATGGCCGGCCATCTCCAGCAAGCGGGCCATCCGCTGCACGTCTACAACCGGACCAGGGAAAAAGCCGCCGCGCTCCTCGAAGGCGGCGCCACGTGGCATGATTCCGCCGGCGCGGCGGCGGCGGCGGCTGAGGTGGTGATCACGATGCTCGGATTTCCCGTCGACGTGGAGGCGAGCTATCTGGGCGCCGGCGGCATCGTGGAACGCGCGAAGCCCGGTGCGCTGCTCATCGACATGACGACCTCGAGCCCGGTGCTGGCGCGAAAGATTTCTGCCGCCGCCGGGAAACGCGGCCTCGCTGCGCTCGATGCACCCGTGTCCGGCGGTGACCTCGGCGCGAAGGAAGCGCGGCTCGTGATCATGGCCGGCGGCGACGCCGCGGCGTTTGCCCGCGCGAAACCGTTGTTTGAAATCATGGGGAAAAATATCGCGCTGCTCGGCGCGGCGGGCGCGGGGCAATATTGCAAGATGGCGAACCAGATCGCCGTCGCGGTCGGCATGGTCTCATGGTGCGAGGCGCTGGCTTATGCGAAAAAGGCCGGCCTCGATCCCGCCGCGGTTCATGCGAGCATCAGTGGCGGGGCGGCGGGGGGCTGGGCGATGACGAATCTGGCGCCGCGGGCGTTGGGCGAAAACTACGCGCCGGGTTTTTACGTGAAGCATATTTTGAAGGACATGCGCATCGCGCTTGAATCCGCCGCGGAGATGAAGCTCGAACTGCCCGGCCTCGCCGGGGCGAAAAAACTCTACGATCAGGTCGCCGCGCGCGGCTGGGAAGACTGCGGCACGCAGGCGCTCTACCGGCTCTACACCTCCCTATGAAACTACCTCCTGACTTCCGGAAACGCGTCCTCGGGCGCGAGTGGCTCTGCGGCACGTTCCTCAACCTCGGCTCGCCCGTCACGGTCGAGATCGCCGGGCTCGCCGGTTTCGACTGGCTGCTGATCGATCACGAGCACGGCCCGGGCGGCGAGGACACGCTGTTGCACCAGTTGCAGGCGGCGGCGGGCACGCCGGCGTTTCCCGTGGTGCGCATCGCGGCCAACGAAACGCCACGTTTCAAGCGGGCGCTCGACATGGGCGCGTTCGGGGTGATGGCGCCTTACGTCAGCACGGCCGCCGAGGCGCGCGTGTCGGTCAACGCGATGCGCTATCCGCCGCACGGCATTCGCGGCGTCGCCAAGTTCAACCGCGGCGCTGGTTTCGGCGGTGATTTTGAGGATTACTATCTCCACGCGCACGAGCGCCTGCTCACGGTGGTGCAAATCGAGACGCCTGAAGGCGTGGCTAACAGCGACGAGATCGCGGCGATCGATGGCGTCGATGTGCTCTTCGTCGGCCCGACCGACCTGAGCTACAACATGGGCATCCGCGACCAGCTTGAAAGCCCGCGATTTGTTGCGGCGCTGCAAACCGTGAGCGCGGCGGCCAAGCAACACGGCAAGGCCGCCGGCATTCTCGTCCACAATAACGCCCTCGTCCCGAAGGTCCGCGAGCTCGGCTACACCTTTGTCGCGCTCGGCAGCGACGGCGGCGCGGTGCGCACGGGGCTGCTGGGATTCGCGGCGACGCTGAAGGCGAAGTGAGGGCGGGGCGCGGTGATGCGCCGCGCCGGCCCGCCGTGTCTTTGCGATGAATCCTCCGCCCGGACCAGACAGACGAGCCGGCGACCGGCTCCCGTGGAGCCGCGCGGACTGGCGCTATGCGGTGGGGCTGGTGGCCGCCGTGTGGCTCGTCTACCAGCCGGTCTGGCACGCGGGATTCATCTGGGACGACGAGGCGCATGTGACGGCCAACCCGTGCATCGTCGGACCACTCGGCCTGACGGAGATTTGGACGAGTCCGGCGGCGAATTATTTTCCGCTCGTGCTGACGAATTTCTGGGTGCAGCACGCGCTCTGAGGGCTCAATCCATTGCCGTATCATTTGGTGAACGTCGCGTTTCACGCCGTCGGTGCCGTGTTGCTTTGGCGAGTGTTGCGCCGCCTGCGGATTCCCGGCGCCGAACTGGGCGCGGCGCTGTGGGCGCTGCATCCAGTGCAGGTGGAGTCGGTGGCGTGGATCTCGGAATTGAAGAACACGCAGGCGTGCGTGTTTTACTTGCTCGCGATTCGATTTTTCCTCGCGTGGCTGGCCGGGGAGACCGCTGCGGAGAAAAAGGAACGAAGTTACGTGCTGGCGCTGGGCTGCGCGGTCCTGGCTATTCTCAGCAAGCCTTCCACGGTGATGCTGCCGGTCGTCCTGGCGCTGGCCGGATGGTGGCTCGCCGGCCGTTGGCACTGGCGCTGCATCGCGCGGCTGGCGCCGTTCGGCCTGATTTCCGCGGTGGCCGCCGGCTGGACGATCTGGGAGCAAAAATATCACTCGCTCGCGCTTGGCCTGGAATGGAGCCAGTCGTGGGCCGAGCGGCTCGCGCTCTCCGGCAAGGTGGTCTGGTTTTATCTCGGCAAGCTGCTCTGGCCGCAGCCGTTGAGTTTTATCTATCCCCGGTGGGAGATCGCCACGACGGGCGTGGCGGCGTGGCTGCCCGTGCTCGCGGTGGTCCTCTTGCTCGTCGCGTTATGGCGTGGTCGTGCCGGGTGGGGGCGAGCGTGGTTTTTCGTGTTCGCTTATTTTGTGGTATCGCTTTTTCCGGTCCTCGGATTTTTCAACGTCTATTTCTTCCGCTACTCGTATGTGGCGGATCATTTCCAGCACCTTGCGAGCATCGGGCCGATGATGCTCGCCGGTGCGGGTCAGGCGGTCGTTGGGGAGCGCCTGGCGCTTCGCGAGTGGGCCGCCGGTGCTCGACTGGCGGTGGGCGGCCTGTTGCTGGTGGGGCTCGGCGCGCAGACCTGGCGGCAGAGCCGGACGTATGCGGACACCACGACTCTTTGGCGAGCGACGCTGGCGGCGAATCCGCAATGCTGGCTGGCCTACAACTGGCTCGGCGTGGAGAGGTTGGATCGGGGCCGGATTCCGGAAGCGAAGGAATATTTTGAGCGTGCGGATCGGATCAAGCCGGGAGACCACGCCGTGCTGACGAATCTCGGTAACGCCTACCTGAAGAGTGACCGCGTCGCGGAGGCCATTCCGTATTTCGAGCGGGCCTTGCGCGTGCAGCCCGATCTGGCCGCCGCGCATAACGGCCTCGCTAACGCGCTGGCGGCGGGTCAGCGGCTGGCGGAAGCGATCGCAGAGTATCGCGAGGCGGTGCGGCTCGATCCGAGTCTGTGGCAGAGCCACTATAATCTGGCCCGGGCGCTGTTTCAGAACGGTCGCAGCGCCGACGCGCTGCCGCATTTCGAGGCGGCGGTGCGGCTCAAACCCGACGGGCCGGATCCGCGCGACGCGGAGTATCGCGCCAATCTCGCCAACGCCCTGTTCCTAAACGGCCGGACCGCGGAGGCCATCGGGCACTACGAGGCGGCCTTGCGCTTCAAGCCGGATGACGCCGCGGCGCACCATAATCTCGGCATGGCGCTGCTCCGCGCAAATCGAGCCGCGGAAGCGCTGGCACGGTTCGAGACCGCGGTGCGACTCAAACCCGACTTGGAGGAAGCGCAATTACATCTCGGCAACGCCCTGGTTCAGGCCGGCCGCGTCGGCGAAGCGATGGCGCATTTCACTGAGGCCACGCGGCTCAAACTCGAAGGGGTCGAAGCCCATTTTGCCCTCGCCCGCGTTTTTCTCCAAGCGGGCGAGTATGCCAAGGCCATCCCCGAATTCGAAGCGGTGTTGCGGTTCAAGCCCGAGCAGATCGACGCGCGCGCCGATCTCGCCGGCGCACTCTATGTGATCGGCCGTCCGGCCGAGGCCCTCGGCCACTATGAGACGGCACGACGCGCGAAGCCGGACGATCCGCTTCACAGTAACCTCGCCGGGGTGCTGGCCCAGTTGGGCCGGATCCCGGAGGCCATCGAGCACTACGAGGAGGCGCTGCGGCTCAAGCCCGACTACGCCAACGCGCACTGCAACTTTGCGCACGTCCTTGCGGCCTCGGCCGGAACGCGGATGCGATTCATCACTATGAGGCGGCGCTGCGCCTTCACCCAGACCACGTCGAAGCGCGTCGGAGCCTTGACCGCTTGCAGGTCAGGCCGGCGGACGTCATCAAGCACTGAATAAATTTCCCCCATGCGAATCACCGAAATGCACATCACGCCGATCGCGTTGGGCGATCCGCCGCTGCTTAATGCCGCCGGGCTGCACGCGCCTTACTGCCTGCGCACGGTCGTCGAGCTCGTGACCGATGGCGGCCTCACCGGGCTCGCCGAGGTGCCGGGCAGCGTGGCCGTCGATGCTGCGCTCGCGGTGGTGCGGGACACCGTGATCGGCTCCGATCCGCTCAACTGGCACGCGCTGCGCGCCAAGGTGGCCGAGCGGTGCTCGCCCGAGACGTCGGTCGCGCGCGGGAACAAGCCGTGGGACGGCCGCACGCGGGTGCAGGTTTTCAGTGCGCTGGATGTCGCGTGCCTCGATCTCCAGGGCAAGGCGTTTGGCGTGCCGGTCGCCACGTTGCTGGGCGGCATCGTGCGCGAGCGCGTGCCGTATTCCGCTTACCTGTTCTACAAATACGAGGGGGCGGGCGGAGAGCTGGCGTTCGGCACCGACCCGCAGGCGACGGGCTGGGCGGCGGCGAGGCAGGCGGCGGCGCTGGACCCCGCGGGCGTCGTGGCGCAAGCCGAGGCGATGGTGAAGGAGTTCGGCTTCCAGTCGATCAAGCTCAAGGGCGGCTGTTTCGAGCCCGCGCAGGAAGTGGCGGCGATGAAAGCGCTGCACGCGGCGTTCGGCCCGAAAGTGCCGTTGCGCCTCGATCCGAACGCGCTGTGGACCGTCGAGACCTCGATCAAGTGGGGCCGCGAACTCGAGGGCGTGCTCGAATACCTCGAGGATCCGTGTCGCACTCAGGAAGGCATGGCCGCGGTGCGCCGCGCGCTGAAAACGCCGCTCGCCACGAACATGTGCACGACCTCGTTTGACGATCTGCCCGGCAGCACCCGGCATGGATCGGAGGACATCATTCTCACCGACCATCATTTTTGGGGTGGGCTGCGCGCCTCCATGGAACTCGCCGCCCATTGCCGCGTATTTGGCCGGGGCGTGTCGATGCACTCGAACAACCACGCCGGCATCTCGCTCGCGGCGATGACGCATCTCGGCGCGGCGATGCCGAATCTCAGCTATGCGCTCGACACGCACTACCCGTGGCAGTGGGAGGAAATCATCATCGGCGGTCGCACGAAGATCGAAGGCGGCTGCGTGACGCTGCCGAAAGGCGCCGGCCTTGGCGTCGAGCTCGACCGCCCCGCGCTGGCCCGCGCCCATGAAGCCTACCAGCGCTGCGGGCTGAGAGAACGCAACGACGAGCCGGAGATGCAGAAGAAGGTCCCGGGCTGGAAATTTTCCGCGACGCGGTGGTGAGCAGGAATTGCTGAACCACGGCTGGCATGGACGGACACGGATTCAGAAATCGTCAGATCGGCGGTCAGCCGCGAAATCCGTGGCTTGATTGTCTCGATCCGATTTGTCCCACCGTGTGCGACGGCCCCGGCGTTCGCCCGGAGGTCTGCGGCGGAGCAGCACCCGAGATGGATTGCATCGGCGCGGCGCTTCTCCCAAGCACAAGGGGATGACCTCCTGGCCCCAACGTTTCGCCGGCAAACACGCCCTCGTCACCGGCGCGGGTTCGGGCATCGGGCGCGCGATCGCGGTGCGACTCGCGGGTGAGGGCGCGCACGTGACGGTGCTGGAGTTTCGGGCCGAGGCCGGCGCGGAGACGGTGGCGGAAATTCTGGCGGCGGGTGGGGCGGCGCGCGTGATCGCGGCGGATGTGGCCAGCACGGAGGCGATGCGCGCGGCGTTTGCGCAGGTGGAAAAACTCGACGTGCTCGTGAACAACGCGGGCGTCGCCAGCATCGGCACCGTGCTCTCGACCACGGCGGCGGAGTTCGATCGCGTTTATGGGGTGAACGTGAAGGGGGTTTACCACGGGCTGCACTTCGGCGTGCCAAAGCTGCTGGCGGCCGGCGGCGGCGCGATTGTGAACGTGGCGTCGACGCTTTCGAAGATCGCGGTGCCGGACCGGTTTGCCTACGCGATGAGCAAGGGGGCGGTGTTCACGATGACGCTCTCGGTGGCGCGCGACTACGTGGAGCAGAAGATCCGCTGCAACTGCGTGTGTCCGGCGCGGGTGCACACGCCATTTGTCGATGGCTACATCGCAAAAAATTATCCGGGAAGAGAAGCGGAGATGTTCGAAAAATTGTCGGCCGCGCAGCCGATCGGGCGGATGGCGGAACCGCGTGAGATCGCGGGGTTGGTGGCGTTTTTGGCGTCGGACGAGGCGGCGTTCGTCACGGGCTCGGCCTACGACATCGATGGCGGGGTGATCGCGCTGCGGTGAGCGGGTGCGTTGGCGGATGGCGGACCGAGCCGAATGGCGGAGCCGGAACGAGGCACCTCGCAGGCGACGGTCCTCCGCGGTGCGGAAGGCGCGGGCGTCGGCGAGCGACGTCCCGACACTCGCGCGGCGGGGTTCGGCGACCCCGCCCGCCATTCAGCCCCGGCGCCGGCGGCGGGTGGTGAGCGCGAGCGCGCCGAGGCCGGTGACGAGCAATGCCCACGTGGAGGGCTCAGGGACCGGCGAGAAATTGAGGAAGAGATTTTTACCATCCACACTTTGGGAAACACCGAAGGAACCGCCCGCGAGGCTGTTTTGAAACTGGCTCGTGTTGTATTGAAACGCGCCGGCGGAGAAACCGGTGATGCCGCCGGTGGTCGAGACAAATTGCCAGCTGAAGGCGGTGGCCGCGTTGAAATTTGTGAGGAGGCCGGCGGTGTTGGCAGTGGTCAACGAGGTGAGGTTGAGGGTGAGAGGTGCGGCGGGAGTGGCCGTGAAGTTGAGGGCGCCGCTGATGCTGAGGAGATCCCAATTCGTGCCGGCGATGCCAACGGCGTTGTTGATGTCGAAGGCAAAGATGGCGGCGCTGGCCATCGTGGTCGGGCCGACCGTGAGTGTGCCGGGGCTATTGCCGGGGGCGAGGGTGGCGCCGGAGTTGAGCACCAGCGCGCCGGAAATGAAGCCCGCGCCGCCGAGAACGCCGCCGCTGCCGACGGTTACGGTGCCCGTGCCCGTGCCAGAGCCGCTCGCATTGTTCACGAACAGCTTGCCGCCGGAAACGCTGGTGCCGCCGGTGTAGGTGTTGGCGCCGGTGAGCGTGAGCGTGCCGGTGCCCAGGTAGTCGAGCGAACTGGAGCCGGAAATAATGCCCGCCAGCGTAAGCGAGTTGGCGGTGAACGACTGAAGGGGGAAAGCAAAGTCAGTCGTGATCGAGTTGGCGGTGACGCCGACCCGCAGCGGCGTGGAGAGGACGATGTTGTTAGCGAGGGCAATGCCGTTGACACTGGCGGCGAGCGATGGCGGCCCAATGTCGGGCGTGGGTCCATAGGGACTAAGTGTAGCTGTGAGCGTTCCCGTGCCGAGAGCACTGTTGTTACCGAGGAGCAGATAACCCGATTTTAACGTGGTGCCGCCGGTGTAATTGCTGGCGCCGGTCAATTCGACATAGCCTTTGTAAGTAACATCGCCCGGTTCGTTCTCGTTGTTACCGACGCTCACACTGGTAATGCCATTGGCGACCGTCAGCGGCGAGGTGATCGTGAGGTAGCCGCCGTAAATCCCGGAGACGTAAAGAATCCCGTCGCCGGAGGCGTCGCCGGAGTTGGGCGGCTTAATCGTGCCGGTGAGAATCGCCCTGGTCGCGGTGCCGAGAAACATCCGGCTCAGCGAGCTGAGGTCGATGGTATCGGCGACGGTGCGCGCCGTGGGTGTGGTGACTGAACCGGGAGATTTGAGGTTGGCTACATAATCCCTGGAATCGATGCCGATGGTCGCGTCAAAAAAGAGGCTGGAGCCGCTGACGGTGGCGACCTTGGTGACGAACGAGGCAAAGTTCGAGACGTTGGTGGCGTTTTCGGTGTAGCCCACATAGCTGTCGTCGCCGAGCACGAAGGCGACGCCGGCGGGGAGCGCGCCGGGGCTGTCGAAAATCAGGGACGAGGCGGTGACCTTCACGCCGCCGGTGAAGGTGTTGGTGCCCTGGAGAAAGACGTTGAGGTGATCGTCTTCGCCGGTGACGGCGGTAGAGGAAATAACGGACAGGCCGGAGCCGCCGTTGGCAAGCAGGTTGGAGGTGACGAAGAGTGTGCCGTTACCGCCGCCAAATTTATATTCCTGGCCGCTCGCGACGGTGATGGCGCCACTGACGATCGCGCGCGAAAAACTGCCGATGCCGCCGAAGTTCGAGTTGGTATTGAAGCCGCTCAGGGCTAGCGTGTCGCTGAACGTCGTCGGACTCCCGGCGGTCGGGGCCGTGTCGAAACCGAGCGAGCCGCTGAACAACGACGACGACGACGGGCTTGTGATGCGGCTGGCGCTGATGACAGAAGCCAAGCCGCCTGAGTAGCCGAAACCGACGTAACTCTTGCCCGTGAGCGTGAGGTTGCCCAAAGCGGGGAGGGATGCGCTGGTCATGAACGTGAGGCCGCTACCGCCGCTGACGGTAGTGCCACCGGCGTAGTTGTTGGTGCCGCTGAAAATCGCAAATTTGCCGCCGGTAATCGCGAGGGTGGAGGTGAAGCCGCCCGGTTGGATAATGTCGCCTTGAAATTGGACGGGCCACGGGTTGAGGGCGTTGAACGTGGTGGTCGTCGTCGCGCTGGGGAGCGTGATCGGGCCGGTGAGCTTCAGTTCAAGGCTGCCGTTGGTCGTGTCGCCAAAATTTACGGTCGAGCCGGACCCCGTGATGGTGATCGGGTTAGCGGCGGTGATGCTGCTGAAAAAATTTACGAGGCTCGTGCCGTTCGCGAGCGTGATCGTGCCCGTGCCGGCGCCGGTGTTGCTGGAGAGATTGAGCTTGCCGGTCGACACCGTTACGCCACCCGAAAACGTGCTACTGCCGCCGAGCGCGAGGTAGCCGGCACCGGTTTTGGTGAGCGAAAACGCACCGGAGATGTCGCCATAAACGGAGAGATTTCCAGCGGTGCTCCAAGTTTGGTTGACGAGCAAGCTGATGGGCAGGCCGAACGAAAAATCCACGAAGTTGTTCGGCGAGCCCGCCGCGACCGAGAGGGTGGTGGCGCCAGTGGTGGCGCCGTTGCCGATTCCGAGACTCGCACCGCCGCTCGCGGAAAGTTTATAGAGCGGGTAGGTGCCGTTAAAGGTGATCGTATTTACATTGATCGAACTACTCAGATTGACGAGGGGACTGGTGGTGGCGGCAAAAACCAAATTGGTGCCCGTGCCACTGGTCGGCACCAAACCACCGGTCCAATTGCTTCCGGTCGAGAAAGCCCCGGTGGCAGCCGTGGGGCTCCAGGTCTGAGCACTCAGACGGCTGGCAGTGACGAACAACAATGCAGCGGCAGAAAGCAGGAGGGCAACGAAACGCATGGAGGCTTATTGCTGCAATTTAATGGCAGTGGCAAGGAGTTTCCTGTTCAGGTTGCGCCCATCCCCGTCGTCGTTCTCCGCGTTCGGAAACTACCTTGGCCGGTCGGCTTGACGGCGGCGTCACTACGCTGGGAAAACTGACGCGAAGACCGTTGGGCGATTTTCAGCCCACGGTTAAAATGACCGTCATCGGCTCACACCAACGTCTGTTAATATTTGGACTGTCATGGCGAGGAGCGAAGCGACGAAGCCATCCAGCTGGATCGCCACGGCGCGCTTCGCGCACCTCGCGATGACAAAAGTCTAATACACAACAGCCGGCGGTATCACACGACGGATTTCGAAAGATCGGCGACCGCCTGGACCGTGGGCTTGGCCTTGGGTTTCGAGGTGGCGATTTTTTGCAGGAGCGCGCGTTCGTAAACGGCGCCGTCGAGCGGGAGGTCCACGGCCTTGCCAGTCCAGGCGGAAAGGAGGACGGCGTTCGCGAGCTCGACCGAGTGGATGCCCTCCTGCGCGGGCGAGACCAACGTGGCGCCGTCGAGAATCGCCGCGGTGAAGTTTTCCAGAATCGCGTTATGCTGGCCGCCGTGGCCTTCGGCGGGCACGGGCACGAGCTGCGTGGCGGGGCGGCCGAAGGCCTCGGGGGAGGTGCGGCTGAATTCGCTCATCGGGACCTCGTTGCGCGTGTAGCTGATCTTGTCGTCCTCGTAAACGAGGCGGCCGCGCTCGGCGGCGATCTCGAGGCGGTTCGTGCCGGGCGCTTCGCCAGTCGAGGTGATGAAGGTCGCGTGGGCGCCGCCGGCAAATTCGAAATAGGCGGTGACGTCGTCCTCGACCTCGATGTCGTGGTAGCGGCCGAAGGTGCAAAACCCAGTGGCGCGGATCGGCATCCCGAAAATCCATTGGAATAAATCGAGGTTGTGCGGGCATTGGTTGAGGAGGACGCCGCCGCCTTCGCCCTTCCACGTGGCCCGCCAGCCGCCCATGCCGTAGTAGGCCCCGGTGCGAAACCAATTCGTGATCGTCCAGTTCACCCGGCGGACGGCGCCGAGTTCACCGCCGCGCACGAGTTCGCGGATGGCCTGGTAGTAGGGGTCGGTGCGCTGGTTGAACATCGCGGCGAAGACCTGCTTTTTGTTCGTGTGGGCGGCAATGAGCCGCTCGGCGTCGGCGCGATGGACGGAGATGGGTTTTTCGACGAGCACGTGCAGGCCGGCTTCGAGTGCGGCGATGCCGAGCGAGGTGTGCGCGAAATGCGGCGTGGCGATGAGCACGGCGTCCACGCATTTCGCCGCGAACAGCGCCTCGGGGGTGGCGAAGCCGCGCAGTTGCGGAAATTTTTTGAGGTTGGCTTCGACGGCGTCGCACGCGGCGACGAGTTCACAGCGCGGGACTTTGCCGGCGAGGAGATTGGTGGCGTGAGCCTGGCCCATGCCGCCAAAGCCGATGATACCGAGGCGAATTTTGTCCATGACGGGAGGAGAGGTGAGGGGGGTGTGGCAGAAGCGGAACTGACGCGGGGAAGTTTTCGCAATGACGGCGGCGCGGCGAGCCTGATTGTTGAGGAAATTTTGGATGGAGCAGAATGGGTGTGCCGCGCGGTGGTAGGGCTGCCGCTTGCCGGCTCTCCGGTTTTGATGCGTTGAGCCTGACGGCTCCGCGGTCGATGACCGGGCTGCCTGCGACGGGGACGAGGGAAGGCGCGAAGCGAAGCTGCGACAGCAGGCTGATTTTTACCGCGGATTTCGCGGATCAGGCGGATAAAGGCACTCGCGGTCGGAAATCCATCCGCAGCATCGGCGTTATCCGCGGTGAAAAATCTGAAGATGGCGGAAAGGATAAAGTTTTGGGACGAGGCTGAAAAAGCGCTTGCTTACGTCGGAGGCATGCGGCTTGTTCACCGCTCCTTGTTCGGGCTGTAGCGTAGCCTGGTAGCGCGCTTGCATGGGGTGCAAGAGGTCGTGAGTTCGAATCTCACCAGCCCGACCATTT
>SIBG01000026.1 GCA_009695305.1 Opitutus sp. | reverse complement strand
CGCTTGGCCTCGTTGACGTCGAGTTGTCCGAACTGCCGCTTCCAACGGTGGAATGTGACCTCGGAGATATTATGCTCCTTGCACACTTCCACGATGCTCTTGCCGCCATCGGCTTCCCGCAAAATGCGGATCTTTTGCTCCGTCGCGTGTCGTTTTCCTTTCATGGTCTGGGCTCCTTCTAGGGCCGCAGACTAACCTTACAAGTGGCCCGGATTTCGGGGGATCACCGCAACTGGATCGAGGCGGAGGGCGACTACATGAAATTCCATGTCGCGGGTCGCGCCCATCTGATGCGCGAGACGATGGCGCGGCTCGAGGCGCGGCTGGATCCGCAGCGCTTCATCCGGATCCATCGCTCGACGATCGTGAACATCGACCGGCTGCGGAAACTCAGCCCGTCGTTCGCGGGCGAGTATGCGGTGATCTTGCACGATGGCACGAAGCTCAAACTCAGCCGCGGTTACCACGAGCGCATCGCGACGCTGCTGAAACAGGCGCGCTGAACGCGGCCGGAGGGTCGGGAGTGCGCCCTACGGCTGCACGACGAACGGCGCGAAGAAGCCGGCTTGCGAGGCGGGGAAGCGGCCCTTGAGGCGGACGCCGTCATCCCCGTGCTCCTGCTCGTGGATGTGGCCGAGCTTATGGAGGCGCGCGATCACGTCGTAGCGGTCGTGCGGCACGAGCAGTTCGGTCGAGCCTAGAGTGTCGGCGATGAGTTCGAGGCAACGCGCTTCCAGCGTGCTGATTCCCGCCGTGGTGTGCGCGCTGACGAAAAGCGCGTCCGGCACGAGCTGCCGGGCGCGGCGAAGCATCGCGGGATCGGCGGCGTCGATCTTGTTGAAGACGGTGACCATCGTCTGATCGGCGGCGCCGAGCTCGGCGAGGACCGCGAGGGTGGTGGCGTGGTGGTGCTCGAAGTTGGGGTTGGTGGCGTCGATCACGTGGAGGAGAAAATCGGCGACGACGACCTCCTCGAGCGTGGCCTTGAACGCCTCGACGAGACCGTGCGGCAGGCGGCGGATGAAGCCGACGGTGTCGGTGACGAGGAGTTTCTGATTACCCCGGAGCACGAGCTGGCGGGTGGTCGGATCGAGCGTGGCGAAGAGTTTGTCGGCGGCGAGCACGTGGGCGCCGGTGAGCGTGTTGAGCAGGGTGGACTTGCCGGCGTTCGTGTAGCCGACGATGGCGCAGGTCGGGATCGGGACGCGCTGGCGCTTGGTGCGCTGCACGCCGCGCTGTTTCACGACCCCGGCGAGCTCGGCCTTCAAGTGCGTGATGCGGTCGCGCACGGTGCGGCGGTCGTTTTCGAGCTGGGTCTCGCCTTCGCCGCCCATGGAGCCCTTACCGCGCTGGCGCGAGAGGTGGGTCCACGCGCGGGTGAGGCGCGGGAGCGAGTATTCCATGCGGGCGAGCGCGACCTGGAGCACGGCTTCGCGCGTGTGGGCGCGATCGGAGAAAATTTCGAGAATGACTTCCTGCCGGTCGATGACGGCGAGGCCGGAGAGTTCCTCCCAGTTGCGCTGCTGCGCGGGGGAGAGCGCCTCGTCGAAGACGATCACCTCGGCGCCATCGGCCTTGGCCTGCTCGGAAATTTCCTTGGCCTTGCCGGTGCCGAGCAGCAGGGAGGGCGTGGGCTTGCGCAGGTTGACGAGCTCCGTGCGGACGACGGTGAGACGAAGATTTTCGACGAGTTCGGTGAGTTCAAGGAGGAGTTCAGCGGCTTCGCCGGCCGCCATAGCGTGGGTCTGCACGCCGACGAGGAAGGCGCGTTCGAGTTTGTTGGGTCGGGTGTCGTCGAGAAAATCGGCCATGGAAGGGGGCGGAGCGTGGGCGGGTGGGCGGTGAACGTCAAATCCGGTGGTGCGATCGGGGAGGCCCCGCGCACGACCCATCGAGCCGGGGCGCAATTTCGTTCGCCCGGGGGCGGGGCGGACCCCGCTCATCCGCCGCGCCGTCCGCCCATCAAAGTTCGCTGTAACTTTACCCGCCATCGGGTGTTTTGGAGGCATGTCCACCGCTCCGGCTGCCCAGCTTCTGATCGCCCCTCCCGTGCGCTTCGTCGCGAAGCCACGGCCATTGGTCGCAAGGGCGTTTCCTTTTTTGGGCGCCGGTGCTTCCTCCCTCTCGTTCGTAGTTATCAGTTGTGTTTGTGGCCGGGCCGTTGTGGGCCCGGCCACTTTTTTTGACGCGAATGAGGATGGGCTGCTTGCCTAAACTGCCTCAATCATTTCCGATGAACACCGTTTCGACCTTTCAAACGCCGACTATGAACCCTGCCCCTGCTGCGTCCCAGCCCGCGCTCCGTAAGAAATCCCCCACCAAATGGATCATCCTCGGGGGCATCGTGCTGCTGGTCGCCGGCGGCGGCGGGGCCTATTGGAAAAATAAGGGCATCGAGAAGCCCGTGACCGTCACCACCGAAAAAGCTGTGGTCAAAACGATTATCCAAATCGTCTCCGCCACCGGCAAGGTGCAGCCGGAAATCGAGGTGAAGATCGCCCCCGAGGTCTCGGGTGAGATCATCCTGCTGCCCTTCCGCGAAGGCGCGACCGTGAAAAAAGGCGATCTGCTCGTGAGCATTAAGCCGGATGTCTACCAGGCCCAGGTCGAGCAGCAGGAGGCCGGCCTCGTGTCGGCCAAGGCGAACGCGGTCCAGGCCAGGGCCCAGCTCCTCAAGACGCAGGATGATCTCAAGCGCAGCGAGGACCTCTATGCCAAGAAGCTCATTTCCGAGTCCGATATCGCCGCCGCCCGCCTCGCCCTCGAATTGGGCCGGGCCAACCTCGATAGCGCCCTCGCCGCCATCCGCCGCACCGAGGGCTCGCTCAACCAGTCCCGCGACCAGCTGACCAAGACGACCATCTACGCCCCGATCGACGGCAAGATCAGCTCCCTCATCAACGAAGTCGGCGAGCGCGTCGCCGGCACCGGCTCGTATGGTGGCGCCGAACTCATGCGCGTGGCCGACCTCGCCAACATGGAAGTCCGCGTCAACATCAACGAAAACGACATCGTCAACGTGAAGGTGGGCGACAAGGCCAAGGTCGTGATCGACGCGTTTCCCAACCGCAAGTTTGACGCCATCGTCAAGGAGATCGGCTCCGCGGCCAGGGTCAGCGGGATGAACACCCAGGACGAGGTCACCAACTTTCTCGTCAAGATTCGCATTCTCGACAAGACGGCGCCGCTTCGTCCCGGCATGAGCGCCAACGCCGATGTCGAGACGAAGACCGTCGAAAACGTCATCGCCGTCCCGATCCAAAGCGTCACCGTGCGCTCGAAAGCCGGCGCGAAGACCATCGAGCAGCTCGCCACCGATCGCGAGAAGAAGGCGACCGAGACGAAAGGCGAAGGCGCCGCCACCGCCGTGAATGAGAAACAGGTGAAGCAGGTCGCAAAGACCGAGCGCGAAAATCTCCAGCGCGTGGTTTTCGTGCGCAGCGGCACGACGGTAAAAATGACCAACGTCGAGACCGGGGTGCAGGACACCACGCACATCGAGATTACCTCCGGGCTAAAAGCCGGCGATGAGGTGGTCAGCGGCAGCTTCGGCGTTATCACTCGCACGCTGAAGGACGGCTCCACCATTGTGCTCGAAAAGCCCAAGAAGGATGGGAAAAAATAACCGCCGGGCGCGACCTGCGCCGGGCCATCTCTTCGCTCATGCCCACCACTTCCCGCGCGCCGGTCAAGCGCCACGTCCGTCCGCCCGGCCCTCTCGTCATTGAGATCGAGGGCGTCACCAAGCTCTATAAGATGGGCTCGGAAATCATCCATGCCCTGCGCGGAGTGGATGTGAAGATCCACCGCAACGAATATATCGCGATCATGGGGCCTTCCGGCAGCGGCAAGTCCACGCTCATGAACATGCTCGGCTGCCTCGATACCCCGACCGCGGGCCGCTACGAGTTCAGCCAGAAAAACGTCGCCACCATGGTGGACGACGAACTCGCGGAGATCCGCAACCGGGAGATCGGTTTTGTCTTCCAGACCTTCAACCTGCTGCCGCGCTCGAATGCCCTGCACAACGTTGAGCTGCCGCTCATCTACGCCGGCCTCGGCCGCGGCGACCGGCTCGAGAAGGCGAAACTCGCCCTCAACAACGTCGGGCTGGGCGACCGGATGTTTCACCGGCCCAACGAACTCTCCGGCGGTCAGCGCCAGCGGGTCGCCGTCGCGCGTGCGCTGGTCAACAACCCTTCGATCATCCTCGCCGACGAGCCCACCGGCAACCTCGACTCAAAAACCGGCGAGGAAATCATGGAGCTCTTTGAGCAGCTCTATGAGCAGGGCAACACCATCATCGTCGTCACGCACGAAGAGGACATCGCCCGCCACGCGCGCCGCATCGTGCGCCTGCGTGACGGATTGATCGAAAGCGATGCACCCGCGGTGTGATCGCCTTATGCCGGCAGCGACTGTCATGGTGGGGGGCGCAGCGACCAAGCAATCCAGCCGCTCGACGGGGCGCGGGGCTCTGCGCTGGTCGAAGCGCTGGATCGCCCCGGCGCGCGGCGCGCACCTCGCGCTGACCAATCTCCGATGACCCGCACCGTTTACGAGATCTCGGAATCGTTTAGCATCGCGTTCGCCCAGATCTACGCGAACAAGCTGCGTTCGCTGCTCACGGCGCTCGGCGTGATCATCGGCATCGTCGCCGTCACGCTGATGGGCACGGCGATTTTGGGTATCGATGCCGGGGTCGAGCGGAGTCTGGCGGGCTTTGGGGACGACGTGCTCTACGTGAACAAGTGGCCGTGGAAGGACACGAGAGATTGGTGGAACTATTTCAACCGACGCGATATCGATGTCGGATTTGCCGGGCCGATCAATGATTGGATCGCCGAGCACCCGGACGGCCCGCTCAAGCTGGCGGTGCCGACGGCTTCGGAGGGCGCGACCGTGATTCGCGGCGAATACAAGGTGAGCAATATTTTCCTCCTCGGCACGAGCGCCGACCTCGCGCGCCTGGTGCGGTCCGACATGAAGGAGGGGCGCTTCTTCACCGAGCTCGAGGGGCACAGCGCGCGCAACGTGGCGGTGATTGGGTTCGATGTGGCGGATGCGCTCTTTCCCAACGAGTCGCCCCTGGGCAAGATGATCCGGATTCGCAACCAGCGGTATTCGGTCGTGGGCGTGGCCGCGCGGCAGGGGAGTTTTCTCGGCCTCTTCAGCTGGGATTCGATGGTTATTTTACCGCTCGATGCCTTTGCCCGGTCGTTTTCGATCCGTTGGTCCGACCCGGACGTGCGGGTGCAGTTCGACCTCCTGCGGATGGACGAGGCGAAAGACGAACTGCGGGGCATCATGCGCCGACTGCGCAAACTGGGCCCGGAAATGAAGGACGATTTCGAACTCAACAGCCAGCAGGTCATCCGCGAGCAGATCGACCCCATCAAGGGCAAGATCGCGATGGCCGGCCTGTTTATCACCGGCCTCGCGCTGTTTGTCGGCGCCATTGGCATCATGAACATCACCTACGTGAGCGTGAAGGAGCGCACGAAGGAGATCGGCACGCGCAAGGCCCTGGGCGCACGGCGCCGCACGATTTTGCTCCAGTTTCTCATCGAGGCTGTGAGCATCTGCGTGCTCGGTGGCGTGGGCGGGCTGGCCACGGCCTGGGGTATGTCGGCGATCGTCGGCGCGCTGCTGCCCTCGTTCCCCCTGGTTTTCTCGCTGGGCTTGGTCCTCATCGGCCTGGGCGTTTCGGTTCTTACCGGTGTGTTCAGCGGGTTCGCGCCCGCGTGGCAGGCCAGCAAATTGGATCCCGTCGTCGCCTTGCGCTACGAGTAATCCCGCGCCCGGCCCACGCTCATGCTCTTCGCCGAAATTCTTCGCCTCGCGTTTTCGTCGCTGCTGGCGAACAAGCTCCGCTCGAGCCTGACGATTCTCGGCATCTCCGTCGGCGTATTCTCCGTCATCGGCGTGATGACGCTGATCAACGGCATGCGCGGCTCGATCGAGAGCGGTCTGAACGTGCTCGGTGCGAATAGCTTTCAGATCAGCAAATATCCGCCGATTAATTTTTCCGATCCGCGCGAGCGTTTTCGGAGCCGCCGGGACGTCACTTTCGCGCTGGCGAGCCGCTTTAAAGAAATGATGGGCGACGCTGCCCGGGTGAATCTCACGATCGGGCGGAGCGGCCAAACGGTCATTTTCCGGGATCGCCGCACCAATCCCAGCGTCCGGCTGATGGGCACGGACGAGAACTATATCACGGCATTTAATTACGACGTCGCCTCCGGTCGCAACCTGGGTCCCGACGATGTCGAATACGGCCGCCCGGTTTGCCTCATGGGCGCCGACGTGGTGGAAAAACTCTTCCCCAACGAGGAGGCGCTGGGCCGGCTCGTCCGCATCAGCGGTCAGAACTACACCGTCGTGGGATTGCTCGCGGTGAAGGGCTCCGCATTTGGCGGCAGCACGGACAACGTCGTGATGACGCCGATCACGCGCTTTCTGACGATCTATGGCCGGGCGTATCGTTCCATCAGCATGAACGTCCAGGCACCGAGCCAGGCCGAGTTGGCCGCGACCCAGGAGAAGGCGACGGGCGTGATGCGGCCCGTCCGCGGGCTGCATCCGGAAGACATCAATGATTTCGAGGTGTTCTCCAACGAGTCGCTCATCGAGGCGTTTAACAAGATCGCTGACGTCGTCGCGGCCGGGGCGCTGATCATCAGCGCGATCGCGCTGCTGGCGTCCGGGGTGGGCGTGATGAACATCATGCTCGTCAGCGTGACGGAGCGCACGAAGGAGATTGGCATTCGCAAGAGTATCGGGGCGAAAAAGCGCAGCATCATGCTGCAATTTCTCGCCGAGGCCGTCGCGCTTTCGCTGATCGGGGGCGTCGCGGGTGTGGCGATCGGCGTGGGCGGTGGCAACGCCGTGGCGATGCTCATGAACACCGCGATTACGTTTCCGTGGCTCTGGGCCGGCATCGGGCTGGCGGTCTGCGGCGGCATCGGCGTCATCTTCGGCCTCTATCCGGCGTGGAAAGCCGCCTCGCTCGACCCAATCGAGGCGCTGCGCTACGAGTGAGCGCGGGCCGTCACCCGCGCCGAATTTCCGAACCCTGGAACCGGATCTGGATCCGGAAAACTTTTTTTGTCCGGCAGCCGATGAGGCCGGTGGTGAGGTCGAATTTCTCCGGCACCTCGATCCGATGGATATCCACGTCGGCGTGGTAGCCGCGCTCGGAAAATACGTCGATCAGCATCGCCAGCGCCAGCGGCTCGTCGAGCACGGGATCTTCGGTGTTGATGTGGGCGACGCCCGAGATCGCGTGGCGGAGCACGATAGGAATCATCTTTCGCTCGATGAAATTTACGATCTGCGCGAAGAGCTTGCCGTGCTCCAGTTCGTAGCTGTCGAGGCGCTTCACCATTTCCTGGCGCGCGTGGACGATGATCATGCTCGCCACCGGCACGCCGCGCAACCGGTCCACGGTGCGCGGGTCCAGTTCGAGGGTGCTCTGGTAGTCGAGCTCGCGCAGGATGTTTTGCTCGACCTCCTCGATCGGGCCCTCGGCGTTGATGAAATGATAGTGGAAAATTTCCTTTAGCGACTGGAGCGCGTCCCACGTCTGCTCCTTGAACACCTGGTAGCGCCGTTGCGCGAGCGTGCGATCGTGATCGGTAGGGCGATCCTCGTGCAGATGGCCGATGCCCGAGCGCCGCACTTCGTCGTTGTGGGCGCGCGTCTCGCGACCGCGCTTGAGCTGGCGGGCGATCGACTCCTTTTCATCCACGAACAGCACCATGATATGAATCGTCGGCTGGCGAAAATGAATGCTGAGCGGCGTGGTGTAAAACTCGCGCCGCAGCGCGTGCATTTTTTCCACGAGTAACTTCAGGCACTCGACCTGCACATTCGTGCGGGGGAAACCGTCGAGCACGACGCCGTCCTGATATTCCTTGCGCAGCAGCTGGCGCAGCAGCAGGCCCACGACTTCGCGGTCGCCGACCATGTTGCCCGAATTCTTGAGCGTCCGGGCCTCCGGCGAATCGAGCAGGGCGCTAATGACGATCGGCGAACAGGTGAGGCCTCGCGTGTTGGTCATGAACGCGGTGTTGGTGCCCTTGCCCGCGCCGGGGGCGCCCCCCAGGAGGATGATTTCCTTGGGGAAACGCAGATTTTTGCGGCCGAAATCGGCCTCGAGGCTCAGCCACACCGATTCAAAAATCAGCTGGGCGTCCTTGATCTCCAGATCGCTGAGCTTGCCGGCGGCCGGGGAGACGGTCGGAGGGGAGGGAGGGGCGGCGGGCGATGGCATGGGGGTGGCGGCGCGGTTGCCTAGAGGGTTTTGCCGGTGCGCCCGACACAAGAAAAATCCGCCAGCGCGGGGGGGCGTGATTCGTGCAAATCGCCGCCTGGTTTCCCCGGGATCGGGCAATTTGCCAGCCGGGGCGTGTCACGTGCCGCGGTCGTCCCGGCCGGAAGAAAATCAAAGCGCTCGCCGTCAGCGGCTTCCCGGATCGCGGCGATCGCTGGCACGATTCTCGCGATCCGGCTGGCATGACTCTGCTCCTCATTTCCTTCCTCGTCCTCGGTGGTTTGCTTTGCGCGCTCGTCTGGGCGGATCACCAGGCCGACGCAGCCGTCGAGTCTGTGCGTGGCCCGGAGCCCGATGAGCTCGACTGATTTTCCCGCAGGCGGCGGGGAACCCGTGCCGGCCGGGCTGGTCAAATTATTTCAACATTCCCTGTGGGCCTAGCCTGCGGAGATGTTAAGTTGAAGCTGGACCTGGCGGGGTCGCGCAAGCGACCCCGCCTTGTTTTTGGCATTTCGCTTGTCCGCCGTTTCCTCACACTCCCCTCATCGCCATGCGCATTCTCATTGTCGACGACGAACCCGGCATCCGCAAAACCACGCGCCTCGCCGTCGAAACCGCCGGCCACACCGCCGCCGAGGCCCCGAATGGGCTGCGGGCGCTCAAGGCGCTCGACGACGACGTCTTCGACGCGTGCTTCCTCGATTTGAAACTCGGCACGGATGACGGCCTCGAGGTCCTCGCGAAGCTCCTCTCGGCCCAGCCCGCGCTCGCCGTCGTGATGTTCACGGCCTACGCCAACATCGCCACGGCCGTCGAGGCGATGCGACGCGGCGCGTTTGATTTTCTACCGAAGCCGTTCACGCCGGATCAAATTCGTGGTGTGCTCGCCAAGATCGAAAAGACCCGGGCGCTCGAGACGCGGGTGCGCACCCTCGAGGGCGCGCTCGCCCGCGAGTCGCCCCCCGCTGACCTCGCCTCGGCGGAACCCACCACGCAGCGCGCGATTGAGATCGCGTTCAAGGCCGCTGAAACCTCCGCCAGCATTCTCCTCCTCGGCCCGAGCGGCACGGGCAAGAGTGTCCTCGCCCGCGAAATCCACCAGCGCAGTGCGCAGCGTGACGCCGCGTTTGTCACCGTGAGCTGCCCGTCGCTCTCGCGCGAGTTGCTGGAGAGCGAACTGTTCGGTCACGTCCGCGGCTCCTTCACCGGCGCGGTCGCCGACACGCTCGGCAAGGTCGCCGCCGCCGATGGCGGCACGCTGTTTCTCGACGAAGTCGGCGAGATCCCGCTGGAGATTCAGCCCAAGCTGCTCCGGCTCCTGCAGGAGCGCGAGTATGAGCGGGTCGGCGAGTCCCGACCGCGCCGGGCGAATGTCCGCGTCATCGCCGCCACCAACCGCCCGCTCGCCGAGGAAGTGAAGGCGGGCCGCTTCCGCGAGGATTTGTTTTACCGGCTCAACGTCATCACCGTCGCCCTGCCGGGCCTGCGGGAGCGCCCCGCGGACCTTGGGCGCTTTGCCGATAGCTACCGGAAATTTTTTGCCGCGCGGTTCGCGAAAAAAATCACCGGGTTCGCCCCGGCGGTGACGATGGCGTTCGCTGGCTACAAGTGGCCCGGCAACCTTCGCGAGTTGCGCAACGTCGTGGAGCGGGCCGCGATTCTCGCCGGCACCGAAACGATCGAGCTGTGCGATCTGCCCGAGGAATTCGGCGGGAAACCTGACCCCGCGATCGCGGTCGGGGCGCCGGTCACCATCGAGGCCCTCGAAACCGAACACATCCGGCGGATTCTCGCGGTCGCGCACAACCTCGACGAGGCGGCGCGGACGCTCGGCATTGACCCCGCCACGCTTTACCGCAAACGCCAGAAATTGGGACTGCTCTAGCGGAGGCGGGAAGGAGATCTCGAAACGCTCACGCCGTTCCGCGACCAAATAAAATGCTGCGCACGCGCCTCTTCCTCGGCCTGTTGCCGCTCCTGCTGATTCTCGTCGGCACCGGCACCTACGCGATCCGCGTCAGTCGCGAATTCGCCGGTGCCTTCTCGCGCGATGTCGTCGGCAATTATCGCGCGGTCATCGCCGGCCAACAGATGCGCCTTGCCGCGGCGGAGATGGGGCGCGAACCCCGCGACAGCAGCCGGGCCGACTTCGAGGCCAGCCGCTCCACCTTTAAGCGGGAGCTCATGACGCAGACGATCAGTTCCACGGGTTCGCCGCGCGCGTCGCTCGTCGCGACGGTGGATGAAAAATTTCAGCGCTATTCCGCGCTCGGGGAGCAGGCGTTCACCGCGCCGGAGCCGCGCGCCAACGCGATCGTCCGCGGCGCGGCGCAGAAAGGGGTGTGGGATGCGCTGGAGGCGCTCACACTGTGGGACAGTGCCGCGGCGCAGCAAACCGCGGTGCGCGCCGGGCAACTGGCGGCGACGACGCAGCAGGTGCTGCTGTCCGCCATGGGCGTTGCCGTGGTGCTCTCGCTCTTGGTGGCGTGGTGGCTGGCCGGTTCGCTGCTGCGTCCGATCAAGGCGCTGACGGCATCCGCGGTGGCGGTCGGTGACGGCGAACTCGACCGCGAAGTGCCCGAGTTTTCCCGGGACGAACTCGGCCAACTCGCCCGGGCGTTCAACACGATGGCCGCAAAACTTCGCGCCTACCGCGAGGCCACGCGGGCGAAAGTCCTTCGCACGCAGCGCACGATGGAGGCCACGCTCACCTCTGCGCCGGACCCGGTCTTCGTCGTCGCGCGCGACGGCTCGTCCGAAATCCGCAATCCCGCGGCCGAGCAGTTGCAGCTCACGGCGTTTCCACCGGCGCTCGCCGAGCCGCTCGCGCGCGTGCTCGCGAGCGGCGAGCACTACCTGCCGACCGACTACAGCCGCGCCGTCACGTTGCGCGTCGCGCGCGAAGACCGCCACTACCTCCCGCGCATCCTGGCGATCGGCGACAAGCTCACCGAGTTCAAGGGGGCCGCGGTCATCTTGCAGGATGTGACAAAATTCCGCCTGCTCGACGATGCGAAGACCAACCTGGTCGGCACCGTGAGTCACGAGTTGAAAACCCCGCTGACGAGCCTGCGCATGGCGGTTTACCTTTTGCTCGAGCAAAAACTCGAGGGGCTCTCGGCCCAGCAAAGAGATCTGCTTGAGACTGCGCGGGACGATTCCGACCGACTGCTGCGCATCCTCGACAACCTGCTCGACCTCACGCGCCTCGAGTCCGGTGCGTCCGCGCTGGACCGCTGTGAGGTGCGCGTCGAAGTGCTCGTGGACGAGATTGCCCGCGAATCTCGCGGGGTGATCGAGGCGGCCGGCCAAACGCTGGTCGTGAAAGTGGCGCCGGCCATCGGCGGGGTGACGCTGGCGGTCGAGGTGGTGCGCCTGCGCCACGTCTTCACGAACTTGCTGACCAACGCGTCGAAATATTCTCCGGCGGGCGGAGTGATTTTGTTGAGCGCTTCTGCGGGTCCGGGTGCCACCGTGCGTTTCGCCGTGACCGATCAAGGCCCCGGCGTGCCGACGGAAAGTCTCTCGCACGTCTTTGAGCGTTTTTACCGCGCGCCCGGTCAGGAAAAATCCGGGGCCGGTCTCGGCCTGGCGATCGCCCGCGAAATCGTCGTCGCCCACGGTGGCAGCATCGCGTGCGCGAGCGAGCCGGGGCGTGGCGCGGAGTTTTATTTTTTGCTGCCGTCCAGCGCGTGAGCGGGCGTTACCCGTCGCTGCTGGCGGGGGAGGGGGTCGAGGGCGAGCGCGGAGGCTGGCGCGCGCTTAGCGGCGTGGTCAGCGGGGTGATCCAAGTCGCGGATCCGAGGGTGCGCGGTTGGGCGGCGAGATCGACGTCGGGGTCAACGAGCAGTTGGTCGACCCGACCGTTGAGCGACACGAGCGCCCGGGCGCGCACTTGGATGTGCGGGTGTCCTTGGCGGCGAAAATCCTCCGCGACCCGATGGGCCAGCTGCAAAATCATGTCCGGGCGACCCGCCGCCTCATCGAGCTGGGCCCGATTGATGTAATTTGGCAGGTGGGTTTTCCACGTTCGGTTGGTGTCGGGATCGTGCGCGTAGAGCGTGAGGCTCGCGCTTTTCGACCGGAGCTTCATGTGCCATGAAAACCGGTGGCCTTCCTCCGTCCAGAGCACGTCGCCGGCGTAGAGCCAGTGGCGCAGGGGAAAAAGAAATTGCCCGGCGAGGTAAGCCGCCACGAGCGCGATGGTGAGGCCGTGGCGCGTTGACCGCACCGCGGCGACGGGCGCGGGCGCCTGCCACAGCGACGCCAGCGGTTGCGGCAGACGTGGGGCGAAGAGCAGCACGGTGGCGCCGAGGACGAGCCACGGGAAAATTCCGATTTGAAAGATCCACCCGTTGGTGAGGTTGAAGAGCGCCGCCGCGCCAAACGCCCACCACCGCGTGCGCCGCCAGAGCAGGAGGGGCACGATGCCGAGGTCGAACAGCACGCCCGCGTAGCTGAAAAAATAGGCCGCCGAGTCATGCGTGAACCACGTCCCGAGCACGGGGTAGTTGGCCCGGCGGGCCAGCCACAGGTGCATGGGTTCGCCCTGCAGCCAGTCACGGTTGAGTTTGGCGATGCCGCCGAAAAAATAGACGGCGCAAATCTGCGCCCGCAGCAGCCAGAGCGACCACGCCGGGGCGGTGCCGCCGCGTTGCGCCGGCTGCCGCCAGGCGTCCCACGAAAACGCCCGGTGCGCGGGCACGACCGCGAGCAGGAAACTGTAGAGACAGACGAGGTAGAAATGGTTGAGATACCTCGCTTGATCCAAAAAGAAAACGTAGGTGAATCCGAGGAAGAGCAACGCGGCCGCGAGGCGATAGCGGATCCCCAGCATCACGCCCATGGCCAGCACGCCGAGCGCGAAAAAGTGCAGCTTCATGCCTTCGCCCGGCCAGGGCCGCACCCAGCCGAAGCCGAAGTATTTGAACATGAAATCCGGTTCGATAAAGTATCGCCCGATCCAGTCGTGCGCGAAGTAGCGGCCGACCTCCACCAGCATGATCGCCCCAAACGCCACGCGGAACCACACCAGCGGTGCGATCGCCACGGGCGCGAACGCGGGCCGGGTCAATCGGGCAAACAGCGAAGGGGCGGCAGGTTTCTCTGGGATCACAGAATTGGAAGTTCAAAGCAGCTCGCGAAACTGGCCCGGCGTGAGCCCGGCAACTTTGGCGATAGGGCCCATCGGGTAGGCGTTGATCGTGGTGGGTCGCCGCCCGGCGATCCTAACCAATCCGTGGCCCATGATGAGATGCTTGCCCTGACGCAGGGCGCGGAAGCCGCGCTTTTCGGGCACGCGCACCGCGTTACGTTGGCCGATGCCGGGCAGCCGAGGCATCGTCTTATACGAGCACTTCCTCGTGGAGCACGGAACGCACGCCCGGATCGTTGCTGAGCTGCTCGGATTGCACGGCCAGATACTCGGGACTCTATTCGCGGATATTGGCAATCGCCTCCTCGCGCGTCGCACCTTGCGAGCAACAGCCGGGCATGTCATCGCACCACACCGCCCAGCCATCCTCGGATTCAACGAGTGTCACGCGGTATTTCATGGGAGGCACGTTGTGGATCGCCGTGAGGGGTCAAGGTCACGTCTTCTTTGCGAGCACCGGCGGTGCGGCCTCCATCTGGCCGCGGGTGACGCCGAGCTGATTGATGAGTTTCAGTTCGCGCCATAGTTCCGCCCCGGTGATTTCGCCGCGGATGAGCTGGGCGTAACGCGTGAGCGTGCGAGTGACTTCCTCGGCGCTTTCGTTGACGAACTCGACGCGAAAGCTGCGCGCGCCCAGCTCGATCAGGCGCGCGACGTATTCGGCGCCGGTCTGGGCGCGGTTGTTGAAGACCGTGTTGCGGCAGCCGGCGTCGGCCCTGAGCGGCAGCTCGGCGCCGACGCGGTCACGCAGCGCGACGCGGTGAGTGTCGCACGGTCGGCCGCAGTCACGGTAGTCCTTCCCGGTCGAGAGGAACGCGCAAAACACGCAGTGCTCCATGTGAAACATCGGCATGTGTTGGTGCACGGTGAGATCAAACCAGGCGCCGGGAGCGGTGGTGAGCAGGGCTTCCAGCTGCGTGATGTTGAGATCGTAGCTCGCGGTCACGCGCTCAAGGCCGTGGTGCTGGAGAAAATAATCAGCCGTCCAGGGGTTGGCGACATTGAGCGAGAAGTCGCCGCGCTTCCGGTCGCCGGCAAAAAACGCGAGGTGATCGTAATTACGCACGAGGTAGCCGTCGGCATCGCAGGAGCGCACCTGCTGGAGAATCCACTCTTCGCCGGGTTTGAAAACGCGCGGCGGAGCGACCCAGATCGACGCGATGCGCGCGGCGATGGGCGAGGGGAGTTGGGAGTTCGGATCGGAGGCTTGCAGTTCGCGGAAGCGGGTGACGGCGTCGCGGTAGTGCTTGGGGTTTTCGAATTCGCAGTAAATCGTGCGGGCGCCGGCGTGCCAGGCGGCTTCGAGCTGTGCGAGCAGGCGAATGACGGCGATGAGTTCGGGGGCGGCGGGCGAAGTCGAGGGGCGGGTGAAATCCGGTTTCTGGTATTCTTGGATTGTCCAGCGTTCGGGTGTGGCGCGGAGGCGATCGAGTTCCGTGGCGACCTCGCGGCGGAGGCGGTTGAGTTCGCTCACCGGCATGATCACGTCGCCCTCGAGAAATGATTTTAGTTCGCCGAGCTTGAAGGGCGTGCCGCCGAGCCGGCCGAGTTGTTCGCGGAGGCGTTCGGCGGTGAGCGGTTGGCGCTGGGCCGGCGCGAGCGGGAGCGACGACGCAATTTTTACGACGTGGCCGAGGCCGTCGTTCGCGATGAGCGTGAGGGTGGTGCCGGCGCGGCCGTGGACCTCGAGGGTGATGGGCCGTTGAAAACGAATCTGCTCGCCCGCGAAGGTCGTGCGCACGGCGCGGTCGAGGGCGGGATCGTTGGTTTTCCAGACGAGCTGGCCGGCGTGCACGCGCCGCCAGTCGATGTCGCCGGCGCCGAAGCGTAGCGTGGTCGCGGCGCCGTGCGGCTCGACTTGGTAAACGCGGCCGCCCTGCTCGCGCTCGGCGGGTTTGCCGGCGTCGAAGACCAGGCCGTCGCCGGGCTTGACGGGCGCGAGGAGTTGCAGCGAGACCGACTCGTTTTGCACGCGCGCGACTTCCCCGAGGAACACGCCGCGCTTGGTGCCGAACCGCGCGTGGGCGAGCTTCTGGTGGTCGTTGCCGCGAAACCAGCCGGTGTAAAGGCCGCGGGAGAAACTCATCTCAAGTTCATAGCGCGCCGCCTGCGGCTCAAATTTTGTCGGGGCCGCGGCGCCGCCCAGTTCAGCCATCACCTGATCGAGCGCCTGCCGGTAGACCCGCGTGATGCTCGCGACGTATTCGGGCGACTTGAGCCGGCCTTCGATTTTTAGCGACGAGACGCCGGCGCGGACGAGGTCAGGGAGAACTTCGAGACCGGAGAGATCCTGGGGGCTGAGCAGGTAGCGTTTGTCGCCGAGGGGAACTTGCACGCCGTCGGAGATGAGATCGTAGGGCAGGCGGCAGGCTTGCGCGCACTCGCCGCGGTTGGCGGAGCGGCCGCCGAGCGCTTCGCTCGTGAGACACTGACCCGAGTAGGCGACGCAGAGCGCGCCGTGGACGAAGACTTCGAGCGGCAGTGGCACTTCGGCCGCGGCTTGGGCGGCGTTGATCTTCGCCAGGTCCGCGAGCGAGTTTTCACGGGCGAGCACGACGAGTTGCGCGCCGAGTTCGCGGGCGAATTCCACGCCGGCGGCGCTGGTGATCGTCATTTGCGTCGAGCAGTGAATGGGAAAATCCGGCGAGAGGGCGCGAATCATCCGGCAGATGCCGATGTCCTGCACGATCGCGGCATCGACGCCGGCGGCGAGAATGGTGCGGAGATAGTCCTCGGCGTCGGCGAGCTCGTTGGCAAAGATGAGGGTGTTAAACGTCACGTAGCCTTTCGCGCCGCGGCGGTGGAGGAACTCCAGGAGCGCGGGCAGGTCGGCCTGCGTGAAATTTTTCGCGCGCATCCGGGCGTTGAACCGTTCGAGGCCGAAATAAATCGCATCGGCGCCGTTTTCGATCGCCGCGCGGGCGCACTCCCAGTCACCGGCCGGCGCGAGCAGTTCGGGCCGGCGCAGAGTCTGCGGTGGAATCGCCGCGGAGGCGGTGGCGGTGGGCGAGGACATGGCGGGGCAAACGGGCTAGACCGCGGCTTCAGCTGGGATCGACGCGGCCGGCTCGACCGGCCGGTGGTGGGCGACGTGGGGTGCGGCCGAGCGCAGGCGCGCGGCGAGCAGCACGGTGAGGGCAAAAAACCCGACCGACACGACGCCCAGCAGAGGATAGCCGAGCAGCCGTCCCTCCGTGGTGCGCGTGACGAAAAAGCCCGCGAGCACGTTGCCGAGGGCACTGGCCCCTTGTTGCAGCGAGGCGTTCACACTCATGAAGCCGCCGCGGTAGCGAGCGGCGACGGCGTTGGTGACCATGGTCATCGCGGGCACAAAGCGGCCGGACATCGTGACCATGAAGAGCGCCATCATCAGGTATGCGGTCGCCAGGGAGGAGCGCCCGAGGTTGGTGAACACGAGCACGACGATCACGCACGCGAGGGAGAGCCACGCTAGCAGTTGGAAGCGATCGACGTGGTCGCTCAGCCGCCCGACGAGCGGCATGGAAATCATCGAGGCGCCGCCGCCGACCACATAGGCCCAGGGGAGCTGACTCTCGGTGAGGCCGAGGTTCGCCACCATCGACGGCGCGACAAAGGGAATGAGGCAGCCGCCGGCCACGACGAGCACGGCCCCGAGCGCGAAAGCCCGCAGGTGGATGGCGTGAGTGACGATCTCCCTCATCTGGCGCACGGGGTGCGTATCGCGGATGGCAGTGCGAATGGGTGGCAGCGCGAACGAAGCGATGACGAGAACCACCGCGCCGCAGCTGGCGAGCAGGAAGAACGGCGCATGCCAGCCGAATTTGCCGGCGAGCACGAGGCCGACTGGCACGCCGAGCACAGAGGCGACGGGGAATGACGCCATCACGAAGCTCATCGCCCGTCCGCGGCGCTCGGGCGGAATCACGTCGGCGACCATCGCGTTGACCATCGAGCCGGCGAGTCCGCCGAAAGCGCCGGCGGCAATTCGGGCGGCGAGCAGCCAGTGGTGCGTCGGGGCCAACCCACAGGCGAGAGTGGCGAGGGCGAATCCGGCGTAGAGCAGCAGCAGCGAGCGTTTGCGGTCGTAACGATCGAGCACGAAGCCACCCGCGAACCCGCTGACCGCCGCGGCGAGGCCGTAGGTGGCGACGAGATGGGTGAACTGCGCCGGCGTGATCTCAAACACGCGCATGAGTTGCGCGCCGAGTGGCATCATGATCATGAAATCGAGCACGTGCGTGAATTGCACCGCCCCGAGCGCCAGCAGCGTGGCGGTCTCGCGGCCCTTGGACAGGGCGTGGTGCGGGTCGGTGGCGGACATGAGCGGGAGAGCGTTGGTAAATTGCGGGAAAGCGCAATATTCAGGTCGCGGCCGGCGGCGCAACCGTCTCGCGCAGCAGGCTGAGAAATTGTTCTGCGCCGCGGCTTTGATAGCGCTGTTGGTGGCGAATGACGCCGAGTTCCCGCGTGGGGTCGCCGTCCGCGAGCGAGAGATAGACGAGGGAAGTGGCGTCGGCCTCCGTGCGCGCGCCGAGCGGCAAAATGGAGATGCCGACGCCGATGGCGACGAGAGCCTTGACGGTCGTGACTTGCGCGCAGCGCGCCCCGATCCGCGGCTCAACGTGGTGGTCGCCGCAGAAACTTTGGATTTGCGCGGCCAGTGAACTCGACGTGCCCAGCAAGACGAAGGTCTCGCCGGCGAGATCCTTGGAGGTGACTTGCGGACGAGAGGCGAAAGCGTGTTGCGTGCCCACCACCAGTCGCAGCGACTCGGTGAGGAGCGGTTCGATCGAGAGGCGCAGGTCCTTTTTTACCGGGAGGGCCGTGATGGCGAGGTCGAGTTCGCCCTCGACGACCGAGTGGACGAGATGGGTGCGGAAATCCTCGCGCACGTCAATTTCGAGGTTGGGATGGAGTTCCCGGCAACGCGCGATCAGCGGTGGCAACAGGTAGGGTGCAACCGTGGGAATCGCGCCGATCGTGATCCGCCGGTCGAGCGCGGGGTGATCGCTGAGCTCCTTGGAGGCGTTCTCGACCTCAAAGAGGATGCGGCGAGCTCGCTCGAGAAATACGGTGCCTGCCTCGGTTAGCACCGCACGGCGTCCGAGACGGTGGAAAAGCTTGTGTCCGACTTCGCGTTCTAGATTTATAATCTGCTGACTTAAAGATGGTTGACTAACATGGCTACGCTCGGCTGCACGGGTAAAATTCCCCGTGTCGGCGACAGCGACAGAGTAGCGAAGTTGGCTCAGTTCCATAGGCTGCGACGATGAGAACAATAGGTAATCACTATTTCAACTATTGAATAGCATGCCGTATAGTAGGGACCAGTCGATCACCTCACGGTGGCGGCACAACCAAAGTAACATCATGAAGAACAACCAAATCGTATTAGTGGTCACCCTCGGCATCGTCGCCGCGACCGCGCTCCTGCTTTCTGTTCGTTTCCGGCTCGGTGCAGATTCCTTAATTGGCTACGTCAGCGTGCTTACGCTGCTCGCCGTCCTCTCATTGGAATACCGCATCAGCTGGAAATGGCTCTTCGGCCGCTAAGCCTTAAACGAAGGCGGTAGAAGTAGAAACCTTGCAACAAGGGGCCCGGAGCAATCCGGGCCCTTTTTATTTGTCCGCGTGACAGGACCTGGTGTCGGGACGAAACTAACTCGCGCGACATTAGACAAATTTCGCGGGTCATGACGCTCTTCAAGCAAACACCGACAAACTCCGAATCAATGGAGGATGCCCACCAACATGAATCCTGGCAAAAATGGTTTCAGCTTTACGGCCCGAAACTCCTGCTCTGCGCGCGGCAGTGGACCCGTTCACTCGCTGATGCCGAGGATGTGGTGCAGGATGCGTTCGTGCGATTCTGGCGGCACCAACGCCAGCTGCCCGGCGAGCCCATGGCGCTGCTCGTCACATCCGTCCGGCGGGCAGCGATTGATCGCGCCCGCCGCGATTCGCGCCGATCGGCCCGCGAAGAATTCGCGGAGGGCGGGCTCGAGCGGGCGGGACCGGTATTTGAAACCCCGCTGGATGGCGACGAGCGCCGCGAAGCGATTGAAGCCGCCCTGCGTCGCCTGCCGGATGAACAGCGCGAAGTGCTGGTGCTCAAGATCTGGGGTGAGCTCACCTTCGAGCAAATTGCCACGCAACTCGAGCTCTCACCCAACACGGTGGCGTCGCGCTACCGCTACGCGCTCGCCGCGCTCCGCGGTGAATTGACCGCCGCTGACTGCCATGGATGACGAAATTCAATCACTCGAAGCCGAATTGAAACGCCTGCGCCCCGCGGGGCCGTCGCGTGATCTGCTGGCCCGCCTCGGTCGCGATCTCGCGCCCGCGGCGCGGAGTCCGGCCCCACGGTGGTGGCTCTGGGCCGGCGCCTTGCCGATCGCCGCGGCCATCGCGGTGGCTTTTACCCTGGCCGCGCGCCGCGAGCCCGCGGTGCCGCCGCCACCGCGGGTCGCGGCGATGCCGCCCGCCGTGTTCCAGCCGGTCGCCGCCGAAAATGTTCTCTATGCAGCGCAAGACGATGGCCCGGTCACGCTCGCGGATGGCACGTCCGCCCGCCGCGAGCGGTTGAGTTACGTCGACACCATCACGTGGAAAAATCCCCGCACCAACGCCTCCGTGCGCTGGAGTGTGCCGCGGGAAGAAGTGCGCGTCGTGCCCGTAAGTTTCCAGTAATCCAAATCCCGTCTCGAAATCCCCCGCAGAAAAAATCCGTCCATGAAAAACATCATTCGTTATCTCGCGCCGATTTTCGGCCTCACCGTGGCATGGCCCGTGGCGCGTCTCGCCGCCGCCGACCACCCGGCGCCGAAGCAGGAAAAAAAGGAAGTGCGCGTCATCGTCGGTGACGACGGTGCCGGCTCCGGCCGCTCCCGAGCCAAAGGTGTCATCATCAATCATCTCGGCGCCAGCGGTGAAAAGGAGATCGTGACCTATCTCGGCGTCGAGACCGCCCCCGTCTCGCCGGCGCTCACGGCCCAACTCGGGCTGCCGGCGCATGCCGGGCTCGTCGTTGGGCGCGTCGCACCCGGAAGTCCCGCGGCGAGTGCCTTGAAAGAGCATGACATCCTGCTGAAACTCGACGACCAATTGCTCGTCGACCAGCACCAACTCGCCGTGCTCGTGCGCAACCATCAGGAGGGCGACGAAGTCACGCTCACGGTGGTGCGCGGCGGCAAGCAGACCACGGCCAAGGTGAAACTCGCCAAACATGAAGTGCCGAAAATGGCGATGATGCCGCCCGGCCAGCCGGGCGCCGGATTCAATGGATTTGGTGGCGGCTTTGGCCCGGGTGGAGGTGGCAACTTCGAAGTTTTTTCCGGCGGTCCCGACAACCCGCAGCATCGCGAGGCAATCGAGCGCATGCTCCCGATGCTCAATGATCACAACAGTGCGCCCGGCATCCGCCGGCTGAATATCCTGCGGCCGGCCGGCCCCGGTGATCGGAGCGTCAGCGTCACGGTCAACACCGCCAACCGCCATATCGTGCTCGACGACGACAAGGGCTCGCTCGAACTCACGATGAAGGAGGGCCGGAAGGAACTCGTGGCGAAGAATCAGCAGGGCGAGCAGATCTTCGCCGGCCCGATCAACACGCCGGAAGAGCGCAAGGCCCTTCCGCCTGAGGTGCGCGGCCGGCTCGAAAAGCTGGAGGACTCGAGCCAGTTCAGTTTCAAGCCGGATGGCGACTTCAAGTCTGAATCGAAAGTCATGCGCCCGCGCGGCACGGGCATCGCGGTGCCACCGCAGCCGGCCGACCTCCCGCGCCCGTCACCGCTGTTTTTTTGAGCGGTGGACGGTGATGGTGCCTCGCGCAGCGGGCTGACGGCGAAGTCTGGGCGAAAGCTGCTCAGGCCATCGCCGGCGGCTCGTCGCTCGCCGCCCGTTTGAGGAATGCGGCGGTGATCAGAGAGATGATTGTGCCGAAGAGCATGCCGAAGACGAAGCCGAAGGCGGCTTGGATGGGCGGCTTCATCATCGCGGCCGTTATCTTTTGAATCTGTTCGATCTTGTCGGTGGGCACCCCTTTGGCCTCAAAGGCCGCGGCCTGCGCTTGCATCGTCACCTCGGTGAAATTCGGATTAATCACCGCGGTGTAGAGATAGGTGGTTACGATTCCAAAGAGCGCGGCGAAGAGCGTGATCATCACGCCGGAGCCGAGGGCTGATCCATAGGCGAACTCCTCGGTGACGGGCACTTCGGCGCGGCGGGCTTTCGTGCCAAAGATAATGCAGGCGATCGCAATGCCGAGTCCGCCGCAGCCCTGCACCCATTGTGCTAGGCTGAGTTTCGTCGGGTCGGAATGCAGTCCGAGGAAAAACACCGCCAGGACGAGCAGCGCGCTGCCGAGCGCCATATAAAAGCCATAGGTGAGGTAAGTTTTCATGTCGGGGTGAGAGCATGGCGGCCCGCCCAATGAAAACAACCCCGCCGTGATCGCCGGCCAATGGGCGGGATGAGCGGCGTCAGCGGTTGTCGCCGTCCATCAACCGGCCGAGGCCACCGAGCACCGAGCCTTCTTCACGTCCCCCGCGGCCGGTCTGCGGCGCGGCGGCGACGATGCGGCCGGCGAGTCGTGAGAACGGCAGGGATTGCAGCCAGATCTTTCCCGGTCCGCGCAGGGTCGCAAAAAACAAACCCTCGCCGCCGAAGAGCGCCGTCTTGATGCCCCCGACATACTGGATGTCGTAGTCGACCGTCGATTGAAACGCGGTGATGCAGCCGGTGTCGATTTTCAGAACCTCGCCGGGCGCGAGCGTGCGCTCGTAGAGCGCGCCGCCCGCGTGGACGAAGGCCAGTCCGTCACCGGTCAGGCGCTCGAGAATGAAGCCCTCGCCGCCGAAGAGGCCGGCGCCGAGTTTTTTCTGAAACGCGATGCCAATGCTGACGCCTTTGGCGGCGCAGAGGAACGCGTCCTTCTGGGCGATGATCTCGCCGCCGAGTTCGCTCAACGGCATGGGAATAATCCGGCCCGGGTAGGGCGCGCCGAATGCCACGCGGCGTTTGCCGGCGCCCTGGTTCTGGTAAACCGTCATGAAAAGCGATTCGCCGGTGAGCAGCCGGCGGCCGGCGCCGAGCAGCGCGCCCATGAAGCCGGAGTTTTGCTGCGAGCCGTCACCGAAGATCGCCTCCATCGCGATCCCCTCGTCCATGAACATCATCGCGCCCGATTCAGCGACGACGGCCTCGGCGGGATCGAGTTCGATTTCGACAAACTGCATATCGTCGCCGTGGATTTTGTAGTCGATTACGTGCATGGAGTTCAGGTTCATGGCGGAGAAAATTGGTGGGTTGGGCGGCGTGGGGCAATGCGCCGGGCGTTCGAAAACGGTCCGACGTTTCCACCCCGTGCCGGGGAGCGACGGCGCGATCAGGCGGCGAGTTTAGCCGTGGCCACCGGGCGCAAGGCCGCGGGCGGGAAATTTACGATGGACGCCCGGTGTGGCTGCCAGGCGCGCGGGCGCGGCGCGTAGTCGCCGGCGGCGATCAGGAGCACGAGTGCGCCGGCGGCGAGCGCGAAGAGGGCGAGGGCCTGGGCGTCGAAGGTGACGCCCAGAACAAAAGCGGCGAGGCCGAGAGCGGCGAACCGGGAGAGGAGGGAGACGAGTTTCCTGGCGGGAACGGTGTTCATGGATTTTGTGTTGCGCCTAGAACACGCCACCGCGGGAAAAGTTACAGCCCGTCGCCCGGGTTCGCGCTGGCCGGCCCGGCCGCCGGATAAACGGCGCGGCGCGGCCGAACCATCAGCGCAGCATCGCGCGCACGAGCCGGTCGTCGCCGTCGTTCGGCGCGGGGGTGAGGCCGAGGGCCGCGCAAAGCAGATTGTAAATGTGGATGTTTTCCACCGGTTCGATGGTCACGCGGGATTTGAACGACGGGCCGTGGGCGATGAAAATACCGCGCATCGACTCGAACGCCGGGTCGTAGCCATGGTCGGCCTGGTTAAGATGGAGGGGCGTCCGGTTGCCCGCCCGGCGGGGAAAAATTTCCCAGCCTTCGTCGGGCACAATCCAGATCGGCGGGCTGCAGGCATGGGCGCCGTGGTGCAACCGGGCGGGCAGATCCTCGGTGAGATAGGCTTTGGCGTGCGGCAGGGAGGCCAGCGCGCGGACGATCGCGGACGCGTCGCCGCGGAGCGGTCGCAGGCCGGCGACCGGCCCGTCGAAGTCCACCTGCACGTTCGCGAGATCGAGATATTGGTCGAGAATCAAGACGCGCTCGGCGCTGATCGGCGTCATGCCGTGGTCGGAAACGATGACGAGATTGGCCTCGACGCCGGCGGCGCGCAGGCGCGTGGTGAGCTGACCGATGCGGTCGTCGGCGACTTTGATCGCGGTGGCAATCTCGGGGGAGTCGGGCCCGAATTTGTGACCGACGGAATTGGTCTCCTCGAGATAAAAGGTGGCGACCATGGCGCCCGGGCCGGCCGGGTGGCTGAGCCAGGCGAGCAATTCATCGAGTCGCTGGTCAAACGGCATGGCCGGGTCGTAAGGGCGCCAGAGGGTGGGGCGCCGGCCGGAAATTTCGGCCTCCGAGCCCGGCCAGAACCAGCAGGCACTCTGTCCGCCCTGCTTCAGCGCGGTGACCCAAATCGGTTCACCACCCCACCAGTGGCTGTCGTGCGAAGCGTCGGGCTGGTTGTAGTGAAAATAGCGCCCGCGCCCGGGATCAAAAAAGTGATTGTTAATAATGCCGTGGTGCGCGGGGTAAAGGCCGGTGACGATCGAGTAGTGATTGGGAAATGTATTGGTGGGAAAAACGGGGATGAGCGCGCGCGTAACGGCGCCCTCGCGCCCGAGCTGGCGGAGTTGCGATGTTTCCGCTGGGTGGCGGGCGCTGTAATCCCAACGAAACGCGTCGAGCGAAAGGAGGATGAGCGGGGGAATCGCCCCCGCGGCGAGCGGGGCGCAGGCGAGCGCGCCGAGGGCAAAAAGTTTTTTCATCGGCGCAGGGTCACCAGCGTCGCGCCCCAGGAGCCGGAGTGCTCGTCGCCGGGCCGGAAGGATTGCACGAGGGGTGACCGGCGCAGCAGCGCCTGAATGGTGGTGCGGAGGGTGCCGGTGCCCTTGCCGTGAACGAGGCGCACTTCACGACGACCACGCGCCGCGCATTCCGCGAGGTAGGCGGGAATCAGTTCACCGAGGTCTTGGGGGCGAAAGGTGTGCAGGTCGAGTTCGCCGGTGATCGGGAGTGGCACCGGCGCGGCCTCGGGGTGGTCGGGTGCCATGGGAGCCTACGGGAGGTAATCCGTGTGGCCGGCCGCACGCGGTGGCGGCTCAACCGCGGGAGTGGCGGCTGCGGGCGGCACGGCGGGAGTCGCGGGCGGCAATTCGGCGGGAGGCACTTCGGGCGAAGCGGCGTGATCGGGGTCAGGCGATTCGGCGTGAGGCCCGTCCGGCGAAGCGGTGTGGTAGGGATCTGGCGGTTCGATGGCGTGCGCGTCAGTCGATTCGACCGGCGGAGCGTCGGACGATTCGGCGTGGGCCTCGGTCAGGGCCGGGGTCGGTGGGTAGGGGGGGAAGGTGGTGGGCGGAGGGGGCAACGAATTTTTGTGCTCATCCTCGTCCAGTGCGCGCTTGAACTCTTCCTCCACGCCCGAGGCGGCTTTCTTGAATTCGCGGATGGATTTACCCAGCCCGCGCGCGAAGCCGGGCAGTTTATCCCCGCCGAACAGCACGAGGACAATGACCATGATGAGCAACATCTCCGAGCCGCCGAGACCCTCGATGAAGGCCAGCGTAAAAAACAAAAAATCCATGAGAGCAGGCTGACACATGTGGGGGAAAAAAGTAACGGTGAATCCGGCGCGGCGCGGACGGCGCCGGGGGCGTCATTTTACTTTGACGCCGACGGTGAATTTTTGCGTCTCACCAGGCGCGACGAAATGCAGTCCGACCTTGTGCTCGGCGGCGTTGGCCGGGCCCATCCACGGCTCGACGCAATAATACGGTGAGTCGTCGGCGAGCGTCCACGTGACGATGGTCGCCTCGGGCGGCGGCACTTTTTCCGGGCCGAGGCGCACCACGACGTCGCCGGGGCGGCCTTTCTCACCGAAGACGACCTCGTTGCTGCGCAACGCGGTGTGATAGGTGTCGACCAGTGCCGGGTTCGCGAGACTCTCCTCGGGCTGCAGCATGGGGCCGGCCACGAGCGCGCCGGTGGGGTCCTGCCGCAGGCGTTTCGCCGCGGGGATGCGGATGGTGTAGTCGCCGCGCACCGTGCCTTCGCTCCACGGCAGGGTGAAATAGAAATGGTGGCCGGCGCTCCACGGCAGCGGCTCGCGGCCGAGATTGGCGAGCGCGAATTCGCAGGACAGACCGAAGGGTTCGAAGCGGTAGGTGACGGAGAACTCGTAATCGAACGGGTAGGCGGCGCGCGCCGCATCGCCGGGCAGGAACTGCGCGACGAAGCCGCGGTCGTCGAGCCGCGTGACCTTGAAATCTCCCTGCCGCGCGATGCCGTGGATCGGGATCGCGCGCTTCACTCCGTCAGCGGCGCGCCAGAAAAAAATCTCCCCACGATCGAAGCAGCGTCCGTTGAAGGGGAAAAGAACTGGGTTGCCGCCGCGGACCTTGGCGATGTCGGCGAGATCGGCGTTCTCCGGCCAGTAAATGATGTCGCGCACGGAGCCGTCCCCGAGCGTGAGGTTCCAGTTCATGAGCCGCGCGCCCTTTTCGGGGAGCGCGAGGAAGGTGGATTGGCCGACGCGCCAGCGGGTGAGAGTCTGGCCGAGAAAGGGAATCTTTTCCATCGGGTTGCGAGTAAGCCGCGGCCGGCCGCGTGCGCAAAGGTTTTCCGCGTCGCGTCGGTGGCGAGCTGGAATTGCGGCGGCGGATTCCATCGCATTCGCGCTTGTGGCGGCGGAGCGGAACTGTGACGGTTCCGGCGTTCGTCCACCCAGCCATGGAAACTATTTTGCTCTTATTCATCCTCGGGATCGTGCTGCTCGCCCTCGATCTCTTCCTGCCGGGCATCATTCTTAGCATTGGCGGCACGGTGGCCTTCCTCGCTGGCACGCGGCAGGCGTTCGTCCAGTTCGGCATGGCCGGTGGGCTGCTCGCGTTTGTCATCGGCATGGCGCTGCTCGCGATCGCGCTATACATTGAATACGGACTGCTGCCCAAGACGCGCTACGGGAAGAAATTCTTCCTGCACGCGGCCGTGGAAGGCACCAGTCAATCCACCCCGGCGGCGGAGCTGGCGGCGCTCACCGGCCGCGAGTGCGTGGCGCTCACGCCGCTCATGCCGACCGGACAGGTGGAGATCGACAGTCGCCGCCATGAAGCCCTGTCGCTGGATGGTCATGTCGCCAAGGGCGCGCGGCTCAAAGTCACCGGGGCCCAAAACTTTTCCCTCACCGTTTCAAAACTATGAATCCGATAATTCTCGTTTACCTCATCCTCGTCGTCATCGCAGTGGTGTTTGCGGCGATTGTATTTTCGTTCTTCAACGTCTGGCTGCGCGCGTGGCTGGCGGGCGCGTGGGTCGGCCCGCTCAACCTCGTGGCGATGAAGCTGCGGGGGGTGCCCTACAGCGTCATGGTCGACACGCGGATCAAGGCCACGAAGGCCGGCATCCAGCTGTCGATCGACGAGGTCGAGGCGCAGTATCTCGCGGGCGGCAACGTCATCGATTGTGTTCACGCGCTGATCGCGGCGCAGAAGGCCGGGATCACGCTCGACTGGCAGCGCGCGTGCGCGATTGACCTGGCGACGAAGGGCTCGGGCAAATCCGTCGAGGAAGCCGTGCGCACCTCGGTCGATCCGAAGGTCATCGATTGCCCGAATCCGGCGAGCGGGCGCACGACAATCGATGGCGTGGCGAAGGATGGCATTCAGGTGAAGGTGAAGGCGCGCGTGACGGTGCGCACGCATCTCGATCGCTTCGTCGGTGGCGCCAAGGAGGAGACGATCATCGCGCGCGTCGGCGAGGGCATCGTGTCGACCATCGGCTCCTCCGAGAGTTACAAGCATGTGCTCGAGTCGCCGGACAGCATTTCGAAGACGGTGCTCGCGCGCGGCCTCGATGTGGGCTCGGCGTTTGAAATTCTTTCGATCGACATCGCCGATGTGGACGTGGGCGAAAACGTGGGGGCCAAGCTCCAGGAAGCGCAGGCCGAGGCGAACAAGAGCATCGCGCAGGCGCAGGCCGAAATCCGCCGCGCCGCCGCGGTGGCGGTCGAGCAGGAGATGAAGGCGCGGGTGCAGGAGATGCAGGCCAAGGTGGTCGAGGCGCAGGCGCAGGTGCCGCTGGCGATGGCCGAGGCGTTCCGGTCCGGCCGGCTCGGCATCATGGATTACTACAAGATGGAGAACATCCAGGCCGACACCGCGATGCGCTCGTCGATCGCGCATCCCGAGGGCAAAAAATAATCTGCCGCGGCCATGAACTGGCTCTTCTCGAACTTCGGGCTCCTGGTTTTTGTCTTTGTGGTGATTCAGGTCCTGCGCGCCGCGATGAAGGCGGCGCAGCTGAGCGACGAGCACAAGGCGGGGACGACCGAGACGGATGACCAGCGGAGCATGCGGGAGATTCAGGAGCGGATTCGCCGGACCATCGCCGAGCGGCGGGGCGGCGGAGCCCCGCCCCCGCTCGAGCCACCGGCGGAACGCGAGCTGCGTCCGACCGTGGCGCCGTCGCCGGGCGGGCCGATGCTCGATCCCTTTGGCGGTCCGGTCGCCCGGCGATTTGTGGCCGAACCGGTGCGACGGGTTCCGGCGCGGCTGGCCCCCACCGGACCGACGGAAGCGGCGATTTTGGAGCGGCAGCAGCAACTCGCCGATGAAATGCGGGTGCTGGTCGAGGCGCGGGCGATGGCCGAGCGTCAAGCGGCCGAACTGGCGCAGGAGAAAAAGGCCGTCGCCGAATCCGAGACGGGCGTGCTAACCTCGGCGCGCGGAGACCTGTTGGCCGGCTTGCGCGAGCCCGGCAGCCTGCGCCGGGCGTGGGTGCTGCGCGAGGTGCTCGGCGCGCCCGTGGCGTTGCGGTAGACGCCGGCTCAATTCATCTGGGCGCGTCCGTAGCCGGTGAACTTCGAATCGAGCTGCGTGCCCTTGTATTCGATCTTTAGATTTTCGCCGGCGCTGGCCCAGATGTAAATGGGGCCGGCCCACGGCACCACCTGGCGCTGACCGCGGACGAGGTTGCCCTTAAAGATTTCGGCGCCCTCGCCCTCGTCTGAATTTTTTTGCACGACCCGCACAAACACGACGTCGAGTGCGACGAGGGTGATGGTGCGTTCGCTGGCGGGCGGCGGGGCGGCGGCGGCGGGCGTCGGGCGCGCCGGGGTGGCGGCGGGACTGAGGAGGGACTTGATCACGAGGATCGCGACGACGGCCAAGACCGCGAGGCCGCCCCATTTGACGTATCTAAAGATGAGCGCGGGATCCGGGCCGGCCGGGAGGGCGCTGCCGCCGCGGGGATAGCGCGGCTGGGCGCGCGCGGGCGCGGGCTCGTCCGTGGTCTCGTCCGGTGGTGCCGCGCGGTCGCTCGGCTCGCCGGCGGTGGCGACGGAAATATCCATGCGCCCGTAAACTTCGCGGTTCGGCTGGCGCGGCCGGGGCGCGCCGCGGCCGAGGGCGGCATAATCGTTGAGCAGCCGGTCGGCCGGGAGTTTCAGAAACGTGGCGTAATTGCGGAGAAAGCCGCGGGTGTAGATTTCGGTGAGGCCGATATCGAACTGGTTGCTTTCGAATTTCTGGAGGTAATCGCCGCGAATTTTCGTGGCCTCGGCGGCTTCGCGAATGGAGATGCCCTTCTTCTTCCGCGCCTCGTCGAACCGTTCACCGATAGTCTGCATGGGAGTGAGTTAGGGGTTTGCGGGTAAAAGGGGAAGCGGAATGTGGCCGATTACAAGGTGTCGAGATCGACGAGGATCTCCCGTGGGCTGGAGCCGTTCTCAGGGCCGACGACCCCCTTCTCCTCCATGATCTCCATGATGCGGGCGGCGCGGTTGTAGCCGATGCGGAGGCGGCGCTGGAGCATCGACGTGCTGGCGCGGCGGGTGGACTTGAGGACGTCGACCGCCTGCGCGTAGAGTTCGCTGTCGTCGCCAAGATCGCCGTCGTCGCCCTCGGTGCCCTCGGTGCCATTCTCTTCTTCGTCGGCTTCCTTGGCGGCGCGGTCGATCTGGGCCTGCACATGGGAGGCGTAGATGGGGGGGCCGTTCTTCTTGAGAAAATCGACGAGCGAATTGACTTCATCGTCGGAGACAAACGCGCCTTGGGCGCGCACGACCCTCGAGGTGCCGGGGGGCGTGAAGAGCATGTCGCCGCGGCCGATGAGCGTCTCGGCGCCCTTCGTATCGAGGATGGTGCGCGAGTCCACTTGCGAGGCGACCTGGAACGCGATGCGCGAGGGGAGATTGGCCTTGATGACGCCGGTGATCACGTTGACCGAGGGGCGTTGGGTGGCGATGATAAGGTGGATGCCGGCGGCGCGGGCCAGTTGCGCGAGGCGGGCGATGCTCGTCTCGATCTCCGCGGGCGCGACCATCATGAGATCCGCGAGCTCGTCCATGATGACGACGATGTAGGGCAGCCGTTCGGGAATCTCGAGGCCGTCGTCCGCCTCGAGGGGATCGACGCCGGTGAGGGACGACTGGGTCTCGGCGGGCGGCGGCGTGTCGGGCTTGGCGTTTTTCTTGCGGGCGTTAAAGCTGGTGATGTTGCGGACGTTTTCCTTGGCGAAAATCTGGTAGCGTTGCTCCATCTCGCTGAGCAGCCACTTGAGCGCCCCGGTGACTTTTTTCGGCTCGGTGACGACCGGAATGAGCATGTGCGGGAGCGTGTTGAAAATCTTCAACTCGACGACCTTGGGATCCACCATGATCAGCCGCACATCCTTCGGGCTCTTCGAGTAAAGAATCGAGGCGATGATGGCGTTGATGCAGACGGATTTTCCGGAGCCGGTGGCGCCCGCGATGAGCAAGTGCGGCATCTTGGCGAGATCGGAGACGAGCGGTTTGCCGGAAACGTCCTTGCCGAGGGCGATGGGCAGTTCGGCTTTCGCGCTGGCCCAGTCTTCGCTTTCGAGGATATCGCGCAGGCCGACCGGCGTGGCGTGTTGATTCGGCACCTCGACGCCGACGGCGGCCTTGCCGGGAATCGGGGCGAGGATGCGCACGGTCTGCGCCTTCATGCCGAGGGCGATGTTCTTGTCGAGCCCCGCGATCTTTTCGACGCGCACGCCGGCGGCGGGCACGACTTCGTAGCGCGTGATCACGGGGCCAACGTGAATTTCGCCGAGCGTCACTTCGACGCCGAATTCGCCGAGGATGCGCAGCAGATTTTCGGCGTTGGTGCGGTGTTCCTGCTCGCTGTTGCCGGGGGCGGGCGGGCCCTGCTCCTTGAGCAGCGCGAGCGGAGGAAACTGGTAGTTGGCGTCGTTGCTCTGCGGGAGCGTGAGCTTGGCCTTCTTTGGCTGCTCGGGTTTGACGATGTTCAGCTCGACCTTCCCGGTGGCGACGGCGAGCGACTTCGGGTCGGTGGCGGTGGCGGCGGTGATGGGTTTGACCGGCGGGGGCGCGGGGACGGGCTTTAGCTCGGGCTTCGCGGGCGGCGGGGGCGTGGGGTCGGGCGCGCGGGGCGCGGCCTTGGCCAGCGGATCCTCGGCGGTCTTCGGCACGAAGGTTTTCTTTCCGGTCGGGCCGACGGGCGGTTGCGTGAGGGTGCTCGCGGCGGCGACGGTCGCGACCGGCGCGGCCTTTTGCTTCGCGAGTGCTTCCTTTTCTTTTTTTTGCTGTTCCGCCAGCGCGACCTTGCGCTGAGCCCGGTCGGTGCGCCACGCGCCATAGCTGGCGACGATCTTGTCAATCTCCGCCCCGATGTCCCGCGTGAAGACGAAGAGCATCGCGGAGAGATACAGCGTGCTCATCAGCAAGCCCGAGCCAAACTCGCCGAGCGGACCCTTCAGCCCGCTTTGGAAAACGAGATGTCCCACCAGCCCGCCCGGCCCTTTCGGGAAGTAATCGCTTTCCTTGAAACTCTCAAACATCGCGGCGATGCCCGCCGAAGTCACGATGCTGATGAGCATCGCGATGACCCGCGACGTCGTTAGGTGCCGCGCACTTTTCAGCGCCAGATAAACGAGCCAGAAAAAAAAGATCGGCAAAAGCCACGTCGCGAGACCCAGGCTGTAGAAAGCCACCCAGGAAGAGTTGGCGCCCCAGCCACCTGCGATATTGCTCGTGGTCGGGATGGCGGTGGTGGGAATCGTGCTCTGGCTCGGCCGGTAGTCGAAGAGCGCGACGCTTAGCCAGGTGCCCAGCAGGAAGCAACTGATGGCGGCCAGCCAGTTGGGGCGGTAACGCGCCCCCTTGAAGGACGGGCCGTCGTTTGAGTTTGAAGTCTCGGACTTGGACATTTGTGTGAACCGACTGAAAATCAGTGTGGATACCACGCTAACAAGGTGGCTGGTCAAATGTAAACACCCTCGCAGAGTTTTCACAAGTTACTCGCCAACCCATTCATGCCCGACCTCCTCCGGTTCCACCCCATCTATCAAGAGCGCGTCTGGGGCGGTCGCCTGCTCGAATCGGCCCTCGGCCGGCAGCTGCCGCCAGCGCCGTCGGGCCCGATTGGCGAGAGTTGGGAAATCGTCGACCGGCCCGAGGCGCAATCGGTCGTCCACGGTGGCGTGCACGACGGGCAGACGCTGCATGCCGTGCTGGCCCGCCATGGCGCCGACGTGATGGGCCCGAAATGGTCCGCCGGAAGACCATTTCCGCTCCTCGTGAAATGGCTGGATTGTCGCGAGCGCCTCAGCCTGCAAGTCCATCCGCCCGCCGCCGTCGCCGCCGAACTCGGGGGCGAGGCCAAGACGGAGAACTGGTATATCGCCCACACGGCGCCGGAGGCCCAGCTCATCGTCGGCCTGCGGCGGGGAGTGACTCGCGAGCAGTTCGAGCGCGCGATCGCCGACGGCACGGTCGACGCCTGCGTGCATCATTTTCGGGTCGCCGCCGGCGACTCCATTCTCGTCCACAGCGGGCAGATCCACGCGATCGATGCGGGCAACCTCATCCTCGAAATCCAGCAAAACTCGGACACGACGTATCGCGTTTACGACTGGGGCCGCGCGGGGCTCGACGGCCAGCCGCGGCAATTGCATGTCGCGCAGTCGCTGCGGTCGATCGATTGGAGCAACTTTGAACCCGGGCCGGTGCGGGCCGCGCCGACCTCGGGCACGATTGCCGACTGTGCGGAATTCAGCATTCGTCGCGTGGTGCTCGGCGGGGGCGAGCGCATGCACCTCCGCGCGGGCGAACAGCCCCGCCTTCTGAGCGTGGTTAGCGGGACGGCCCGCACGAACATGGATCACGGCTCTGGCAGCCGGCCGGCGTTTGGGCAAAAACTCGGGCGCGGCGAAAACGTCCTCGTGCCCTTTGCGGGGGCGTTCACTTTTACGGCGGAGACGACCACGATCTTGCTCGTGACGGAAAATTTTGCCTAAACGCCGGCCGGCCCGCCGAATTTCGGGGGAAGGCGGGAGCAGACTTGAAGAAACGAAAAAGCCGTAGTTGAGTAGTCGCTCTTTGCATCCATGCCCGAACCTGAAACCACCGTCCCCTTGACCAAAGCCGCCGCCGAGGCCCCGCCCAGCGTGCCGGAGAGTCCCGACCTGACCGCGCAACTTGCCACGGCGAAGCAGGCGGCTGCCGCCAGCTATGATAAATTCATGCGCGCGGCGGCCGACCTCGAGAATTTCCGCCGCCGCACCGTGCGCGAAAAAGAGGAGTTGCGGCTCTACGCGGCGTCGCGCGTGCTCGAGGATTTGCTGCCCGTGCTCGACAATCTTGCCCTCGGCCTCGCGGCCGCGAAGCAGCCGGGCGCCGACGCACCGGCGCTCGCGAGTGGGATTGACCTGGTGTTGGCGCAGTGCAAAGCCGCGTTTGCCAGTCACGGCCTCAAGGAAATTTCTCCCGCCGGCCAGCCGTTTGACGCGAATCTGCACGAGGCGCTGTCGGCGCAACCCAGCGCCGCCGTGCCCGAGGGCAGCGTCGTGACGGTCGTGCGCACCGGTTACGCGCTGAACGGCCGCCTGCTGCGGCCCGCCTCCGTCGTCGTCTCGAGCGGCCCGGCCAAAGCCTAACCCACCATGGCGAAGGAAGACTATTACAACCTGCTCGGGGTGGCGAAGGGCGCGACCGAGGAAGAAATGAAGAAGGCCTATCGCAAGAAGGCCGTGCAATTTCATCCGGACAAGAATCCCGGCAACAAGGAGGCGGAGGAGATGTTCAAGAAAGTTTCCCACGCCTACGAAGTGCTGAAGGATCCGGACAAACGGGCCGCCTATGATCGCTATGGTCACGCGGCGTTCGAGGGCCCCGGCGCGAGCGCGGCGGGCCCACGCGGTGCGGGCGGCGGGTTTCACGATCCGTTCGACATTTTTCGCGAGGTCTTCGGCCAGCAGGGCGGAGGCGGGGGTGGCGGAATTTTTGATGAGATGTTCGGCGGCGGAGGTGGCCGCGAGGGCGGGCGCGACGGGGCCGATCTGCGTTACGACCTGGAGATCACGCTCGAGGAAGCGGCGCGCGGCATGGAGAAAGAAATCTCGTTCCGCAAAAAAATGGCGTGCGAACGCTGCGCCGGCGCCGGGGCCGAGCCGGGTTCCAAACGCGTGACCTGCCCGACCTGCCGCGGGGCGGGACAGATCCGCCGCTCGGGCGGAATCATCACCTTCACGCAAACGTGCCCAACCTGCGCCGGCGCCGGCTCGAAGATCGACAAGCCCTGCACCGGGTGCCGGGGCGAGGGCCGGCAGCCGAAAACCACCAAACTCAACGTCCGGATACCGCCGGGCGTCGACACCGGCTCGCGGTTGCGCTCGTCCGGCAACGGCGAGGCGGGCATGGCCGGTGGGCAGACGGGCGATCTTTACATCGTGCTGTCGGTGAAGGAGCACGAGCTCTTCGAGCGCCAGGGCGAGGATTTGTTTTGCGAGATTCCGATCAAGTTTACGCTCGCGACGCTCGGCGGCCCGATCGAGGTGCCGACGTTGTTCGGCAAAGCCTCGCTCAAGATTCCCGCGGCGACGCCCAGCGGCACGACCTTCCGGCTCCGCGGCAAGGGCATGCCGAGCCTGCGCGGCGGCCATCAGGGCGATCAACTGCTGCGCGTGCAGGTCGAGGTCCCGCAGTCGCTCACGGCCGAGCAGAAGAAAATTCTCGAGGATTTCGCCCGCGTGAGCGGCGATGCCGCCGAGCCGACGTCGAAAAGTTTTTTCGAGAAAGCGAAAAAGTTTTTCTGAGGATGGGGCGCGCTCTCCGAGCGGGCCTGGGTTTAAGGTCGATTTGGGCGCTGGAACCCAGGCCGGCTCGGAGAGCCGGCCCCACCGGCCAGGTTTTACCTCCGCCCGAGCTTCACATCCATCCACACGGCGAGCGTCAGCACAGCGCCGCGGGCGATGAATTTTATTTCGGGCGAGACGGCGAGGAGCGTCATGCCGTTGAGCAGCGCGGTTATGATGAGTGCGCCAAAGATCACGCCCCACACGGTGCCGCGGCCGCCCTTGAGTGCGGTGCCGCCGATCACGCACGCCGCAATCGCGTCGAGTTCCATCAGATCGCCGACGGTCGTGGTTGAGGCGCCGGAATAGGCGGTCGTCATGAAACCCGTGAGTGCGACCGTTACCCCCATCAGCACGTAGGCGCCGACGAGCACCTGATTGACCGCGATGCCGGAAAGGACCGCCGCCTCCTCGTTGCCACCGATCGCGTAAAGGTAGCGGCCGAACGGCGTGTGTTGGGTAAGGAAATAAACCGCGCCGGCCGTCGCCGCGAGGACGACGAGCGAGAGCGGCACACCGCGGAAATGGTTGAAAAAGTAAACGAGCCCGAGCGTCGCCGCCGCCATCACGAGCCACTGCCCGACGGCGCGCACGGCCGGGGGATTGGCGAGCTGGTGCGCACTGCGCGCGGCTCGACTCCGCCAAGTGAGAATGCCGAGTGCAACGAGGACGATCGCCACGAGCGCGAAGCCGAACGAGGACGGCAGGTAGTAGGTCGTGAGCCGCGAATAGAGGTTTTCCTGATCGCCGCGCGAAACTGGAATCGTGGAATTCTGGATGACGAGCCAGAAGAGTCCCTTGAAGATCAGCAGACCACCAAGCGTGATGATGAACGATGGGATGCGCTGCCGCACGATCAGCGTGCCCATCGCGGTCCAAAGGATCAGCGCCACGATAAACGCCGTGCCCATTGCCGCGGGGGCTGACCAGCCCTGCTGAAACACGAGCACCGCCGCGACCCCGCCAATGAGTCCGACCCCGCTGCCGATCGAGAGGTCGATCTGGCCCGTGAGCAGAATCATGAACATTCCGAGCGCGAGCGTGCCGACGATGGAGAACTCGACGATGAGCTGGGTGAGGTTGCGCGGGCCGAGAAAGGCGGGCTCCTTTACCGCGAAGAACACGGCAATCGCGAGGAGGGCGAGGGGGAGAGCGAGGAGCTGAGGGGCGGGGCGGGAGGTCATGGGGCGGTGAAGGAAGGCCCAAGGACCAATGACCAATGACCAAGGATGGGTGAATGCGGGGTCATGCGGTTAGGCGCTCTTTGCGGAGACTTAGGTCGGTGGTGCGGATGGCTGCGCAGAAAATCAGATGAAGTTCTTTCGTTTCGCGCCAGATAGCACGTGCTGTTGCTTTGTGTGCAGGCGCCGCTTTTGCGATCATGCGGAGCCAGTATTTGGTTTCCTTGGCCTCCTTGCGACAGATCGCGATTTTATGGCGGAAGTCTCGTTTGGACTCCGCCTCGTCGGCTTCACAGTAGTTGGCTCCAACGCTCGTGCCGGCGCGGACAAGTTGGTTGATGATCGGTGCCGTTACGGGGTTCGTCGGCAGCGAGAGACAAAACTCGATCACGGCTTCGCCGAAGATCGCAGTGCGTTCCTCGAGGTCATAGATTGAGTTCTTCATTCGCTGTGGGTCCGATACCCCGAAGCTTGCTTCGGCTTGGTTGGACGGACGGGTTTAAGCGCGAATTGCATTATGGTCGGATGAGTTTGCGGCGGTCTTGTCAAATGCCCCGGGGCTTGCCCCGGGGATTTTTACTGGGTATTGGTCCTTGGGCCTTGGTCCTTCGCCGCGCCTGCGGCGCGGCGTCCCATCGCGGCGGCGAGGAGTTTTTCCTGGGAGAAATCGGCGCGCACAAACTCGCCGCCGATTTTCCCCTCGTGTAGCATGATGATGCGATCGCTCATGCCCATCAACTCGGGGAGTTCGCTCGAGACGAGGATGACCGCTTTGCCTTCGGCCGTGAGCCGGTTGATGAGCTCGTAGACTTCCAACTTGGCGCCCACGTCGATGCCGCGCGTAGGCTCATCGAGCATCACGACCGTCGGCCCGGTCATGAGCGACTTGCCGAGGACGACTTTCTGCTGGTTGCCGCCAGAAAGCCCGCCGACGCGCGCGCGCTGGTCAGGCGCTTTCACGCGAAGCGATTCGAAGAAGGTTTGGTTGCGCACGTGCTCGGCCGGCAGGTCAAGGCTGACGCTGGCGCGCGTGAATTGCGGCAGACTCGAGAGTGAGAGGTTGAAGCCGATGGGTTGATCGAGGACGAGGCCGTAGCGTTTGCGATCTTCGGTGACGAGCGCGAGTCCGCGGGTGATGGCGGCCCGTGGCGTCGGATCCGAAAACGCGGCGCCGCGTAGCGTGACTTCACCGGCTGCGCGGTGACCCCACGCGCCAAAGAGGTGGAGCAACAATTCCGAGCGCCCCGCGCCCATGAGCCCCCCGAAGCCGAGCACTTCGCCGCCGCGCAGTTCGAAGGAAATCTCGCGCAGAAAGGGCGGGGAGTTTTTCGCGGGCGCGACCGTGAGGCCGCGGACAGAGATAATCGGTTCTAAGCTGTCGGGGGTAAACCCCGACCGACGGGGAAACAGGTCGCCGAGTTCCCGGCCGACCATGTGCTTGATCACGAGCGGCACCGAGGCGTCGCGCACGGCGAGCGTCGTGATGCTCGCGCCGTCGCGCAGCACCGTGATGCGATCGCTGATCGCAAAGACCTCGTCGAGTTTGTGGGAAATGTAGATGCACGCCGTGCCTTGCGCGCGCAGCCGCCGCAGGTGGTCGAGCAGCACCGCCACCTCCTGGCCGGTGAGCGCGGCGGTGGGCTCGTCGAGGACGAGCACGCGCGTCTTCTTGTCCATCGCGCGGACGATTTCGACCAGCTGTTTCTGGCCGATGCCGAGGTCGCGGACGGGCGTCTCGGGTGCGATCGCGAGGCCGAAGTCGGCGAGCAGTTCGCCAGCCCGGCGGTTCATCTCCAGCCAGTCGATGCGGAGACCGCGGCGCGGGGCGCGGCCGAGGAAAATATTTTCCGCCACACTGAGCTCGTCGACCAGCGCGAACTCCTGCGTGATCACGGCGATGCCCGCCGCCTCGGCGTCGCGGATGTGCTGGAAGGCGACGGCACGGCCGTCGACGAGCAGTTCTCCCTCGTAGGAGCCGTGTGGGTGGATGCCGGAGAGCAGCTTGATGAGCGTGGACTTGCCGGCACCGTTTTCGCCACAAAGCGCGTGGACCTCACCCGCGCGGAGATCGAAGGCGACATCGCGGAGTGCGATGACGCCGGGGAATTTTTTCGTCAGGCCGCGGGCGGCGAGAAGCGGTTTTTCGAATGACCAAGGCCCAAGGCCCAATGACCGATTTGTCAGGTCAGGCGTTGGACTTGGCTGGTCACTCATTGGGCCGTGGGAATTGATCCTTTAGCGCAATGCTTCCGCCTTGTGAAAACCGTCGGCGATCACGGTGGCGGCGAGGTTTTCTTTGTCCACGGAGATCACCTTTTCGAAAATCGACGGGACCTGCTTCGTGCCGTTGTCGAGCGTGCTGGGCGTCGTGGGCCGGTTGCCCTTGGCTACGTCGACGGCGACTTGGGCGGCGAGGGTGGCGAGATTCTTGAGGGGTTTGTAGACGGTCATCGCTTGCGTGCCGCGCAGGATGCGCTGGCAGGCGGCGAGGTCGGCGTCCTGGCCGGTGACGAGCACTTTGCCGGCGAGCCCTTCCTCAAGGAGCGCCTGAATCGCGCCGCCGGCGGTGCCGTCGTTGGAGACGACCACCATGTCGATCCCGCGGCCGGACTTCGTGATCGCGGCGTTCATGATCTTCTTGCCGTTTTCCGGTTTCCAATCGAGCGCCCAGTCCTCGTGCAGCACGGTGATTTTGCCGGCCTTGATGAGCGGATCGAGGATGTTGTCCTGACCCTGCTTGAACATCTTCGCGTTGTTGTCGGTCGGCGCGCCGTAGATGCGGACGATCTTCGCGGGGCGATTCTTCGGCAGCCGGGCGGCGGCGTAGCTGGCCTGCGCCTCGCCGACCTTCACGTTGTCGAAGGTGAGATAGTAATCGATGTTCGCGTTGAGGATGAGCCGGTCGTAGGCGATGACGGGGATCTTCGCCTCGTTCGCGGACTTCACCGCGCGGGTCATGGCGTCGCCGTTGTGCGGGACGATCACGAGCACGTCGACGCCGCGGCTGATGAGCGACTCGACATCGCGCACCTGGCGGGTGTCGTCGCTATTGGCCGACTGCACGATCACGGTCGCGCCGAGTTTTTCGGCGGCGGCGATGAACGTGTCGCGGTCGTGCTGCCAGCGCTCCTCCTTGAGCGTGTCGAGCGAGAGCCCGATGACGGGTTTGTCCTTGGAGGCAAACGCGGCCGCGGTAACGGCGAGAAACAAGCAGGCGAGGCGGGATTTCATGCGGGGGAGGAGGATAACCGAATGGACAACAGCGAGGCGAACCGTGAGGCTTGCAAGGCCGTGAAGTTGGACAACCCAAAACTGCGCTCCCTCGAAGAAACTGCCGCGTTTCGCAAGAACCTCGGCGCTGGCGGTCGCCGCGTCGTGCTGACCAACGGCATTTTCGACCTGCTGCACACCGGGCATCTCTATTATCTGCAAAAGGCGCGCGCGCTCGGTGATGCGTTGATCGTCGCGCTCAACAGCGACGTCAGCACGCGCGCGCTCAAAGGCCCGGCGCGCCCCGTGCAGACCGAGGAGCAGCGCGCCTACGCACTCGGCGCGCTGGCGTGGGTCGATGGCGTGGTGATTTTCGGCACACCGCGGCTCGATGCGGAGATCCGCGCGCTGCGGCCGGACATCTACTGCAAGGCGGGCGACTACACGCTCGACAAACTCGACCCCGGCGAACGCGCCGCGCTGCAGGCCGTGGGTGCGAAAATTGAGTTCATGCCGTTCCTCGCCGGCTTCAGCACCACCAACCTGATCGCGAAGATCAAGGCCGCGGGGGAAGTGTGAACTTGCCGTGAGGCGCAGACGCGATCATCTTTCGCCCATGAGCGTTCAAGAACTCAAGGCTTCCCTCGATCAAATGTCCGTGACGGAGCGCGCGCAGATCGCAGGGCATTTGAGAATCTTGCGCTGGAAAGAAACGCCAGGCTTGGCCGATGAACTGGCTCGGGCCCACGCCGCGATGGACGCCGGACGCAAAGTCTCCCAGGAGAAGGTTGACGAGTTTGTGGCCGCGCGTCGGGCGGCGAAAAAGTGACGCTGCGGAAATATCGTTTCGTCTTGGAGCAGGCGGCGTTCGAGTCGTTCGTGCAATTGACCGACGAGGAGTGGGAGCTGGCTCACTCGTATTTTCGTTGGCTCGCGGTAAATCCGCAGGCAACCGGACAAGGTTTTCACAACGACGCCACGGGCCGACCAAACTACGCGAGCCTGTGCGGCCCGTTTCTAATCGTGCATTGGGCGGATCACGCGGTGCTTGAAGTGCGGATCGTTCAGCTTCTACGTGACTGACTGCCATGCGCGTCGTCCTCCTTGGTTCCGGTCGCGGCTCGAATGCCGCGGCGATTCTCGAAGCCCAGCACGCGGGCAAGCTCGGCCGGGCGAAGGTCGTCCAGATTTTGTCGGACAAGCCCGACGCGAAAATTCTCGAACTCGGCCCGCGGTTCGACGTGCGCGCGGAGTTCGTCGATCCCGCGCCATTCAAGACGAAGCTCGAGGGCGAGGGCGAGACGCGCTTCATCGCCGCCGTCAACGCCGCGCAAGCCGACCTCGTCGTGCTTGCGGGTTTCATGCGCGTGCTCAAGCTGGGGTTTTTGAACGCGTTCGTCGGAAAAATCATCAATCTCCACCCGAGCCTGCTGCCGAGTTTCCCGGGGCTCGACGGGATCGGGCAGGCCTTTCGTCGCGGAGTGAAAATCACCGGCTGCACCGTGCACGGTGTGACAGCCGAAGTGGACGGCGGCCCGATCATCGATCAGATGGCGGTGAGCATCGAGCCGACGGACACGCTCGAATCGCTCACGGAAAAAATCCACGCCGCCGAGCACGCGCTGCTGCCGGCGGTGATCGCGCGATTGAGCGAAGGGTAGGGCGTCTGTCTTGCAGACGCCGCTCCGTCCGACCGCAAATGACGGCGTCTGCAAGACAGACGCCCTACGTCGCGAAGCGCCGCCCTACCTCTTCTGCTCCGGCGCCTTGAGCAGCGCCTCGAACCGCGGATTGCTGCGCAGCGGGTCCCAGACCGGATCGTAGCGAAGACCCGCCTTGGAGTAGTATGCGTCTCCCAGCTTTCCATAATGTGATTCCAGCGCCGTCAGCGCCGCTGCCGGTTGATTCGTCAGCATGAGCAGATAGGCTAGGTCCCGCTCGCTTGCCGATCGGTCGCCCGCGCCCAACCGCTGCCGGATCTCGCGCACGAGAGGTTCCGCCGTAGTCCGCTCGCCCTGCACAGCAAGAATCTCCGCCTTGTTGGCGAGCAACCGGGTTTCGTTCGGCTGGGCGGTCAGGCGTTCCTCCACCAACCGGAGTGCCGCTTTCAAATCGGTGCGCGCGGCTTCTTCGTTTCCGGCCATGCGATGAGCGAGTGCCGTCAACGTTGCCTTGGGGCCGACGCCGACGAGGAAATCATTGGACCGGCTTAGGACTTTCAGCGCTCTCGCGGGGTCATTCAGATAAACGGCTAGGTAGTAGGCGTTGGTGGCGCTAACTTCGTTTGCGATCGGGTCGGGTGGAATCTTGGCCAGATGAGCTTTCGCACCCGGGAGGTCCCGGCGGATGTCGAGCAGGAGGTTCAACTTTTCCCAATTGGCGTTGGCGTAGCGCGGTGCAACGGCCAGCGCCTCGTCGATGGCGGCCTCCGCCTCGTCAAACCGCCCCAGCCGTTCGAGCGACCGTCCGCGGTTGTAGTGCGTGACGGGATCGTTGCCCGGCAGCGCGGCGGCTTTGGCGAAATAGACCAGCGACTGTTCGAATTGGCCGATGCCGCGCAGAGCGGCGCCGAGGGTCCGCACGACAAAGCGGTTCGTCGGCTGGCGGGTGGCCTCTTCCCGGAGCAGGCGGATGGCCTCGTCCTGCGTCTGAGGATCGAAGCGCAGGCTGAAGGCCCAGGCGAAGCGCGCTTGGGGTGAATCCGGGGCGAGCTTGATCGCCTTCTCGGCGCGGGAACGCGCTGCCAGAGGCCACGACTCGGAAAAGTCCAGCAACACCCGCGTGCCGCACGCGACCAATGCATACGCCGCCCATGCCTCGCCGTCGCTCGGATCGAGCGCGACCGCGCGCTTGAGCAAATCTTCCGCGAGCGCGAAGTCGTCGGGCGTCGCGAGATCCCACGGCTCGTAGAAGGCGCGGGCCTTGGCGACCAGTTGGCGGGCTTCGGAAACGGGAGCAGCGGGTGCGGCGGATTTTTCCGCCACCGGGGAAGGCGCCGGAGCGGCTACTTTCGGGGCCGGACGAAGCGCGAAGTAAACAACGCCGATCGCCAGCGCGGCGATGACGCCGATGGCCCAGCGCGGAAAACCTGAAGCGCGCGGCGCGGGCGTGGAAGAGAAAGTGGTCGCAGCCGGCTGGGTGGCGCCGGCGGTCTGGCTCGGCGTGCTGAGCAGGCGTTTGACGAGATCGATGAAGGGCGGCGTCGCGGCCCCGGCGGCGAGGCGCGTCCACTGCACCTCAAGAAAGGCATCCGGCACCTGCGCGCCCTTCTCGCGGGTGTCGTCGATGCACACCGGCACAAGGAAGCGTTTTCCTTTCGCCATCAAGTGCGAGCGCTGCTCGGCGATGCGCCACTCGAGTCGAAAATAACCTTCGAGCCGCGCTTGCGTGTTGGCCGAAATCAGCGGCAGGAAGAGCGCGCAGTCCGCGATCTGCGTGCGGATTTTCTGGTCCCACGCATCGCCGCCGGTAAGCTCATTCGCATCGAACCAAACTTCTAGCCCCGCACTGCGCAGCGCCTCGGCGATCCGCCGGGCGGCAGCCGCGTCGTCGCGCGAATAGCTGAGGAAGATCGCTCGGCTGGCGTCGCTCATTTTTTCTGCTCCCGCGCCTTGAGCAGCGCCTGAAACCGTGGGTTGTCGCGGAGCGAGTCCCATTCTGGATGGTAGCGGAGGTGGTTTTGGGTCCCGCGCCCCGAGATCGACTCCAAAGTAGTGATCGCCTCGTCGGCTCGGCCCAGCAGCGCCTGAACCCGGGCCACCGTGAACTTTGCGTTATTACTGTTCGTCGCGCGCTGGATCAGCTCACGCAACAGCGGCTCGGCCTCGTCTTTTTGGCCGAGCGCGGCCAGCAGCAAGGCCCTATTTTCCAACAAGGCGACGGAGTTGGGCTGCGTCTCGAGCAGCTTGTCCACGACCCGCAAGGCGGTCCGCCACTCGGTCCTAGCGGCATCCGCGTTGCCGAGGATGGTTTGCGCCAGCCCGGCGAGATAAGCCTTGGGGCCAATAAAGCTGCTGAAGCGAAGATAGTCGCGTGCCGGGCGAAGCGCCTCGAGGCATTTCAGCGGCTCGCGTGAGTAGAGCCACGTTATGGCCGCAGTCACCACGCCGGCGTCCCGACTGTAGAAGTCTGGTGGAACTTTCTCCAGGTGCTGCCGGGCTTTCGCCATGTCACCGTAGTAATCCATCAGCAATGATATCTTCATCGCGTGCGCGTTAGAGTAGGCCGGAGCCAACGCCAGCGCCTCGTCGACCGCGGCTTCGGTTTCGGGGTAACGACCCAGCCGACTGAGCGCCTGCGCGCGGTTATACAATGTGACTGGATCGCGGCCGGGGATGGCGGCGGCCTTGTCGAAGTAGACCAGCGCCTGCTCGAGCTGACCGAAGCCCGCGAGCGCCCTGCCGAGAAGCCTCACGACCATGCGATTGCCCGGCTGGCGCGCGACTTCCTCCCGCATCAGGCGCAAACATTCGTCCTGGGTTTTGGGATCGAATCGCAGGCTGAACGCGTAGGCGAAGCGCGCGAGATCCGAGTTGGGCGCCAGCTTGATTGCTCGGGCGGCCTGACTTCGGGTGGCGGCGGCGTATTGTTCTGTGTCGTTTCGGGCGACAAAGAATGCGCCGGACAGGATGGCAGAAGCTGCCCACGCCTCGCCGTCCGCTGGGTCAAGTTCGGTGGCTCTCTTCAGCAACTGTTCCGCAAGGTCGAAATCTTCGTTGCTGGCCAAATCCCATGGCTCGTAGAGCGCGCGGGCTTTCGCGACGAGTTGGCGGGCTTCGGAGAGGGGAGCGGCGGTGGCGGCGAGTTTCGCGGCGGCAGCTGGCGGCGCAGGTTGTTTCGTCGACGGGCGGGTCGCAATAAACGTTGCCCCGCCACCGATCACGACGACGGCCGCGGCCCAGAGCCACGGGGGAATTCCGCTGCGCGGTTTCTGTTGGAGGGCTTCTGCGGTGCGTCGAGCAGGCGTTTCACTTGCTCGACGAATTGCGGCGTCGGGAGCGCGCCGGGGAGCCGCATCCACTGCACGCGCAGAAAGTCCGCGGGCACGGACGCGCCGCTTTCCTTGGTGTCGTCGATTACGACCGGCGCGATGAAGGGCACGCCCTCGGCCAGCATCTTCGTCTGATCCACCGCGAGATTCCACTCGAGACGGAAGTAGCCTTTCGCGCGCTCCTCGGTGTTTTTGGAAATGATCGGGATGAAGAGCGCGCAGGCGTCGATCTGCTTGCGGATCTTGGCGTCCCACGTGTCGCCACCGCGCAGTTCGTTTTCGTCGAACCACACTTCGAGCCCGGTGCTGCGCAGCGCCTCCGCGAGCCGACGCGCGGCAGCCGCGTCGTCACGGGCATAGCTGAGGAAGATCGCCTTGGGCGCAGGGTCGGGCATGGAGGCAGCGGGAGAGGCCGGTAATTTCGCCGAAACCAGCGGGTGCTGGCGAGCGGATCGTGCGACGCGCGCGGCGAAGGGCGCATCTCAGTTTCTGGCATTTGGTTTGAAATCCGGACTTGGCGCGGCGACCTCCACGCAGCACAACCACCAGCTCACCGTTAGGATCACCCCACTATGAACCAAATCGATTTGACCGGGAAAACAGCCGTCGTTACCGGCGCGGCGCGTGGCATCGGCTTCGCGGTCGCGCAACGCCTGCTCGCCTCGGGCGCGAGCGTGAGTCTGTGGGACAACGATGCGCCGGCCCTGGTCGCGGCGGAACAGCAGCTCGACGACCCCGACCGCGTCCACGCGATCGAAGTGGACATCACCGACGAGTCGAGCGTCGCCGTCGCCACGCAGGTCACGCGCGAACGCCTCGGCGGCATCGACCTGCTGGTCAACAATGCCGGCATCGCGGGGGTTTCCAAAAAACTTTGGGAGTGCACGCCGGCCGAATGGCGCGCGGTGATGGAGCTGGATTTGTTTGCGGTCTTCCTTTGCTGCCGGGCGGTCGTGCCGTTGATGCTCGCGAAAAATTCTGGGCGCATTGTCAACATCGCCTCCATTGCCGGCAAGGAGGGCAATCCGAACGCCTCGCATTACAGCGCAGCGAAGGCCGGGGTGATCGGGTTGACGAAGTCGCTCGGCAAGGAACTCGCGGCGACCGGCATTCGGGTGAACTGCCTCACGCCGGCCGTGATCGAGACGGAAATTTTGAAGCAGATGTCGCCGGAGCACGTGCAATACATGCTGGCAAAAATTCCGCTCGGCCGGCCGGGTCAGGTCGGCGAAGTGGCCGCGATGGTCGCGTGGCTGTGCTCCGATGAGTGCTCGTTCAGCACCGGCGCGGTGTTCGATATCTCGGGCGGGCGGGCGACGTATTAAACGAGGGGCGGCGCCAGTCGCCGCCCGCTCGACTGCCGTCGCGCGGCGCTGCTACCGCGTCGGCCAGGCAACCCGCGTCACTTCCTCGTCCTGCTCGAGCGGAGTCACCGGATCGATGAACAGCCAGAACAGCGCGCCCAGAAAATAAATGATCGAGGAGAGGGCGAAGACGAGTTCCCAGTTCTTGGTCGTGCCGGTGGCGGTGGTGACGGTGGTGGCCGCGAGCACGAGGCCGACCACGGTGGGCCCGACCATGCCGCCAAAGTTGCCCATCATGTTCATGCTGCCGGAGACGGTGCCGGCATACTTGCCGCCGATGTCCATGCAGGACGCCCAACTGCCGGGCATCGTGAGGTCGTTGCAGAAGCTCGCCATGCCCATGGCGAGCATCGCGAGCAGGGGGTCCTTCATGTAGAAGGAGGTCATCAGTAGCGCGGAGGCTCCGGTAAATCCGATCACGCCGAAGCTGCGCCGCACCACCAGCACGCGGCTGCCCTCGCGGATCAGGCGGTTGGAAATCACTCCGGCCACCAGCGAGCCGAAGCCGCCAAAGAAAAGCGGGATGCCGGCCAGCACGGCTTTGAGCAGCGGCTGAATCAGGTCGGCGCGGACCGATCCCTCCATTTGATGGGCGAGCCAGCTGAGGAATTGGTTGTTCAGAATCGGCCGGCCATTGGTGTTGAGATAGTCCGGCAGCCACGTGACAAAAAAATACCACCCGTAACTCAGGCAAAAATACTGGCCCCACAGCAGCCACATGCTCGGGCGCGTCACGAGCTGGCGCCACGGGACGTCGCCGTGGCCTTCGACGTTTTGCGCGTTCTCCTTCAGCAGCTCGAGTTCGGCGGCGTTCACGCCCTTATGGTCGCGGGGATTGTCCCGATACCAGAACCAAAAGACGACGACCCATACCACGCCCAAGGCGGCAAAAATCTGAAACGCCGTCCGCCAGCTCACGAACGCCATGACGGTGACCACGAGCAGCGGCGTGAACGCCCCGCCCCAGCGTGCGCCCATCCACATGAGCGCCTGCGCGCGCGTGCGCTCGTTCCTCGGCAGCCACGTGCTGAACGCCTTGGTCAGGTTGGGAAAACAGCCCGCCTCGCCAGCGCCAAACAGAAACCGCGTGAGCCACATGGAGACGAAGTTCCACGCCCAGCCGGTCGCCGCCGTGAAAAACGACCACCACAGCACCACGCGCACGAGCACCTTGCGCGCGCCGATCTTGTCGCCCAACCAGCCCGTGGGGATCTCAAACAGCGCGTAGGACATCGCGAACGCGGAGAAAATATAGCCGATCTGCGTGTCCGTGAAACTCATGTCCTTCGCGATGTCGCCCTTGGCCTGCGAGATCGCCACGCGGTCGATGTATTGAACCACGGCGATGGCGATGGCGAAGACGATTACCCAGTAGCGGGTGCGCGTGGGCTGCTGGGCGGGGGCCGCGGAAGTGGAGGAGTGGGGCATGGGTGGGGAAAAGAGGGTGGAAAAAAGAGGGTGGGGCTAGGGTCGGCGAAACGTTTCGACGACGGCGGACATGTCTTTGTCGCCGTGTCCGTCTGAGTGGGTCCCGAAAACTGGGCCAGGTGGAATGTTAGTCCGCAGCGTTGGTTGATGTGATGACTGCGGTGGTGGTTGGCAAGCCCAAGCGGAGGGACGGACCGGCTTGGCGGTCCGGCCCGGAGCTTGGGCTTGGTAAAGATTTTCCCGCGAC
>SIBG01000132.1 GCA_009695305.1 Opitutus sp. | reverse complement strand
CAGGGCAACCTGCTCGTCGACGAATCGCTCTTCCTGAAGAAATTTCCCTCCAGCGCCGGCTACTCGCTGTTCCTCGTCGACCCAAAATCCACCGACTCCGCCGCCATCGTCGCGCTCCGCGACCGTCTGACCGCCGCCACCACCGACGCCGGTGGAAAAGTGGATCTCACCCGCGACGTGCTCACCGCGTTTCACCAGATCGAAAACACCTACATCGCGATCTTCAACGTCCTCGGCGCGCTCGGCGTCGTGCTCGGCAGCCTCGGTCTCGCCATCGTCGTCGCCCGCAACCTCCGCGAACGCCGCGGCGAATTTGCCGTGCTCACTGCCATCGGCCTTCCCCGGGCGGTGCTGGCGCGAATGGTCTTCGCCGAATTCGGCCAGCTCGTGCTGTGGGGTCTGGCCGTCGGCGCGCTCGCGTCGCTGGTCGCCATCTGGCCCAGCCTGACGGCTCTGCCTGCCGCGCCCACACTCGCCCTAGTGGCCGCGATGCTCGCCGGAATCCTACTCCTCAATCTCACGAGCGGCTGGTTGATCTTCCGTTGGTCGCTCCGCGAAGTGCGCGCCGGTTTTACTCCCGGCGCGAGTTAGCCGAACTTACTCCGCCTCACCTTCGGGCTTCGGCTCAGGCAAGAACTGCGTGAGAATCGCACCGACCAGCGCGTAGCCCCCGGCGACGCACGCGCCGACGATGGCCATGCGCGCGGGGTCGGGTTTGTTCGAAGCTGAGAGCGTCAACGTCAACCACGCCGCCGCCGTGCCGAGGACGCGACCGCCGATGTTGGCCGCGAAACTTTCGCCCGTGCCGCGCAGGTGCATGGGAAAGACGAGCGGAATGTAGTTTCCCCAGAAGCTGAATTGCGCGACGACGAGCACGCCCGCGACAAAGATGCCGGCCTTGATCAGGCCGAGGCTGTCGGCGTCGCCGAGTTGGCCGGAGATCCACCAGAAAAGCAGGGGCACAAAAATCAGCGATGGAATCTGAAACACGCGGAACAGCGCACGCCGGCTGACAATCTTGACCGCGAGCACCGCGAGCAGGAAGCGGCCGAGGAGCCCGCCGTATTCTTGCCATACGGTTACGCCCGCAACGGCCTCATCGCTCGCGTTACCGGTGGCCTGCTTCATTTCCTTCTGGGCGACCGGATCGGGTTTCTTGGCCGCTTTGGCAGCGGCCATCGCCGCGCCGCCCTTTTCCTTGGCCACCGCGCGAATCGCCACGTGGCCGGCTTCCATCGGAGTGCCGACGCGCTGCGCGCCGAGGATTTGCGGGAGTTGTTGGATCGCGCCAAACGCCAGGCCGTAGCTCGCGGCGAACACCAGCGTGGTCACAATCGTCGTGCGGCGCAGCTCCGGTGCAAAGAGCGCGGCGATGCTCGGCCGCTTCAGCGTGCCGGCCTCGCGCTTCTTTTGCCACGCGGGCGACTCCGGCAGGAACGGCCGGATGAGGATGAGCGGTAGCGCCGGGATCACTCCGGAGATCAGCGTATAGCGCCATGCCTCATGGCCGCCTGCGATGGCGGGCAAATCCATCGCCCACTTCGCCGCCCAGATATTCGCCCCCGCCACCAGCAACCCGCCCAACGACGAACACGCCTGCGTGTAGCCCAGCACTTTTTCGCGCTGCTGTGGATTCGTGAAAATCTCCGCGAGCCACGCGACCGCCGCGACAAACTCGACGCACACGCCGATGAAGACGAGGCAGCGGAAAAAGAGCAGCTGCGGCAGCGTCGTTGCAAATCCCGCCGCACATGCCGCGAACGCATACAACAAGATCGAAAACGTCAGCACACGGCGCCGCCCGAGCAGATCCGTCAGATACCCGCCGAGCAGACCGAACACGCCACCCGCCAGCGCCGGCACAAAGAAGAGCGTGCGCGCCCAGCTCACATACATTTCGCCGCCCGGCGACCACAGCGCCGCCGCCTTGGCGCGCTCCAGGCCGCCCGTCACCAGTGCCTCGACCAACGGCGCGCTAAGTGCGGCCATCGCCGGCTTGATGATGAGCGGCAGCATGAGCAGCTCGTAGATATCGAACGCAAACCCGATGGCCGCCATGATGCAGATGAGCCGGGCGGTGAACGAAAGAACTTCAGCCGCGGGGGCCGTGGGGGAATTACTGGAGGACATGGGGAGAATCGTGCCGGGAACAGACGCAGGGACTCAAGCGACGATTCGGACTTTCTCGCTCGGTTGACCAACCCGACCGGACCTCGCAACTTCTCGGCCCGTTGAGCCGTCAAGCCGCCGTTCGCCTGTCCCCACCCCTCACAAAATGAAGCTGCCTCTCCGCCTTCTCCCTCTCGCCGCCGTGATCGCCCTCGTGGTTTCGTCCACGATCTCCGCCGCCGAGCTATCTTCCTGGCCAACGTGGCGCGGCCCATCGGGCGCGGGCATCGCGCCGGGCGCCCAACCGCCGACAATTTGGGGCGACCAACAAAACATCCGATGGAAAACCAAGATTCCTGGTTCCGGTTTCTCGACGCCGATCATTTGGAAAGATCGCATCTTCCTCCTCACCTCGATCGAGACCGATGAGGTGGTGGGCGGAGCCGCCGTCGCCGAAACCGCCCCGAGCAGCCCCGCTCCCGGGGGCGGCGATCCAAAGGGCAAAGGCGGCAAACGCGGCGGGTTTGGCGGCGGGCCCAAGCCGACCAAGGTCCACGAATTCGCCGTCGTCGCGCTCGACCGCCGGTCGGGCAAGATCGTCTGGCAGAAAACCGCGCGACGGCAGGTGCCACACGAAGGGCGCCACCAAACCAATAGTTTCGCCTCAGGCTCACCGGTCACGGATGGCGAGCGGCTGTATGTCTCGTTCGGCTCGCGCGGGCTTTATTGCTACGATCTGTCGGGAAATCTCCAGTGGGAGAAAGACCTCGGCGCCATGCAGACGAAGCTGAGTTTTGGCGAAGGCTCGTCTCCCACGCTTGCCGGGGACAACCTGATCGTCCCTTGGGATCACGAACGCGGTTCGTTTATCGTGGCGCTCAATAAGAAGACCGGCACCGAAGTGTGGCGGACCAGCCGCGAGGAAGGCACCGCGTGGTCCACCCCGCTGGTGGTCGACGTCGGCGGGAAGTCTCAGATCATCCTCCCGGCCTCGAAACGCACCCGCAGCTACGACGCCGCCACCGGCGAACTCGTCTGGGAAGCGAGCGGACTCACCGGCAACGTCATCCCGGCGCCAGTGACGGGCCACGGTCTGGTTTACGTGACCAGCGGGTTTCAGGGTTTCTCGATGCAGGCCATCAAACTCACTTCCCGCGGCGACATCTCCGCCAGCGACAACATCGTTTGGAACGCCCGGAAGAGCACGCCCTACGTCGCCTCGCCCGTCCTCTCTGGCGACCGGATCTTCATGACCAAGAGCACCAATGAGTTTCTCTCCTGCGTCAACGCGCTCACCGGCGAGTTTCACTATCAAGATCAACCGCTCCCCGGCCTGCGCGGCGGCATCTACGCCTCGCCCGTCGCCGCCAACGGTTACCTTTACGTCGTCGGCCGGGAAGGGATGGTGCTGGTGTTGAAGGACGCGGTGACGTTTGAGGTTGTCGCCACGAATCAGCTGAGCGACCGGATCGATGCCTCGCCGGTCGCCGTGGACAAGGAACTCTTCCTGCGCGGCCACGAATTTCTCTACTGCATCGCCGAAGGCTGAGCGGCCGACAGTGCTGGTGGGTCGGATTTTTCCAGGGCTCCCACCGCCGCCGTGGCAGTTTCGGTTACCTTCTACCCCGGAAAACAACTTCCCGTGTTGTGTCGCGACCTCCAACCGTTAGCGTCGGTGAACTCTGCTGCCATGAAGATCGTCCGCCTCGCACTCCTGTTCGTTCTACTCTTCGCGGGCTCTGCCGGCTTGTCCGGCGCTGAACCCCCCGAAATCGTCTCGCTCCGCGCGAAAGCCGAACGGGGCAACTCCATCGCCGAATACAACCTCGGTCTCGCCTACGCGCAGGGCCGGCTCGTCCCCGTCGACTTGGCCGAAGCCTACGTTTGGCTCTCCCTCGCCTCTGAAACCGGCAGCACGGGCAAAGCGCTCGAGGCCCTGCTCGGCGCCATCAGCAACCCCCAGCTCGCCGAGGGCCGTCGCCGCCTAGAAACCCTTCGCGCCACCAACCCCTACCTCAAGCCGCCGGCCGTGCGCCGTGCCGCCGCCGCTGGCTCCACCGCCGCCGCCGGCCCTGCTGGCCCCGGCGGCCCAGGTGGAAAATCTTCTGAGGCCGAGGCCCCGCGCGGCGCGGCATCCGCCGACCCCATCAGGGAAGTCGGCGCAAAATCCGACGAGGCCAAGCATCTCTACGAACAGCTCAACACCGTCACCGGCGAGAAAAAGCAACTTGCCGACGCCCTCGCCGAGGCCCGCAAGGAAGCGGCCCGCCTTCAATCCGAGCTGGCCGCCCTGCGCGCCAAAGCCATCGCGCCCGATCCAGCCCAGAAACTCGCCACCGAACTGGACGACGTCCGCCGCGAGCTCGCTGCCGCAAAAGCCAAAGCCGCCACCGCCGAAAACGCCACCAAAGCCGACGCCTGCGCGCCGCGCGCGACGCCGCCGCGAAAACCCCGCCGGTGGCAAGCCCCGCCGAACCACGCATCCACGTCGTGCGCGTCGGCGACACGCTCGAGAAAATCGCGAAGCAATATTACGGCAGCTCCGACCGCTGGCGCACGATCTACACCGTCAACAACGCCCTGCTGAGCGGCGGCCGCCCCCTGAAGCCCGGCATGGAGCTGGAGATTCCGGTCGAATGAACCGGACCGACGCGGTTTGCTGAGGCTTGGCGCCGGCTCCGCGCGCGCCGGGTTTTCCAGTGCCGTGGTCGGATAAGCGCCCGCCAAATTCTTTCGGATCGCTCCGCCCATCACGCCCCTCCGGCGCCGCCTTGGGCTGAACTCACGCCGCCTTCTTCATCACGAACGCCGCGGCCTCAGCGCGCGCCCGCTCCAACGCCGCGCGAAATTCCGCGCTCTGCCGCAAAACCGCGACATACGCCACCGCCACCCGCCGCCCGCCCTCGAGGTCCGTCGGAAAGTGCACGCCGCCGATCACGCGGCCCCAGGCCGCCCGGTGCGCCCGGGCCTCCAGCGCCACGCGGTGTTCCGGAAAAATTTCCGCCAGCACCATCGCCCAGGCGTGCGCCTGCAGCGCGCTCCCGCTCGGGTAGGTGTCGCTCGCCGGCAGCTGCACGCACGGCTGCACGCGCGCATCGCCGCGCGACGGCCGGGCGCGCGGGAAAAATTTCTTCATCGCCGGGTCCAACGCACGAATGTCGGAGGAAATCCGCTCGAACAGCGCCGCCATCGCCGGCAGCCGGTCCGGCGTGAACCACGCTCCGAGCACACTCGCGTTGAGAAACACCTTGTCCTTCTCGACGAGCTTCGCCCACGCGATATCGTCGGCCGTGCGCGTCCCCTGCACCTGCAACATCGTCTCCAGGTCCGCCGCGGCCGCGAGCGAGCCGGGCGCGGGCGGGGCCGGCAGAATATTCGCCCAGTCGAGCGCCGTCGGCTCGAGAAAACGCGGCGCACCCGCGGCAGCCGGCACCATGACGTTCTGCGCGGACCCCATCGACGGCACCGCCAGCAGGAGACCTGCCGCCAACACGAGGTGAAACACGCGCCCAAGGGTCATTTTCATCGCGCCGAATCTCCGGGGCCTTCCCGATTATTGCAATCCACCGCGTGGTTCATCCAATAATTGGATTAATCGACCTACCACCCATCCGCCTCCCAAAAAACGAATATAGCCCTGAGCGTGAGCGCAGGGCGATGGCGATGCTTCCACTTCCCTGAGCTTTCGCTCCCGGCTCCACTCCACAACCGCGGCACGCACGCGACGCTTGCCTCGGGGGCGCGCGGGCGGCATCACGCTTCCGCCATGCCCTCGCTTCCCGCCCAATTCGCCAGCGTCACCGTCGTGACCAAGGCCAACGTTTACTTCGACGGCAACGTCGTCAGCCACACCGTGCTCTTCGCCGATGACACGAAGAAAACCCTCGGGCTCATCCGCCCTGGCTCCTACCACTTCAACACCGGCGCGCCGGAGCGGATGGAGATTGTCGCCGGCGCCTGCCGCGTGACGCTCGACCAATCGACGGTAATCCGCGACTACGCCGCGGGCACCGCCTTCGATGTGCCCGGCAACAGCGGCTTCACCATCGCGGTAAGCGCCGGCCTCTGCGAATATATCTGCTCGTTTCTGAAAACCTGAGCCGCGGCCGCCAGAGTTTCATTGTCGCGTTGTGATCGGCCGTCCAGCGTCGCCCGCATGAAACGACTGCTCGCCCCGCCGTCCGTTTTGCTTTTTCTGGCCGCGCTTCTCCCGCTCCGCGCCGCCACCTCTGCCGCCCTGCCCGATGGACTCTACGCCGAATTCACGAGCACGCGCGGCGTGGTCACCGCTCAGCTTTATTTTGAAAAAACCCCGATGACGTGCGCGTCCTTCGTCGGCCTCGCGGAGGACGCGCTCGCCGCGAAAGACGGGCAGCCGTTCTACACCGGGCTGAAGTGGTATCGTGTCGTGCCCGGTTTTGTTATTCAGAGTGGCGACCCGACCAACCCCGGCGGCGGCACGCCGGAGCGACCAGGCCCACGGAAAAAAACCGAGGAGGAAGGCCATCCCTACACCTATCCCGACGAGCTCGTGCCTGGCCTGCGTCACGACGCCGCCGGCGTGCTCTCGATGGCTAACGCCGGCCCGGATACGAACAGTTGCGAATTTTTCGTCACGCTCGCGCCCGCCCAACGCCTCAATTACCTCCACAGCGTCTTTGGCCACGTCGTCCGCGGACTCGAGGTGCTGCCAAAGATTCAGGCGGATGATCCGTTCTCGATCAAAATCCTCCGCGTTGGCGCCGCCGCGCAGGCGTTCAAGGCCGATGGGCCGGCGTTTTCCACGCTGCTGATGAAAGCGAAGCCCTACGCCTTCGCCGCCGAGCCGGGTCCGGCCGCCCACTTCTACGACCCCCACCAGCTCCTGCCGCTCGATCCGCCACGCGCGAAAGCCTTTAACTACAAACTCGCCAACTTCGAACGCATCACCGGCGTCAGAATCACCGCCCGGCTGCTCGCGCGCTCCCCGCCCGACACCGATGGCCGCAAGCTCAACGCCTTTGTCCACAATCTCGCCGGCCAACTCGGCGTGGGAAAATCCGGCGCCCTCGTGCTCTACCTGGCCGACCGTGACGAGTGGAAGCTCTGGCTCGGCGATGATTCCGCCCCCGCCTTCATGGACCGCACCGGCACGGTGAGGGATTTCATGCAGGCCGGCGCCTTGCACGAGGCGAAACAGGCCCTCCTCAACGCCGGCCGCGCCCAGGGCGACGCGGATTTCGTGACCCAGCAGAAATCGTCCGCCCCGGGCAAAGCGCCGCCGCCCGCCCAGCGCCTCAAGCTCCAGACCGACGCCGTGCTCGACGGCCTCATCCAAAAGCTAGAGCCCAAGTAAAAATCCCCGGGGCAAGCCCCGGGGCATTTGACAAGACCGCCGCAAACTCATCCGACCATAATGCAATTCGCGCTTAAACCCGTCCGTCCAACCAAGCCGAAGCAAGCTTCGGGGTATCGGACCCACAGCGAATGAAATCCTCCGCTCATCCCTTCGGCCTCGTTCTCGTTCTCTTAATCGTTCTCGTTCTCCCTGCATTCTCCCTGCCCGCGGCCGATGCCGCTCCGCTCCCCGACGGACTCTACGCCGAATTCGCGACCCCGCGTGGCGCCGTCACGGCGGAACTTTTCTACCTGCGCGCCCCGCTCATGTGCGTGAATTTCACCGGCCTCGCCGAAGGCACGCTCGCGCCGAAAAACGGGAAACTCTTCTACACCGGTCTCACTTGGTATCGCGTCGTCCCTGGCTTCGTCCTCCAAAGCGGCAACCCCGGACTCAAAGACACCGACGACGACCCGGTGGCCCACCCTCACCGTTTCCCCGACGAATTCGCTCCTGGCCTGCACCACGACGCCGCCGGCATTCTCTCGATGGCCAACGCCGGCCCCGATACCAACAGCTGCGAATTCTTCCTCACCCTCGCTCCCACGCCACGCCTCAACTACCTGCACAGTGTCTTCGGCCGCGTGGTGCGCGGGCTCGAGGTGCTCCCGCAGATCAAGCAGGACGATGCGCTCTCGATCAAAATTCTCCGCGTCGGTCCCGCCGCCCGCGCCTTCCGCGCCGACGCCGCCACCTTTGCGACACTCTCAGCGGCCGCAAAAAAATTCTCCGCGGCACGGGCACCAGGGCCACTCACGCCGTTCGACGACCCCGACCAACTCCTCCCGTCCAATCCGTCCCGTGCGAAAAATTTCAACTACAAGCTCGCCAACTTCGAGCGCGCCACCGGCCTCCGCCTCGCCGCCCGCGTCTTCGCCAAATCCCCCACCGCCGCCGAAGACCACGCTCCCGGTGCCTTCATGAAAGCGCTCGCCGCGAAACTCGGCGTGGAAAAGCGCGGCGCCGTCGCCGCCTACTTCGCCGACGACAACGACTGGCGCATCTGGCTCATCGGCGAGTCCACGACTCCCTTCTTCGGCCAGCTGGCGACGCCCAAGGATCTCGAAGACGGCGGCACCTTCCACCAAGTGAAGGACGCCTTCCTCGCCGCCGCCCAAGCCGCCGGCGATGCCACCTTCGCCCAGCAGCAAAAAAACGCCTCACCCGCCCAACAGCCTCTGCCCGGCCAGCGCATCAAACTTCAAACCGACGCCGTCCTGGACGGCCTCATCCTCAAACTCGAACCGAAATGAACCTCCGCCTCGCTCTTCCCTTCGCCCTCTTCGCGACCGCGCCGCTCCTCGCCGCGGACTCCGCCCTCAAATCCGCCGTCACCGCCAAGGTTGCCGCCGATTATCCGCAGCTCGACGCCTTCTACCAAGACCTCCACGCCCACCCCGAGCTTTCGCTCATGGAGGAGCGCTCCGCCGGCAAGGTCGCCGGCGAACTCCGCGCCGCGGGTTTCGAGGTCACCGAGAAATTCGGCGGCTTCGGCCTCGTCGCGGTCCTGAAAAACGGCGCCGGCCCCACCATCTACATCCGCAGCGATCTCGACGGGCTGCCCGTCCTCGAGGAAACCGGTTTGCCTTACGCCAGCACGGCGCGCGTCAAGGACCTCACCGGTCGCGAAGTCGCCACCATGCAGGCTTGCGGCCACGACATCCACATGACCTGCCTCGTCGGCACCGGCCGCGCCCTCGCCTCGCTGCGCGATCGTTGGGCGGGCACGCTCGTCCTCCTCGGCCAGCCGGCCGAGGAGATCGGCACGGGCGCGCGCGCGATGCTCGCCGCGGGACTCTATCGGAAATTCCCGAAACCCGACTACGTCCTCGCCCTCCACGACAGCGCCACGCTCCCCGCCGGCTCCGTCGGCATTCTCGAGGGCTACATCATGGCGAACGTCGACTCCGTCGACATCACCGTCCGCGGCGTCGGCGGCCACGGCGCCTATCCGCACGCCACGAAGGATCCCATCGTGCTGGCTTCGCGCATCGTCGTCGCCCTGCAAACCATCGTATCGCGCGAGACGCGTCCGGTCGATCCCGCGGTCGTCACCGTCGGGTCCATCCACGGCGGCACGAAGCACAACATCATCCCCGACGAGGTGAAGCTGCAGCTCACCCTGCGTTCCTATTCGCCGACCGTGCGCGCCCACACCATCGCGGCCGTCAAGCGCATCTGCCGCGGCGAAGCGATCGCCGCCGGGATCCCCGAGGATCGCATGCCCATCATCACGCTCTCCGAGGAACAGTTCACGCCCGCCACCTACAACGACCCGGCGCTCACCCGCCGGGTGCGCGACGCGCTCGTCACCTGGCTGGGCGCCGACGCCGTGAAAACCATCGACGCAGAAATGGGCGGCGAGGATTTCAGCCAGTTCGGCCTGACCACCGAGAAGGTGCCGATTTGCATGTTTCGCGTCGGCGCCGTCGCGCCCGAGAAAGTCGCCGAGAGTCAACGCACCGGCGTGCCGCTCCCGTCCCTGCACTCGAGCAAGTTCGCGCCCGTGCCCGAGCCCACCATCAAGACCGGGGTTACCGCGATGACCGCCGCCGCGCTGGATTTACTCGGAAACCGATAATTTTACTCCGCATCTGCCCACGCCGCCTGCTGAGAGGGGGTAAAAACCCTGTATTTTGCGATTGCGCCAATTAATTGCGCGCAATTGCTGCGGAGACGTGATTGCCTGCGGGTGGCCGTCAAATCCCCGGTCGCATATTATGCCCACCCAACTCGTCCGGAACCATGACTCAGACCGTTGCGACGCCCAAGGATTCACCCTAGTATCACGTAACACTTAGTATTTCGTATTGATTTAGATGGCGATATGGCCTGTGCTCCGGCATGGCCAATCGATATAAAGTTACCCTGACGAAGCCGGAACGAGCCCAGCTCACTGAGCTGACGCGCAGCGGCAAGTCCACGGCG
>SIBG01000025.1 GCA_009695305.1 Opitutus sp. | reverse complement strand
GCGCGGTGGCCGTCAGGGTAAGCAAGGCAAGGCACGAGCGCAGTCGGAGTAGGTGGGACATGGGATGCAGGCAGGTTTTGGTTGGTTTCCGCAGGTCGGGCGGATCGATAGATGAAGGTAATCGATACCCCAAATTTCCGCGGTGTCGATTCCCGGGAGGTGGAAATTGCTTATGCCGTTAAGCGCGCAACTGGTGCTGGCTCGGGAGGCTGGTGGCGAATCCCGGCGCGTCGGGCTGGCGCCCCCGCGGCTGTCGGCGGTTCCGGTCCGGTGGGCTCGCCGGGCGGCGACGGACGCTGCTGGCCCCGACTCAGCTGGCCGCGGCCGCCGGCGCGGAAACGGGGGCGATCACTTCGTTCATCGCGTCCCGCAGGGCGTGGAGGCGCACGGGGCTGTCCACGGGCTCCCGATTGGCACTCTCGATGTAAAAAGTGTCGATCGCCACGCCGCGTTCAGTGCCGATGCGGGCGAAGGTGATGTCGAAACCATGGTCGGAGATGATTTTCGCGAGACGGAAGAGGAGGCCGATTTGGTCGCTGGCCTGGATTTCCACGATGGTGCGCTGCATCGAGATCTCGTGGTAAACGTCCACGGTCGGGGGGAATGAGCTTTGCAGCGCCTCGCCATTCGACGCGGAGAGATAGCGGGTGGCGGCGATTTTCTTCGCCTGCGCGAGGATGTCGGGGAGCAGGTCCTTGTTCGCGACGAGGGCTTCCTCGATCGTCCGGGCGAATTTCTCCTGCGCGCTCGCGCTTTGGACGACGCCGCGGCCGGGCTCGACGACGTAGAACGTATCGATCGCGATGTGGTCGGTGCGGGAGATGACTTTCGAACCGAGGATGCTGAGGCCCGCGACGCTGAAGGCGCCGGCGAGCTTGTAGAACAGGCCGGCGCGATCCCACGTGACGACGTTGACGACCGTGAGCGAGCGGTTGAGATCGTCCTGCCACTCGATCACGGGCTTCAACGAGCCGACGGAATCGGCGGTCGTGATCGACTGAAAGAGCCGGTTGACCATCTGGATGTGGAGGGCGACCTCGGCCGAGTCCGTGTGAATGAAGTAACGGTCGGGGAGGAGGCCGAAATGCGCGTTGATCTCGTCGGGGCTGATGCCGGGGATGGCTTTCGCGATGAGTTCCTGTTGGGTCATTTTTTTTCTAGCCTGGTGGCTGGCATCGAGTGCCTCGCCGTGTTTTAGACGCTCAAGGGTGGAGCGGTAGAGCGTGGTGTGCAACGTGTCCTTGTAACTATTCCAGAGATCGGCGGCGGTGCCGCGGGCGTCGCAGAACGTGTGGACGTAGAGGTGCCGGAGGTGCTCGGGGTGGCCCATGAGCTCGGCAAAAGCAATGGCGGTGTTGGGATCATCGACGTCCCGCTTCTGCCAGAATCGTGCCATCACGAGATGATTTTTAATGACGAACGCGACCAGCTCGCGGCCTTCCGCGGAGACGCCGAAGCGCTCCAGCAACGGGAGGGCGAGCCGCACGCCGCTCTCGGCGTGGCCTTGGATGGCTTCCGCCTTGCCGATGTCGTGGAGGAGCATCGTGAGATAGAGCAGGGCCGCGTCCGTCGTCTCGTGCAGCACGGCGCGATACTTCAACGTGATCGGCTCGGCCTCCGTGAAGACCCGGTCGAGCTCGCGGATGGCATTCAACGTGTGCACATCGGCCGTGTAGCGGTGATAGTATTCGTGCTGGACGAGGCAGGTGAGCGCGTCGAACTCCGGGATGAAACGGCCGAGCACGCCGAGTTCGTGCATCCGCGCGAGGGTGGGGTGGACGGCGCCCACCTCGGAGAGAATCGCGCGGAAGCAGACGCCGGCATCCGGCGACCGCGCGACCGCCGGGGTCAGCAGCGGCAGGGATTCGCGGATGAGCTGGGCGAGGTGAAAGTCAAACGTGGCGTCGAGTTGCTGGCTGTGGCGGAAGACGCGGATCAGTCGCACCGGATCGTCGGTAAACACGTCGGGCGTCTCCGCCGCGAGTTCGCGGCTGCGCAAGACGAAGCCGTCGATCTGCTTCGTGCGTTGAAACCGTTTCGCGCGCAGGGCATCGCGCAGCGAGCCGAGGACCCCGGCTCCGCCCGCCGCGAGGCTGAGCGCCAGCCGGTCCTCGACGATCTTGGACACGCGGAAAATCGTCTGTGCCGCGCGATAGTAATCCTGCATGAAACGCTCGACGCGCGCGAGCATCGCCACCTCGGTGTAGCCGAGGTTTTGCGCGATGCGCGGCTGCAAATCGAGGTTCATCACATCGGTCGCCCGCGCGCTGACGAAATGCAGGTCGTTGCGGACGCGCTGCAGAAAATCGTAGGAGCGGCGGAAGGCGGTGAGGTCGTCGGCGCGGACGTAGTTTTGCGCGGCGAGCTCGTCGAGGGTCGTGATGCCGAGCTTCACGCGCGCCATCCACAGGGCGTTCTGGTAGTCGCGCAGGCCGCCGACCCCGTTCTTGAGGTCGGGCTCCTGATTAAAAACCGTATCGGCAAATTTCGCGCGACGGCGGGCCTGATCCTCGAGGCGGGAGGTGATATAGCCCTTCGGATCCTCGCTCGTGTAGAAACTCCGGTAGGCCTGGGCAAAGGTGTCGTAGAGCTGCGGCGAACCCGCCACGAGCCGTGCCTCCAGCAGTGCCGTCTTGGTCTGGATGTCCTTGCGCGCCTCAACGAACGTATCATCCACCGTGCGGGTGGAATGGCCGACCTTCAGGCCGCAGTCCCAGAGGAGGTAGAGAATCTCGTCGCTGAGGTGCTGCTGGAGCGGTTTCGCCGCGGCCGGCTTGGTCTTGGTGGGAAAGAGAAACATCACGTCGATGTCGCTCCAGGGGGAGAGTTCGCCGCGGCCGTAGCCGCCGAGGGCGACGAGCGCGACCGGCGCCGGCAACGGGCCGCGCGTGCGGGTGAACGAGGCGAGGGCGTAGTCGAACAGCCGGGTGAGGAGGAGATCGATCATCTTCGCCCGTTGGTGGGTGATCGCCAGGCCCGGGGCCCCCAGCTCGTGGCGCGCGCGGAGGGCGTCCATTTCCGCCTTCAGGAATTCCTTGCACGCCGCCAGTCGCGCGGCGACGGAGACCTCGCCCGTGAAATGCAGGCTGGCGCTGGCGGGCGGGGGCAGGGGAGCGGACATGGAACGGGCAAGTGAACGGAAAAGCCGCGCTCGCGCGAGGGGGATTTTCGGGCCTGACAGGCGGCGCCAAAGGCGGCCAGGGATTTAGAGAAAGTTGAAAGCGAAAGATTACTGGGAGCGAAAACGACTTTGAGGCCCGGCCAGGCCGATGGGCGCGTTTAACCACTTGCTTCGCACCGGGGCGGCCGGTTTTCTCGGCGGTTCCAGCCCGCCCATGCCCGAGATCACCAAGAGCTACGAATCACGCGACGTCGAAAAGAAGTGGTATGCCGCGTGGCAGGCCGCCCACGCTTTCGCCGGCCGGGTCCTGCCGGGCAAGGAGCCCCACACCATCGTCATCCCGCCGCCGAACGTCACCGGCGTGCTCACGATGGGCCACGTGCTCAATAACACCCTGCAGGACATCCTCACCCGCCGCGCGCGGCTCGAGGGCAAATCGGCGCTCTGGCTGCCCGGCACCGACCACGCTGGCATCGCCACGCAGACCGTCGTCGAGCGGGAGCTGCGGAAACAGAAGAAAACGCGGCACGACTTCGGCCGCGAAAAGTTCTTGGCCAAAGTCTGGGAGTGGCGCCACGAAAAAGGCGGCATCATCCTCGAGCAGCTCCGCCGGCTCGGCGCCTCCTGTGATTGGGAGCGCACGCAGTTCACGATGGATCCGCACTACTCGAAAGCGGTGCTCACGGTCTTCGCCGATCTGTTTCAGAAGGGCCACATCTACCGCGGCAAGCGGATGGTGAACTGGTGCCCGGTCTCGCAGACCGCGCTCTCTGACGAGGAAGTGATCATGAAGCCGGTCAACGGCACGCTCTATCGCGTGCGTTACGAGCGGACCGATGCGCCGGGGCAATTCATCGAGGTGAAGACGACGCGGCCCGAAACCATTCCCGGCGACGTCGCGATCGCCGTGCATCCCGACGATCCACGTTACGCGGGCTGGATCGGGAAAAAAGTCCGTCGCGCGCTCGGGCCGGCTGCGGAGATTCCCATCATCGCCGATCCCGCCGTCGACCGGGAGTTCGGCTCCGGTGCGCTCAAGATCACGCCCGCGCACGATAAGACCGATTTCGAAATCGGCCTGCGCCACCAACTGCCGGTCATCGACGTGCTTGAAGCCGACGGCAAGCTCAACGCCCTCGCCGGTCCCGAGCTGGCGGGCCTCGACCGTTTCGCCGGCCGCAAGAAGGCGGCGGAACTTTTGCAAGCGTCCGGGGCGTTGCTCGCCGAGGAACCTTACGCGAACAATGTCGGTTACTCCGAGCGCGCCGACGTGCCGATCGAGCCGCGGCTCACCTGGCAATGGTGGCTGCGTTACCCGCGCGTCGAGGAAGCGAAGACGGCGGTGCGCGACGGTCACATCAAGTTTTACCCGGAACGCTGGAGCAAAGTTTACCTCCACTGGCTCGAAAACATTCAGGACTGGTGCATCAGCCGCCAGCTCTGGTGGGGCCACCGCATTCCGGTTTGGTATCGGCAAGGCCTCGACCGGGAAAAACTCACCGAGGCGGATCTGCGCGACGCGACGAAAGTCCATGTCTCGCTCGCCGGTCCCGCCGATCCGGAAAACTGGGTGCAGGAGGACGACGTGCTCGACACGTGGGCCTCGTCCTGGCTGTGGCCGTTCGCGACGCTGGGCTGGCCCGAGGCCGACCAGATGAAAGCGCAGGGCCTCGATCATTTCTATCCGACCACGACGCTCGTCACGGCCCCCGATATTATTTTCTTCTGGGTCGCGCGCATGATCATGGCCGGGCTCGAATTCATGCGGCCGGGTGAGTCGATTGAGCGGCGGATTCCGTTCAAGCACGTCTACTTCACCGGTATCATCCGGGACCAGCAGGGTCGCAAGATGTCGAAGTCGCTGGGCAATTCGCCCGACCCGCTCGACCTCATCGACAAATACGGCGCCGACGGCCTCCGCTTCGGCATCGTCTCGATCGCGCCGCAGGGCCAGGACATCCGCTTTCAGGAGGACCGCATCGAGGGCGGAAAAAATTTCTGCAACAAGCTGTGGAACGCGTGCCGCTTCCGCCAGATGAGTGGCGAGGCCGGCGACAACTCCACGCTCCCGGCCATCGTGGCGCGGCTCAATCCCGCGAAATTCGACGCGGATGACCACGCGATCCTCGACCGCCTGCTCGCGACCACCCGCGACGTCGACCGTAGCTTTCACGAGTTTGAGTTCAGCGCCGCCGTGCAGGCGATGTATGGTTTTTTCTGGAATGATTTTTGCGACTGGTATGTCGAGGTCTCAAAATCGAAACTCCAGTCGCCCGACACGAAACCCAACTGCCTCGCGATCCAGGATCTCGTGCTGCGGCAGACGCTGCTCCTGCTCCATCCGGTCATTCCGTTTATCACCGAGGAGCTCTGGTGCCTGCTGGGCTACGGCGCCCCGGGAAAATTCCTCGAGGATGCGCGCCTGGAAAACGCCTCGCAGCTCGCCACGAGTTCGCTCACGCACGGTCTCGCGCTCGACCGCGCCGCCGTCGCCGCGGTTGAAAAATTGAAGGCCTTCGTCTCGCAGGCCCGCGCGCTCAAGGCGGACCACCACCTCGCCAGCCGCCGGGATGTGCGCCTCTTCGTCACGGCGACCGCGACCGACTGGGCCGTGCTCGCCGCCAACCTGGCCAAGCTCGTCCGCATGATTGGCGCCGCCGAGATCGCGCTCAAGGAGACGGTGGACGGTGCGCCGGCCATCGTCACCCCGTTGGGCACCCTTTACCTCGATCTGGCGAGCACGGTGGACGTGGGCGCGGAAAAGGTGCGGCTCGCGAAGGAACTCGACCAGCTCACCAAGCACGTCGCCGGCACCGCGGCGCGGTTGTCGAACGAAGCCTTCGTCAGCAAGGCGCCGCCCGCCGTCCTCGCCGGCGCGCGCCAGCAACTCGCCGACCAACAGGCCAAGCGCGCGGAGCTCGAGCGCTTGCTGAAATCGCTGGGTTGAGTTTGCTCCGGGCATGTCCTCGGCCCCCCGCCTCCTCGCCTTTTCCGGCAGCACCCGCCGGGATTCGCTCAACCAGAAATTTCTCGCGGTCGCCGTCGCGGTGGCGCGCGAGGCCGGCGGCGAGGTCACGCTCCTCGACCTCCGCGAGTTCCCGCTGCCGCTCTATGACGGCGATCTCGAGGACGCGAGCGGACTGCCGGAAAACGCCAATAAACTTGTCGCACTGATCAAGGCGCACGACGCGTTGCTCCTCGCGTCGCCGGAATACAATTCGATGATGACGCCGCTGCTGAAAAACACGATCGATTGGTGCTCCCGCGGCGGGGAGGATCCGTTTCCCGGCAAAGTCGCCGCCGTGCTCTCGGCCTCGCCCGGCGCCTATGGCGGCAGTCGCTCGCTCCAGCAGACCCAGCAACTGCTATTCAAGCTCGGTTGCCACGTCGTGCCCGGGCCGTGCGCGTTGCCGCAAGCGAACAAGGCCTTCGATGCCGCGGGCAAACTTACCGATGCCCGCGCGGAAAAATCGGTGCGCGCGCTCGTGGCCGCGCTGATTCAGGCCACCCGCAAACTCAGCGCTTGAGTTAGTGCGACATGGTCATTCGTCCGCTCGCCGCCTTTTTTCTCGCCGGGCTGGGCCTGACCCGGGCCGCCGACTACCCGCCGGCGCGCGAGGGCGAGGTCGTGTTGCGCGATTTCAAATTCCGCAGCGGCGACTCGCTCGCGGAGCTGCGGCTGCATTACCACGTGCTCGGCCAACCGCAGCGCGATGCGCAAGGCATCGTGCGCAACGCCGTCCTTATCATGCACGGGACGGCGGGTGCCGGCAATAACCTGCTCCGGCCCGAGTTTGCGGGCGAACTCTTCGGCGCGGGTCAGCCGCTCGACGCCACGAAATATTTCATCGTGCTCCCTGACGCCATCGGTCACGGCCAGTCCAGCAAACCGAGTGACGGGCTTCGCGCGAAATTTCCCCGCTACGGCTATCGCGACCTCGTCGACGCCGGCCGCCGGATGCTGGCCGAGGGGCTGGGCGTGAATCATCTGCGGTTGGTGATGGGCACTTCGCAAGGCGGCATGCTCACGTGGCTGTGGGGTGAAGAGCACCCGGACTTCATGGATGCGCTCCTGCCGCTGGCGAGCGCGCCCACGCCAATCGCCGGCCGCAACCGTGCGTGGCGCCGGCTCGTGATCGATGCCGTCCGGGGCGATCCGGCCTGGCGCGAGGGCAACTACGGGGCGCAGCCGTCGTCCCTGCGGACAGTCGCGGAGATGTTTTTTCTCGTCAGTAGCAATCCCGTCCTCCGGCAAACCGCCGCGCCGACGTTGGCGAAGACGGACGAACTGCTCGACGCCTACGTCGCGGATTTTGTGAAAACGCATGATGCGAACGACGTGCTCTACGCGATCGAGGCTTCGCGCGACTACGATCCGAACCCGGCGCTCGAAAAAATCCGCGCGCCGTTGCTCGCGATCAATTCCGCCGACGACTACGTCAACCCGCCTGAGCTCGGCCTCCTGGAGCGTGAAATCAAGCGCGTGCCGCACGGTCGCGCCCTCGTGATTCCGCTCAGCGCCGAAACGCGCGGCCACCAGTCACACACCTACGCGAAACTCTGGCAGGATGAGCTGGCGAAACTGCTCGCCGAATCGGCGCCATAATCCCGGGTCGCCCGCCGCGGGAGCGGCGAGCGTTCGTGGATGAGGTTCATCCGGTCCCTGCGCTCACGCGTCGGGCGACCCAGCCCGGCCGATTTTTTCCCGCCTGCGGTCTTGCGCCACCGCGCGTCCGACTTCTACCTTCGTGGCCATTCGCATGAAGAAAGCCCTCATTACCGGCATCACAGGTCAGGATGGTTCGTATCTCGCCGAGCTGTTGCTCGCCAAAGGCTACGAAGTCCACGGCGTCATCCGCCGCGCCTCGACCTTTAACACGAGCCGCATCGACCACCTTTACCGCGATCCCCACGTCAACGGCGTAAAGCTCCACCTCCACTACGGCGATCTCGCCGACTCCGTGCAGATGGTAAAGTTGCTCTACCAGCTCGAGCCGGATGAAATCTACAACCTCGGCGCGCAGTCGCACGTGCGCGTGTCGTTCGACATTCCGGAATACACCGGCGACATCGACGGCCTCGGGGCCCAGCGCATCCTCGAGGCGATCCGCGAGGCGGGCATCGCCAAGAAAGCCCGCTACTATCAAGCGTCGTCGTCCGAGATGTTCGGCAAGGCGCAGCAGGTGCCGCAGACCGAGGTGACCCCCTTCTGGCCGCGCTCGCCCTATGGCTGTGCCAAGGTCTACGCCTACTGGCTCACCGTGAATTATCGCGAGAGCTATGCGCTGCACGCCTCGAACGGCATCTTGTTCAACCACGAGAGCCCGCGGCGCGGGGAGACGTTCGTCACCCGCAAGATCACCCGCGCCGCCACGCGGATCAAACTCGGCCTGCAGGATTCGCTCTACCTCGGCAACGTCGACGCCCGCCGCGATTGGGGTTACGCGAAGGAATACGTCGAGATGATGTGGCTCATGCTCCAGCAGGACCAGCCCGACGACTATGTGGTCGCGACCAACGAGGCGCACAGCGTCCGCGAATTCTGCCAGGAGACGTTCAGCCTGCTCGGCCTCGACTGGGAAAAATACGTGAAGCACGACACCCGCTACGAGCGGCCGTCGGAAGTCGATCTGCTCATCGGCGACGCGGCCAAGGCCAAGCGGCAACTCGGCTGGGAGCCAAAGGTCCGCTTCAAGGATCTTGTCCGCCTCATGGTCGACCACGATCTGGAGCTGGCGAAACGGGAAGCGCAGATCGCGAAACTGCCCGCGCCCTCGCGCGCGCCGTTCGCATGAAGCTCTTCATTGCGGGCCACCAGGGCATGGTCGGGGCCGCGCTGGTGCGGCGGTTCGCGCGCGAGCCGGGCACGACGCTCGTGCTCCGTCCGCGCCGCGAACTCGACCTCACCTCGCAGGCCGCGGTCGATTCGTTTTACGCCGCGGAAAAGCCTGACGGGGCGATCATCGCCGCCGCTAAAGTCGGCGGCATCCATGCCAACAGCACTTACCCGGCCGAGTTCATTTATTCGAACCTGATCGTGGCCGCGAACACGATTCACGGCGCCCACCGCGCCGGGGTGAAGCGCCTGCTCTTCCTGGGCAGTTCGTGCATCTATCCGAAGCACGCGCCGCAGCCGATGCCCGAGGACTGCCTCCTCACCGGCCCGCTCGAGCCGACCAACGAGGCCTACGCCATCGCCAAGATTGCCGGCCTCAAGCTCGCCCAGTTCTACCGCCGGCAGCATGGCGTGCTCTTCCACTCCGCGATGCCGACGAATCTCTACGGTCCGGGGGACAATTATCATCCGCAAAATTCGCACGTGCTGCCCGCGCTGATCCGCAAATTTCACGAGGCAAAAATCGAACAACGCGCCGAAGTGGTCGCCTGGGGCTCCGGCACGCCGCAACGCGAGTTTCTCCACGTGGACGATCTGGCCGATGCCTGTGCCTTTCTCCTCCGGCTCGAAAACCCACCCGATTGGATCAACGTCGGCACCGGCACCGACGTGACGATCCGTGAACTCACCGAATGCGTCGCCGCCGTCACGGGTTTCACGGGCCGCGTCACGTGGGATGCCTCGAAGCCCGACGGCACGCCGCGCAAGCTGATGGATGTCTCACGGCTGGCCGCACTCGGCTGGCGTGCGTCGACGGCATTACGTGATGGCATCGAGAGGACCTACGCGTCTTTCCTCACCGAAAAAGCCGCGGGCACGCTGCGCGGGTAAGCCCGATGGCGGTTGAGATTTAGACCATCGTCTTGATTGCTTTGGACTATTGAGGTGGGGCTCGCTCTCCGAGCGGGCCTGCGCTCCAAGGTGATTTGCATCCTGAAACTCAGGCCGGTTCGGAGAACCGGCCCCACCTCGGAAAAGTCAAAATATCACCAGATATTGGTATTAGACCAATTGCGAATCGCTTTTGGACGGTGGGGACAAATGAAACGGACTGCTGGTCTTGAGCCCCAACGGGGCGCTGGTAGAAAGCCCGGGGCAACGCCCCGGGAAATCGGCCCGCGAAAAATCAGAGCCCTGAATGGGCGAATCGTTCGCGAATTGGTTCCGCCCTTTTAGGGCTCTGGCAAAAAGGTTTTCCCAGGGTTACACTCTGGGCTTTCAAATTGCGCCCCGTTGGGGCTCGACTCCCGCCTGTCGTCCAAATGCGACTCGTAAATGGTATTAGACCGTCATTGCGAGGCTGGCTCGCCGCGGGCGAGAGCGCAGCGACGAAGCAATCCACCGGGATCGCCACGGCGCTTCGCGCACCGCGCGATGACGAAAAGCTAAAAAGCAAAAAAGCCGGAGGCGCTCGCGGCGCCTCCGGCTTGAAAGAATCGCGGCGTAAAGCCGCTCCGACAATTACGGCGCGGCGGGGGCGGCGGCAGGAGCCGGAGCGTTTTTCTGGGACTCCAGATCTTTCATGGCGGCTTTGCGGCTCAGGCGGACTTTGCCGGAACGCTCGTCGATGCCGATGCACTTCACCGTGATGGTGTCGCCCATCTTGACCACATCCTCGGTGCGGCGCACGCGGAAGTCGGCCAGTTCGCTGATGTGGCAGAGGCCTTCCTTGCCGGGCGTGCACTCGACGAAGCAGCCGAATTCCTTGATGCCGGTGACGCGACCGGTGTAGATCTTGTCCATCTCGATCGGGGTGCCGCCGCCGCCACCACCGCCGGGGCCGGAGCCGCCGCCACAGAGGCCGTCGACTTCCTTGATGGCGCGGGCCATCGCATCGCCGTTGTTCGAATAGATGAAGACCTTGCCGGAGTCGTCGTCCGCGATGTCGATTTGCGCGCCGGTCGTTTCCGTGATGCGGCGGATCGTCTTGCCGCCGGGCCCGATGAGCAGGCCGATCTTTTCGGGATCGATCTGGATCGTCTGGATGCGGGGCGCGTATTTGCTGAGGTCGCCGCGGGGCGCGGGGAGCGAGGCGAGCATCGACTTGAGGATCTCGATGCGGGCGTCGCGGGCCTGGAAGATTGCGGTCTTGGCGATCTCGAAGGGCAGGCCGTTGATCTTGAGGTCGAGCTGGAATCCGGTGATGCCCTTGGTCGTGCCGGCGAGCTTGAAGTCCATGTCGCCGAAGTGGTCTTCCTCCCCGAGGATGTCGGTGATGGTGGTCCACTTCGTGATGGTGCCGTCGGCGGCCATCTCGGTCATCAGGCCGCAGGAGATGCCGGCCACGGGCGCGATGATCGGCACGCCGGCGTCCATGAGGGCGAGGCAGCCGCCGCAGATCGAGGCCATCGAGGTCGAGCCATTGGAGGCCATGATCTCGGAGACGACGCGGATGCTGTAAGGGAAGACATCCTCCGGCGGGAGGATCGGCACGAGCGAGCGCTCGGCGAGCGCCCCGTGGCCGATTTCGCGGCGGCCGGGACCGATGAAGCGGCCGGCCTCACCGACCGAGAACGGCGGGAAGTTGTAGTGGAGGATGAAGCTCTTCGACGTGGCGCCGCCGGTGAGGCCGTCCATGTCCTGGGCTTCCTTCGTCGGCCCGAGGGTGACGATGGCGATGTTCTGGGTGTCGCCGCGCTGGAACATGGCGGAACCATGCACGCGCGGGAGGACGCCGACCTGCGAGCTGAGCGGGCGGAGCGCCTTCGCATCGCGGCGGTCGGAGCGGATGCCCTTGGCGAGGACCGTCGCGCGGTAGGCTTTGTATTGGAGGTCTTCGAAGACGACGTTGAGGTCGACATCGGTGAACTTGCCTTCGCCGAGTTCCTTGAGGAGCGCGGCCTTGGCCTCTTCCTTGAGGAGCTTCACGTTGGCTGAGCGGACGTTTTTCTCGAAGCCGAAGATCGCGGCGGAGACGCGGTCCGCCGGGACGACGCGCTCGATGATGGCGCGGGCCTCAGGCGTGGCGCCGACGAGTTTGAAGGTGGCCTTCGGCTTGCCGGCGAGGGTGACGAGTTCCTTGATCGCCGTGATGATCGGCTGGATGGCCTCATGGCCGAACGCGAGCGCCTCGACGAACTTCTCCTCGGAGATCTGGTCGGCGGAGCCCTCGATCATCAGCATGTCTTTCGCGTTGCCCACGTAGATCAGGTCGAGCGCGGAGGAATACATCTGCTCGATGGTCGGGTTGGCGACAAACTTGTCGTCGATCAGCGCGACGCGGACGCAGCCGATCGGCCCGTTCCACGGAATGTCCGAGATGGCGAGGGCGGCGCTGGCGCCGTTGACCATCGCGATGTCGGAGTCGTGGATGAGGTCGGCCGACATGAGCGTGCCGATGATCTGGACTTCATTGAGGAAACCCTCGGGGAAGAGCGGGCGGCAGGGACGGTCGCAGAGGCGGGAGATGAGGATTTCTCTCTCGGTGGGGCGGCCCTCGCGTTTGAAATAGCCACCGGGGAAACGACCGGCCGCGGCGTATTTGTCGCGGTAGTCGCAGGTGAGCGGGAAGAAGTCCTGTCCGGGGCGCATGGTCTGGGCGACGCAGGCGGTGACGAAGACGTTGGTTTCCCCGACATTGACGTTGACGGCGCCGCCAGCGAGCTGGGCGATGGAGCCGGTGGAGAACGTGAGCCCGAGGCCGGGCACGGTGACATTATGTTTCTGTTTCATGGGCGGACGGATTTTCGGAGGCGGACAATAGTATCGGCGGATGAGACGAGCGCCGTCAGCGATACCGGACTGATGACGACTCGGGGCTTCTGGGAGCAGAAGCGGCGGCGGCACGGGGCCGCTGCGAGGGTTGGGCTTTCACGAACCCGCTTTTTGTCTCCTCGGTTCAGACCCGAGAGATTTCCGTTTGGCGCTTTGGGTGGGTAGGGCGGATTATCCTTAATCCGCCGCGGCGCGTGAGGGAAAACGCGCCCTACCGGTGAAAGCAACAAATGGAAATGTCCCGGCCTGGAGGCGAGTGTCAGTAAAGACAACAGGCGACCCGCGGATCGGGTCGCCTGTGGAACGAAAGCGTTATTTGCGAAGGTTTAGCTTCTGCAACAGCTCGGTATACTTGGGAAGATTATGCTTCTTGAGGTAATCGAGGAGTTTGCGACGGCCGGATGCCATCTGCAGGAGGCCGCGGCGCGAGTGGAAATCCTTGCGGTGCGTGCGAAGATGCTCGGTCAAGTGATTGATCCGGGCAGTAAGCAGCGCGACTTGGACTTCGGACGAACCGGTATCCTTCTCGTGAGTTTTATATTCGGCGATGATTTCGGGTTTAACGACTGTGGTGGACATGGTTTTATGGCTGGGTTTCACGACTGTAGGGAGCCCCTTGCGGAGCCCCGTGACGCCCGTCCCGCCCCTGCGAGACCGGCGTCACCGTTCCAATCCGGCGGAGTGCCGGACCAGTCATGGTGGGCACCCGCAACCGGCGGATGTCCACTGACGCAAGGAGACAGATTCCCGAATCGCGCGAGGCGGCGCAAGCGCAAATTTCAAAGGGAATTTCGAGGAAAAACTCTGGCTCAGGTCACCGGGTTTCCATGGCCCGGAGATTCGGCCGGCTCCAAATCCAAGCGCCGGCGCTAGTCGGTCGAGGACAAATAAGACCAATTACTCAACGGTTCTGGACTAAAGGGAGCGACGGACCGCTGGGCCGTCCGCGAAGGTCCTGCCGGTGCTCATCGTAATTAGTATGACGGTTCCTTGCTGTTTCCAGTGGGTAGCTGCCGGTGACTGGGAGCCCCGAAGGGGCGAAAAATAGAGAGCCCAGGGCAACGCGCTGGGAAATCTTTTAGCAAAACCCCGAGCCTTGAAGGGGCGAAACCACATCCATCGTGTCGCCCCTTCAGGGCGATGATTTTCTTTGAACTCGATTCCCAGGGCGTTGCACTGGGCTTTCGAATCTCGCCCCTTCGGGGCTCTGACGATGACGCCATCAATCCACTGAAAACAGCAAGGAGCCAGTATGACCGGCGACGCTCGACGGGCAAACTGGCGATTCCTGGATCAACGGCCCGGCCACCGGCGTTGGGATCAGCCCTGGCCGGGCAGTTTGGGTTGGAAGAGAGGGGTGAGGATTTCGCGGATGATTTCTGCCGGCGGCCTCGGTTTGGGCGAGGGCTGGTAATAGCGGCCGTCCGCGAGTTTTTTTTCGGTGCGAGCGGTGTGCAATTCGATCGTGAATTCGATCAGGTAACTCTGAAAATCCCATTCCCAACGATCTTGATAGGTGAGAATCGCGTCCGCGTTGTTCGGCAGCATCGTGAGCGGGCCGTGCGAGGCGTCGCGGCCCAGTTTTTGCAGTTCGCGCACCATCATTTCGTCGAGGTGGTGGTCATCGGTGAGCCGGTGCACGACATAGATGTGCCGGAACGGCGCGAGGTCGATGACCTGTCGGGTGGACAACGACGAACATCCCGTCAGCAGCGCGGTGAGGAGCACGAGGGGCAGGGTGGAGGGAAAATTTGTTTTCATGGCAGGGCGGGGTGCGCTTGGCTGAGATGGCGCCATCGGGCCCGGGCGCACTCACGCAGCATCGGGCCGCGGGCGCAAGGCGCCGGCGGGGCCGGTGGCCGCGGTTGGTGGCGCGCGCGGGGACCCAAGCACGGTTTGCCGGACGGTCAGCCAGTCGAGGGGCTTCGTCAGCCTCAACGTGCTCTTCCGGACCAGGCCTTGCGCCGGGCTCGATCAGCAGCCCGCGGAACTAGGCGGGCGCGCGGTCGAGATGCTGATTGCCCAGCTCCAGCGCAACGAACTCGGCGTGCCGGAATGGGCCACGACGACGACGATTCCCGCGCGCTGGACCGAGGGCCCCACGGTGCGGAAGCTCCCGGGCTCTCCGGTCCAGGCGAGCGGGTGAGCGTTAACCGTGCAGGTAGGTGTTCAGCAGGTTTTCCAAATACTCCTGTTTGCCGGAGCGCGGTTTCGGTTCGCCGAGCTTGCCGAGCACGAGCTTGTTCAGCTCGCGGAAATTTGTGCGGCGTTTCGCGATCGCTCGGCCGTAACCGGAGTCGTAGCTCGCGTAACGGTCCGAGACGAAGGACTCGAATTTTCCGTCGGCGAGAATTTTGCGCGCGAGTTTGAAAGCGAGGGCGTAGGCGTCCATGCCGCCGATGTGCGCATGGAACAGATCCTCGGGGTCGATCGACGGACGGCGGAGCTTGGCGTCGAAGTTGAATCCGCCGGTGCCGAGGCCGCCGGCGCGGAGGATTGAGACCATCGCGAGCGTGAGCTCCTTCACGTCGGTGTTGAACTGGTCGGTGTCCCAGCCGAGGAGGAGGTCGCCGGAGTTGGCGTCGATGGAGCCGAGCATGCCTTGGGCGGCGGCGACTTCGATTTCGTGATTGAAGGTGTGGCCCGCGAGCGTGGCGTGGTTCGTCTCGATGTTGAACTTGAAATGTTTTTCGAGGCCGTGGGTGCGGAGAAACGCGATGCCGCTCGCCACGTCGAAATCGTATTGGTGCTTCGTCGGCTCCTTCGGCTTCGGCTCGATGAGGAACTGGCCCTTGAAGCCGATGCTCTTCGCGTAGTCGACGGCCAGGTGCAGAAACGCCGCGAGGTGGGCCTGTTCGCGCTTCAGGTTGGTGTTGAGGAGCGTCTCGTAGCCTTCCCGGCCGCCCCAGAAAACGTAGTTCTCCCCGCCCAGCTGCTTGGTGACGTCGAGCGCTTTCTTCACCTGCGCCGCAGCGTAGGCGAAGACATGGGCGTCGGGATTCGTCGCGGCGCCGCACATGTAGCGCGGATTCGAGAACAGATTCGCGGTGCCCCAGAGGAGTTTGACGCCCGTGGCGCGCTGGAGGTCTTTGGCGTGGGCGACGATCCGATCCAGATTGCGATTCGACTCGGCGAGGGAGCGGCCCTCGGGGGCGATGTCGCGATCGTGAAAGGCCCAGAACGGCGCGCGGATTTTCTGGCAGAACTCGAAGGCGGCATCGAGGCGGGTCAGGGCGATGGAGACGGGATCGGTCCCTTTTTCCCACGGCCGCTGAATCGTGCCGGGGCCGAAGGGATCGGCGCCGGTCCCGCGGAACGAGTGCCAGTAGGCGATCGAGAAGCGCAGGTGGGCGCTCATCTTTTTACCGTCGACGAGCTCGTCGGGATTGTAGTGGCGGAAGGCGAGGGCCGTCGTGGCCGAGGGGCCGGCATAGGCGATGGGCTTGATGCGGGGAAAATGCGGGCGGGATTTTTTCATGAACGGGAGGGCAGGAGAACGAGATTGCGGACCGAGAACGAGAACGAATTTGCGCCAACGTTGGCTCGCCGCTACGCCAGCACGTCGGTCAGGACGCGCCCAAACACATCGGTCAGGCGGTAGCGGCGACCTTGGAATTTGTAGGTGAGCCGCTCGTGATCCAGGCCGAAGAGGTGAAGGATCGTCGCGTGCAGATCGTGGATATGCACGGGGTCGCGGGCGATGTTGTAGCCGTATTCGTCGGTTTCCCCATAGGTGAGACCCGGCTTCACGCCGCCCCCGGCCATCCAGATGGTGAAGCAGCGCGGGTGATGATCGCGGCCAAAATTCCCCGCCGTGAGCAGACCCTGGCAATAGTTGGTGCGGCCAAATTCCCCGCCCCAAACGACCAGCGTGTCGTCCAACAGCCCGCGGCGCTTCAGGTCGGTGACGAGTGCGGCGGTCGCCTGATCCGTCTGCTGGCACTCGCGTTTGATGCCGTCGGGCAGCCCGCCGTGATGATCCCAGTCCTGATGGTAGAGCTGGATGAACTTCACGCCGCGCTCGGCGAGCCGGCGGGCCAGGAGGCAGTTGGCGGCATACGTCCCGGGCTTCCGCGCGTCCGGCCCATACTCGGCGAAAACGTGGTCGGGCTCGTCCTTCAGATCGGTGACCTCGGGGACGCTGGTCTGCAGGTTGAACGCCATTTCGTAATTCGCGATGCGCGCGGAGATCTCCGCGTCGGGCGTGCCGGCAAACTGGTGCTCGTGCAACTCCCGCAGCCGGTCGAGCGCGAGGCGGCGGTTTTCAGGTGAAACGCCCGGCGGGTTGCCGAGGTAGAGCACCGGGTCGCGGCCGGAGCGGAAGCGCACGCCCTGATGCTGCGCCGGCAGGAAGCCCGCGCCCCAGAGGTGCGACGTCAGCGGCTGACCCTTCTTATCCTTGGTAATGAGCACGACAAAGGACGGCAGGTTTTCGTTTTCACTGCCGAGGCCGTAGTCGAGCCAGGAGCCGAAACTCGGGCGCCCTGGAATCTGGGAGCCGGTCTGCATGAACGTAACGCCGGGCCCGTGGTTGATCGACTCGGTGTGCATCGAACGAATGATGCAAAGCTCGTCCGCGATTTTCGCCGTGTGCGGCAGCAGGTCGCTCAGCCACGCGCCGCTGCGGCCGTGTTGCGCAAACGTGAAGGGCGAGCCCACGATCGGGATCGAGCTCTGGTTGCCGGACATGCCGGTGAGCCGCTGCCCGCCGCGCACGCTGTCGGGCAATTGCTCGCCGTGCCGCTGGTTGAGCAGCGGCTTATGGTCGAACAGGTCGAGCTGGGAAGGTCCGCCGGATTGGAACAGGTAAATGATGCGCTTCGCCTTCGGGGCGAAATGATGGCGGTCCGGCCGGAGGCCGGCGACCGCGGCCGGGGCGGCGGCGGCGTTGCGCCCGAGCAATTCCGCCAGGGCCATGCCGCCGAGTCCGACCGCGAGGCGGTTCAGGCACTCCCGGCGGCTCATCGTGAACCACGGGGCATGGCCGGTGCAGCGCGGCTGGTCGGAGGGTGGGGGATTCATCGGGGGCATCAGCGCTTCACGACAAAGGCGTCGTGGTTCATGAGGGTGTTGACCACCGTGGCTGCCGCGGCGATTTCGGGCGCGGGCAGCGCGGGGTCGGGCGGCGTGCCGCCGATGGCCACGTGCGCCGCGGCGTCGGCCGCGTGCCCGCGGAACCAGTGCAACTGTTCATCGAACATCGTCACGAGAATTTTTCCTTCCGGCGCGTCGGGTGCGCGGCCGGTGAGCCGGCGAAACGCCGCCGCCACGATTTCATCGCGCCGCCCGCCGCTGTCGCGGTGGAGCGTTTCCGCCAGCACGCGCGCGGCCTCGACGAACTGCGGGCCGTTGAGCAGCACCAAGGCGTGCAGCGGGGTGTTCGTCGTGTCGCGCCGGGCGACGCACACGACGCGCTTCGGCACGTCGAACGCCTCAAGCACCGGAGCGGGCCCCGTGCGCCGCCAAAACGTGTAAACGCTGCGCCGGTAGAGCTGCTCCCCCTTGCCGGCGGGAGCGGGCTTGAACGACTCGGGGAGATCGTAGGTGAAGACGGGCGGGCCACCGATTTTTTCCACCAGCAGGCCGCTGACCGCGAGCGCATGGTCGCGGATCATTTCGGCCGGCAGGCGATGGCGTGGCCCGCGCGCGAGTCCGATGTTTTCCGGATCGTCCGTCATCGCTTCGGGCGCGGCCACGCTGCGCTGCCGGTAGGTCTGCGAGAGCACGATCGTTTTCAGGAGCGCCTTTACGTCCCAGCCCGAGCGGATAAACTCCCCCGCGAGCCAGTCGAGCAGCGCCGGATATTCCGCGCGGTCGCCCTGGCTGCCGAAATCATCGACCGTCTTCACCAGCCCGCGGCCCAACAGGGCCTGCCAGAAACGATTCACCGTCACGCGGGCCAGCAGCGGATGACGCGCGTCGGTGAGCCACCGCGCCAGGCCGAGGCGGTTGCGCGGCTGATCGGTCGGGAACGGTGGCAGCACGGCCGGCGTGCCGGGCGGCACCGCCTCGCCTCGTTGGCTATAGTCACCGCGCTTGAGCACGTAGGCCGTTTTTGGCTGGGACAATTCGCGCATCACCATGATGGCCTTGGCCTCGTCGGCGACTTTGGTCTGGGTGGCGCGCGCGGCGGTCAGGGCGGCGAGTTCGGTGGCGAAGGTCGCGTCGTGATTCGTCAAAAAATATTCGAACAACGCCTCGCGCTCCTCCGCCGCGAGGGCCGCGCGATCTTTCGTGCGCAGGTCGTGCACCGCGCCGGCGGAAAAAATCTCGCGCGCTTCCACCGGGGTCACCGCCCGGCCAAAGACGCGCAGCTCATCCACCAGGCCGCCGGTAAAACCACGGTCGCGAAACCGTTCGCCGAGCGCGATGGAGTCGCCGCCGCCCCCCGTAATATCCTTCGTGAGGTGATCGCGGATGACGTCCGTGCGCGCCGGCTGGCCGTTGACAAAAATCCTCAACCCCGCCGCGCGGCTGGAGCCGTCGTTCGTCACCGTGACCTGCACCCATTCGCCCACGGGCACGGCCGCGGTGGCGCGGACGGAAATCGCGTCGCCGGGCCAAAAATGAATCAACGACCACTTGAGCTTTCCTTCCTCGATGAGCAGTTCATAGCCGCGGCTGCCCGCATCCGTCCACGCGCGCGAGCGATGTAGCACGACCGCGCGTTCTTTCACGTCGGGCGTTTGAATCCAGAGTGAAAGAGAGAACGGCTCGTGCCGGTGGAAGTTGCCCACCTTGGTGTTGACCGCGTGGTCCCCGGAGAGCCGGAGGGCGAGGCCGGACCGGCCGGAGACCGATTCGTTTTCCTTGGGCGTGGTCGCCGTGTCCTCGGGATTGATGGCACTCGCGAAGCGGCCCAGCCCGGCGATTTTTTCCGGGGCCGCCTCGGTGGTCTCAGGCGTGGCGGCCTTGACTTCCGCCGGGGCGGGCTTGACCGGCCGGGGGCTCGTGTCGCGAACGTCGAAATCGAAACGGGCGATCTCGCCGCTGGCGGTGGCCGGCGCCGTCGGCGTTTGGGTCAGCCAGGCGGCGAACGCCTCGCGCCGGGTCTCGCGGGTGGCCGCCAGCTTCACCTCGGCTGCCTGCACGGCGACGGTGGCGGCGGCATACTTCTCCTGGTGCGCGGCATCGGGCACCCACATCGCGGGCGTCGGGGCGGACTGGGTGAAAAAGGAATACAGCCCGGCCTCGTCGATATTCTGGAAGAAGGCGGCCAGCGCATAAAAATCCTTCTGCAGGAGCGGATCAAATTTATGGTCGTGGCAGCGGCAGCATTCGAGGGTGAGTCCGAGGAAGGCCGTGCCGAAGGTCGTCACGCGGTCATTGACGTAATTGATGCGGTATTCCTCCTCGACCGAGCCGCCCTCGCTCTCCTGCGGATGGAGGCGGTTGAAGGCGGTGGCTAGCACCTGCTCGGCGGTGGCGTGGGGGAGCAGATCGCCGGCCAGTTGCCAGGTGACAAATTTATCCCACGGGAGATTTTCGTTGAACGCCTTGATCACCCAGTCGCGCCACGGCCACATGTCGCGCTCGCGATCCACCTGGAAACCGTAGCTGTCGGCGTAACGCGCCACGTCGAGCCAGTCCGTCGCCATGCGCTCACCGTAGCGCGGCGACGCCAGCAGCCGGTCGACCACCTTGGCCAGTGCGTCCGGCGATTGATCCGCCGTAAACGCCTCGATCTCCGCGAGGGTGGGCGGCAGCCCGGTGAGATCGAACGACCACCGGCGGATCAGCGTCGCGCGATCGGCCTCGGGCTGGGGGGTGAGTTTTTTTCCGGCGAGCCCGGCCAACACGATCCGGTCGATCGGGCTTGGTTCGGGTCGCCCTGGTGGCAAGACCACCGGGGCCAGCGGGACGAACGCCCAGTGCGACTGATACGCCGCGCCCTCGTCGATCCAGCGCTTCAAGTAGTCAATTTCCGCCGGAGACAGCCGGCCGATTTTTGCCTCGGGGGGCGGCATCATTTCCTCCGGGTCGGTGCTCGTCACCCGGAGGATGATTTCACTCTCGGCGCTCTGGCCCGGGAGAATGACGGCCGAATCGTTTTTTAGGTGGAAGATGCCTTCCTTGGTATCGAAGCGGAGCTTGGCTTTTCGGGCCTTCTCGTCCGGGCCGTGGCAATGGAAACACTTGTCCGAAAGGATCGGCCGGATGTCGCGGCTGAAATCCACCGGCGCCGGCGCGGCGGCCGCGGCGAGCGGCAGGGTGCAAAACACGGCCCGGAGCGCGAGTCTGCGAGAGGGGAACACGTCAGGGATTTTTCAGCGCGGGGCACCGAAGGGAAGCTCCAAATCGCCGGGCCGGCGGTCGCCCGCTGATCGGGAGACGGCGTCACCGACCGCGTTGACCCGCCTGGTGCGGTCAGCTGCCGCCGGGAACGGCGCTTTTTTTCTGGCCGCCCTTTTTCTGCCGGCCGGCGCCAGGCTCGTCGTCGAGGTCGGTGTAGGGCGGGCGCTCGAAGGTCTGGCCGTCACCGGTCACGCGCGGGTCTTTCGCGTCGGTCAGCGTCTTCATCAGCCGCTGGGCGAGTTCGGCTTTCACGACGGCGTAAGCGGGAGCGGCGGCGACGTTGTTGATCTGGTCGGGATCTTTGCGCAGGTCGTAGAGCTCCTCGCCCGGACGTTTGCCAAAGGCGAAGTCGAAATGCCATTTCCACTTTGGATCATCGTGATGCGCGATCAGCCAGGCCTTGGTGGGGCTGGCGTCCATGTCGGCATAGCCGGCGCGCGTGTCGTTTTCCCACCGATCGCGGTTGAGCATTGCCGGACCGATGGCGGCGGCCGGTGAACCGAGCGGCCAGCGATCAGGCGCGAAGTTGCGGACGTAGACGAAATCCCGCGTGCGCAGGGCCCGCATCGGGTAGGGGAGATTGTTTTCGCGCGCGATGTTGACGTGGCGTTCGCGCCCCGTGATCACCCACGTGCGGGTCGCATCGATCTGGCCGCCGTGGTCGGAGCGGAGCAGCGGCAGCAACGAGCGGCCATAGAGACCGGCCGGGGGCTTGACGCCGCCCACCTCCATCAACGTCGGGGCGAGATCGGGCAGGCAGACAAAATCGTCGATCACCCGGCCGGGTTTACCGCCGGGCATCCGGATGGCGAGCGTCACGGCCACGCCGTGGTCGTAGAGGTTGCACTTGCCGGCGGGGACGCCGGGCATGCCGTGGTCGCCACTCACCACGATGAGCGTGTGCTCGAGTTCGCCGGCGGCCTCGAGGCGTGCGAGCAAGACCCCGAGGTAGGCATCGACCGCCTGCGCTTCACCGAGGTAGTCGGCGACATCCTCGCGCACTTCGGGCACGTCCGGCAGAAACGGTGGCATCCGGCCCTGCAGCCGGTCGGGCTCGATGCCCCACAGTTTTTTCCCCGAGCCCTTGATCCACTTGCGATGGGTCGTCGTGGGGCCGAAGAAATAGTGCCACGGCTGGCCGGGTTTCCGGTCGGCGAGAAACGCGTCGAAGTTCCCGCGGACCTGCGCCAGGATTTCCTCGCGGGCGGCGGCAACGCTGAGGCCTTTCGCCACGCGTTCGGTCACCTCTTCGGAGAAATTATTCGGAGCGACGCCGGCCTTTTGATAGGCGTAGCGCTGGCCGCCGAACGGGGCGTCCACCGGCGTGCCGGGACTCCAGACCTTGTAGCTCTTGCCGATGTGATAACCGGCGTCGCGCAGCAGCAGTGGGAAAGAGGGGATGGATTCATCCCAGACCGCGCCGTTCAGAATGGCACCGCGCCCGGTGTTGAAAAAATAGCGGCCCGAGAGCAGGGAGCTGCGGCACGGGGTGCACGAGGGCGCGTTGACAAACGCGTTGCGGAACAAGGCCCCCTCGCGCGCGATGCGATCGACGTTGGGCGTCGTGATGACTTGATTCAGGGAGGGCCGGCCATCGACCGCGGCGTAGCAGCTCGCGTAGCGGCCCCAATCGTCGGCGAACAGAAAGAGAATATTCCAGCGTGGCTCGGCCGCGCGGACGGTGACCACGAGCGCGGCGAGGAGAAGCACCAGCCGAAGGCGAGAGAGTTTCATGGGGTGGGCGGGATTATTTTGTGCGAACGAGGAGCCCAAGAAAACCGGCTCGAACCCGGAAGGCAAAGCTGTTCGTGAGCAGGCGCGCGCAGCCCCGGGGAAATTTCCGCCGCCGCCATGGCGAGCTGGAACGGATTCACCGCCGAGACACCGAGGCACCAAGAATAGCTCTGAAAGGACGAAGCGATGCCGGCTCCATCCGAACTCAGTATCGCTGTGATTAAGCGAGGTGCGCGAGGCGCGCCGTGGCAATCCAGCTGGATTGCTTCCTCGCTGCGCTCCTCGCCATGACAGTCTAAATCATCAGGGACGCTGGTCTGAGGCGGACAACCGCGTAGCCCTGCCCGGCGAGCCACGTGAGCAGGCAAATTTCCTGGCGGCCGCCCTTCCAGCCGTCGCCGGGAATCCACCTCACCAACCAGTGGGTGGCGGCCAACCGGCTCCACCGCTGATTCCCGCGACCGATCAGGCGGTGCTACTTTTGCCGGCGCCGCGAAAAGACGGCGACCGCACCGAGGCCCACGACGAGCAGCGCGTAGGTGGACGGTTCGGGGACCGGCGAGAAATTCGAGAGCACGAGACTGGTGGCGTTCTGGGTGAGCACGAAGGAACCGATGCCGTCCGTGGTGGTAAGGCGGAGGCCGCTGGTGGGCACGTTGGTGAACGCGCCGGTGATCGCGCTGGCGGTGAGAAAGGTGAACGTTTGGGAGTTGGTGACGGAATTTTCGAAGCCGCCGGCGAATCTCACGGCCAGCGTGCCACCGAGTGCCGCCGTGCCGCTGACGCCAAAGAAATCGTAGCTCACACCCTGGGTGGTGCCGCCGAGTTCGATGAGCAGCTGGCTGGTGGCGAACAAGGTGAGCGTGCCCGTAAGGTTGAGCGTGCCGGGGGAGAGCCCAGGCGAGATGAGAGCGGAGGAGCTGACGGCGCCGATGATGTTGCCGGTGCCGCTGAGGGTGCCGGCGAGGTTCAGGATGGCGCCGGCGTTGAGGGCCTTGCCGTTGCCGGTGGCGATGGTGGCGCCGCCGTTGCTGTTGACGGTGGTGTTGATGCTGCCGCCGGTGAAGCCGAGCGTGCCACCGACGGTGACCGTGCCGGAGCCATTGACCGTGCCGTTGGTCAAATCGAACTTGCCGCTGGCCGTGTGCGCGCCGTTGAAGGTGGCGGTGCCGCCGGTGACGCTGTGATTGGCGCTGCCGGTGGTGGTGCCGCTAAAGGTGGTGATCGCGCCGTTGAGGTCGAGCGTGCCGGTGCCGGTGCCGTTTACTTGCGCACCGTTGGTGAACGCGAAATTGGCGCTGGCGATTTGAACGGTGGCGCCATTGTCCACACTGACACTGCCGGAACTCGAGCCCCCGCCGGACAGCTTCAAGTTGCCCGCGCTGGCGGTGACGCTACCGGCGTTGGTGAAGCTGCCCGTCAGTTCGGTGGAGCCGGCGGCTTGGGTGAGCTTGCCACTGTTGCTCAGCGTGCCGCTCCAGGCGCTGGCCGCGCCGCTGGCGGTGCCGGCCACGGTGAGATCACCGCTGCTGCCAATGGTCTTGGTGCCGCTGCCGCTCGCGGCCGCGCCGGTGGCGACGACCTTGCCGTTGACCGTGCCGCCGGTGAAGTCGAGCGCGGTGAAGGTGGCCGTGCTGCTGCCGTCGACGGTGCCGCCGGTGGCGACGGTGAGTTTGCCGGAGCCGGCGTGGTTGCCGCTGAAGGTGGCGGTGCCGCCGGTGACGTTGAGATTGGCGCTGCCGCTCGTCCCGCTGAAGGTGGCCGTGCCGCCGGTCAGGACGTCGACCGCGCCGGTGGCGCCCGTGCCGTTCGCCGCGAGCGCCGTGCCGGTGAACGCGTAGCCGCTGGCCACTTGGAGCTTCGCGCCGTCAGCCACATTGACAGTATTGGTCGTGCCCGAGGCCGTGCCGGAACTGGAGCCGCCGCCCGACAGCTTTAAATTACCCGAGGAGGCGTTGATCACCCCCGTGTTATTGAAGGCGGCTTGGATGTCGGTCTTTGAGGTGCCGCCCGCTCCTCCGGATTTCGTAAAGGTGCCCGCGTTGGCGAAGGTTGATGAGCCGGTGTTGGAGAGGGTGCCGTCAAAACTCGTGGCGAAGGTCGCACCAGAGTTATTGCTGATAGAAGCACTGCTGCTCGTGTCGATCGAGCCGCCGGTCCAACTCGAGTTACCTTTGTTGGTGAACGAGCCGCCGGCAAGCGCGGGCGAATTGCTGGTCGAGATCGTGAGGGTCGTGCCGGTTGTCGAAGACGACGCCGCTACCACTACTGAAACTGATTTCGCCGGACTCCCACGTCGAGCTGAGGTTCAATCCGCCGCCGGTGAAAGTAATCGTGCCGGAACCGCCGAGCTTGCCGGGCGATTTGCCGGAATCCGTGGTCAGTTCGAGCGCACCGACCGACGTATTGCTACTGTAGCTTGCTGGAACCGTTCCGTCGCCCACGTGGGCCGTATCGCTATTGCCAGGAGCTCCAGTTCCGCCGGTCCAATTGGTGCCGTTGTTGGCATTTCCGCCACCGCCACCCGCGCCACCCGCCCACACTGGTTTGTCAGCGCGCAAGGTCACGCTCAGCGCTAGGACGGCGCAGGCGACAGCGAGAAAATACCTAGGAAATCTGGGGGTCATCACGAAGCCGGAAAGCATCTAATCTCTACTTCTAACCTGAGTTCAAGGATGCAAACAATGGGCAGAAACGCCCTTTTGGCGATACTAAAGGAGCCAAAAAAGTGTGAAAATTAGCAGGCTCAGGCGGCCACAGTTTGGACCGAATGGGCACCAAGTGCATTGAAGGGTCCCAGCTCGACCTTGGAGCAAAGGCGCCATGGGCGAACTTCTCCTCGACGCGTCGCGCTGGGTCGCATTTTCTGGCGGCATGGTCGAAACCCTCAACGTCAGCCTCGGCGCGCGCAGCTACCCGATTCGCTTCGGCGCGGATTTGGCCGCGGACGTGCGCGGGGAAGTCGCGCGGCTCACGACGGCCGGCCGCCGGATTGCGGTGCTGACCGATCAAAATTTCGCGCGGGCGCAGGCCGGCGCGTTGCGCGTGATGTTTAGCGAGGCACCGGTGTTGACGGTCGAGCCAGGCGAGGGGAGCAAGTCGCTCGCGGGGCTTGGACGGGTGCTCGATTTTCTCGCGGAGCAAAAACTCGATCGCGGTGGCGTGCTGTTCGCGGTCGGCGGCGGCGTGATCGGCGACCTCGGGGGCTTTGCGGCGGCGAGCTGGCTGCGCGGGATCGAATTTTTCCAAGTGCCGACGACGCTGCTCGCCATGGTGGACAGCTCGGTCGGCGGGAAAACCGGCATCAACCTCGCGGCCGGAAAAAATCTCGCGGGGGCGTTTCACCAGCCGCGCGGAGTGTTTATTTCAACGGCGCTGCTCGGCACGCTGCCGCCGCGAGAGTTCGCGGCGGGCGCGGCCGAGGTCATCAAATACGGGTTGCTCGGCGATGGCGCATTGTTCGCGTCGTTGGAAATAGCTCCGCTCGCCGTCCGCAGCGCCGATCTGGCTGCGGTCATTCGCCGTTGCTGCACGCTGAAGGCCCTCATCGTGGAGGCCGACGAGCGCGAGACGGCCCGAGAGGGCGGGCGTGCGCTGCTCAATCTCGGCCACACCTTCGGCCATGCGATCGAATACGCCGCCGGCTTCGGCGACTACCTGCACGGCGAGGCGGTGGCGATCGGGTTGGGCGCGGCCGCGGGGCTGTCGCGCGAACTCGGCCTGGTTTCCGCGGCCGACGTCGCGCGCATCGAGGCCGTGCTCGCGGCGCACGCGTTGCCGACGCGGCTGCGCACGCCGTTGCCGCTCGCGGCGTTGATGGCGGCGGTGGCGCGCGACAAGAAGGTCCGCGCCGGGTTGCCGCGTTTCGTGGTCCTGAAAAAAATCGGCGAAGCGGCGACGCGCGAGGGCGTCGCGCTGGGGCTGGCGGAGGCGTGTTTCCGCGCGATCGGGGCGGCCGGTTGAGGCCGAATCTTTGCTGTGACTTTTCCGCGGTTATCCGACTAACTCGCCCGCATGTCCGCCATCGACGAAGGCATTGTCCGCGAATATTTCGAGCAGAACGGATTTCTCGTCCGCCAGGCGCGGAAGTATCAGGTGTCCGCGCGCCGCAAGACCGGCGAGGAGGAGATTGATCTCACGGTCTTTAACCCCGCGTGGCAGCGTGGCTCGCGCAAGCCGGATTTTTTTCTGTTCTCGAACGAGCTGCCCTTTGTCCACAAGGCGATCGTGGCGGTGAAGGGCTGGCATACCGGGGTGTTCACGCCGAAGATGATGCAGAGCAGTCCGGAGATTTTCAGTTTCCTCGAGCAAAACGTGCTGAAGGAAGCGGTGCACCTGTTTCCGGCGGACGCGCCCGACGAGCCCGCGGGGGCGCTCACGAAGATTTTGGTGCTGCCGAGCCTGCCGACGGCGGAGCCGTTTCGTTCGCAGAGTGTGGAGTTGCTGAAGGCCCGCGGCGTGGACGCGATTATTTCGTTCCGGGCGATGCTGCTCGACCTGCTCGACCAGGTCGAAGTGAACCAAAACTACAGCAAGAGCGACACCCTGCAGGTCATGCGCATTTTGAAGAACTACGATCTGCTGAAGGACGTGCAGCTCGACATGTTTCCTGACCGCACCGCCACGGCGCGGCGGGCGAGACTCTGAGCGATGGCGACGAACATCCATCCCACCGCCATCGTCGAGCCCGGCGCGCAGCTCGGCGTGGATTGCGAGATCATGGCCTATGCCGTCGTCACGAAGTTTTGCGCGCTCGGCGACCGCGTGATCGTGCATCCCTTCGCGGTCGTGGGTGGCGATCCGCAATATCTGAAATTCGATCGCGCGACGGCGACGGGCGTGCGGATCGGCGCCGGCACGGTGATTCGCGAGCAGGTGACGATCAACCGTTCAGCCAACGAGGGAAAATTCACCACGGTGGGCGAAAATTGTTTCCTGATGGCGGCGAGCCACGTCGCGCACGACTGCGAGGTGGGCCACGATGTCGTCTTCGCCAATGCCGCACTACTCGCGGGTCACGTCAGCGTGGGCGACCACACTTTTCTCGGCGGCGGCGCGGCGGTGCATCAGTTCTGCCGGCTGGGCGAGGGCGTGATGGTCGCGGGCCACGCGGCGATCACGCGCGATGTGCCGCACTTCACGATGGTGGCGGAGCGGGACGATGTGATTGGATTCAACGGCGTCGGCCTCAAGCGCCGGGGGTTCAGCCGCGCGGTGATCGCCGAGCTGAAAGTGGCGTTTCACGACGTATATTTTACCCCGGGCAACATCCGGGACGTGGCGATCGCGCTGCAGGTCGGCGGAAAGTTTTCGAGTGCAGAAGCCCGGCGCTTCCTGGAATTTTTCGCCGGCGGCAAGCGCGGGATCGCCCGCGCCCGGCGGGCGGGATTGCCCGCGGAGGACTAGCCACCACCAGCGCAAAAAGTCCCAAAAAACGGGTCCGGTTTTTTTGCGCTTCTTTGTGCTTTTTGTGGCCATCAATTCATGAACACCAAACTCGCCCTCACCTGCGGCGATCCGGCGGGCGTCGGGCCGGAAATCATCGCGGCGTGGCTCGCGACGCACGCAGAGGAAGCGGACCGCGTCGCGGTCATCGGGCCGGCGCGCTGGCTGGCGACGCTCGGCACGGTCGCGGAGAAAATCGCCGTTGGCCTCGAAGAATTTGCGGCCACCTTGGGCCAGCCGACCGGCGAAGGCGCGCTGGTCGCGTGGGCGGCGATGGAGCGGGCGGCGGCCGGCTGTCGGAGCGGGGAGTTTTCCGGCGTCGTCACCGGACCGGTGAGCAAGGCCGAGCTCGCGCGGATCGGTTACCCGTTTCCGGGGCAGACGGAATTTTTTGCCGCGCGCTGGGGCGGCGAGCCGGTGATGGCATTTTGCGGCGGGAAACTGCGCGTGGTGCTGGCGACGTGGCACGTGCCGTTGCACGAGGTCGCCCGGCTGCTCGGGCCGCACCGGATGCATCGCACCATCGCGGCGGCGGACGGGCTGGCCCGCGCCGACGGCATCACTGCGCCGCGCATTGGCGTGTGCGGGCTCAACCCGCACGCGGGCGAAGGCGGGCTGATCGGTTACGAGGAAAAGGATTTTCTCAATCCTACGCTCGATCAGCTGCGCGCCGAATTTCCCGGGCTCTCGCAGTGCGAGCCGGGCGATACGCTGTTCGCGCGCGCCCTCCCCCGTTCGTCGGGTTCAGGGCCGGGGGGTGAATTCGATGTGATCGTGGCGCTCTATCACGACCAGGGCCTCGCGCCGCTCAAGGTGATCGATTTCGACGAGGCGGTGAACGTCACGCTGGGTCTGCCCCACGTGCGCACGAGCCCGGACCATGGCACGGCCTTCGGGATCGCGGGGAAGGGCGTGGCGCGCGGGACCAGCTTGGCCAATGCCGTGACGGTCGCGCGGCGCTTGATAAAATTTCGGGCGGCCGGCTGAGCCGGCGCCGTTCGTCACCGCTGGGCCGCCGCTCGTCACTTGCGTGTAGCGCGGGGCGTGGGCGCGGAAGACCGTTGGACATGTGTCTGCCGATGCGCCAGCTTCGCTGTCGCGTGCCCCGTCGCTCGATTGTTTGCTCCGTCACTCTCGCCACGCTGACTTGCGCGCTGGTGGTGCCGCAGCTGCGTGCGCAGGCGGGGCCAGCCGGGCGCGGGCGACCGGGGCAGCAGGGGGAGGGCCGGCAACGCGAGCAGCCGCGCCACCCCAGATTATGGAAAAGGTTACACCGCATGTCACGGGGACACCGTTCTATAAAGTGTGGCGGTCGGAGCACTACGAGGCAGGTTCGGCCAACTCGTGTGTCGTGCAGGCGCCGGAGTCGGGCTACGTCTATGCGGGCAACAGCGAAGGCGTGCTCGAGTTCGACGGAGCGCGCTGGCGGTTGCTGCCGCTCCCGAAAAAGAGCGCAGTGCTGGCGCTGGCGGTGGACGCGCGCGGCCGCGTGTGGGTGGGGGCGGAAAACGAGATCGCGCGGCTGGAACCCGATGCCACGGGTGTCTTGGTGGCCGTGCCGGTGATCGGCGATCTACCCTCGGGCGAATCCGGCCAGATTACGCGGGCGCTGGCCACGGCGGAAGGGATTTGGTTTGGGGGTCGCCAGCACGTCTGGTGCGTGCAGGCCGACGGGCGCGTCGCGGTCTGGCAAACGCCGGAGCGGTTCGGCTCGATCTGGTGGATGGATCGCGCGGTGCACACGGTGGTGTCGGATCGTGAGGTGGTCCGGTTGGATCCCGCGGGGGTGATCACCGACGTGTTTTCGCGCGAGGCCATCCGTGTGCCGGTGGCGCGCCAGAGTCCGTTTCAGGTGTATGCGACGCGCCAGACGGGCGAGGACGAGTGGACGTTATTGACGGCGCTGGGGCCGGTGCGGTGGCAGAGCCGCGCGCGCAGCTGGCGGGCGATGCCGATGCGTCCGCCGTTGTTTCGGGCGGGCGGGGCGAACGCGGCGACGTTTTTGGCGGATGGGAGCATGGTGTTCTGCGGCCTGGAGGGCGGGATCATTTTGGTGTCGGCCACCGGCAGCGTGGTGGGAGGGATCAACCGTTTGCTGGCGGTCTTGGATCCGCCCGCGACCCACCTGTTTGAGGATCGCGAAGGCGGCCTGTGGTTGGCGGCGCGCGACCGGCTGGCGCGGTTGCAATTACGCTCGGCCTTCGTGCGGCATGAGACGCCGCAGAATGTGCGCAGCAACCCGCGGCAACTGCTGCGCCACGACGGCAAACTTTTCCTCGCGCACAGCGATGGGGTGTCGCGGTTTGACGAGTGGCCGGGGGTGTTCGCGCCGATCGACGCGTTGCACCGCACCGCCGAGACGCTCGCGGTCGTCGGTGGCCGCCTCTACGCGGCGGCCGCGGGCTTGGTCGAAATCGTGGACGGCCCCGGGGGCGCCCGCGCGCAAAGCGACCTGGCGATCAGCACGCTAGCGGCGTTTCGTGGGGCGCCCGATCTCATCCTGGCGGGCGACGCGCAGGGGTTGTGGGTGTTTCGCGCCGATGGCGCCGGCTGGAAACCAGCGGGCCGGTTGCAGCAGCTGACCGCGGCGGTGACAAAAATTTTTGACCGGGGCGATGGCACGGCGTGGGGGGCGACCGCGGACGGGCGCCTCTGGCCGGGCGGATTTTCGTGACGGCGTGCGGCTCGATGCCCCGGTGGCCAGCTACGGACCTGCGGAAGGCGTCGCGGCCTCCCGCGCGTCGCGGATCAATTTTTTCACGCTGGGCGACACGCTGCTCGCCACGTGCGAGGCGTGGTTGCTGCGATTCGACGCGGGGGCGGATCGTTTCGTGCCGGAAACTCGCATCGCCGGCATCACGGCGCCCGCCCAACTCGGCGCCGAGGCGGTGGGCGCCAATGCCGACGGCACGTGCTGGCTGCGGCTCGGGGCGCCGGACCGGCGGATTTTGCGCGTTGCGCCCGCAGGCCCCGGACACTGGCGCAGCGACGAACTGGCGGCGCCGATGTTGCACGATTTACCGGTGGTGGGGTTGTTCGAGGATGCGCAAACGCTGTGGATCCAGGGCAGCGATTCGCTGGTGACGGCGGACCTGACGTGGAAATCCGCGCCACCGGCCGCGCCGCCCGTTGCGCGCGTCCGGCGGGTGGCGACGGCCAACGGCCGCGCGCGGTGGGGAGACGCCGCCGGGGCGCCGCCGGGGCCGATCGGCCTCGCGGCGGAGGCGACGTCGTTGCGTTTCGAATTTGCCGCCGCCGTGTTTGCGCCCGACCACCGCGGCCGGCCGGGCATGCAATATCGCACGCAACTCGCGGGGTTCGAGCCGGGCTAAACCCCGTGGTCGCCGGAGCCGTGGCGTGATTTCACGAATCTGCGGTCGGGCGCCTACACGTTTCGCGTGCAGGCGGGCGACCGCGCCGGTGGGCTGGGCCCGGCCGCGGAGCTGGCCTTGGTGATCGCGACGCCGTGGTGGCTCACGCCGTGGGCGGGGACGGGCTATGTGCTCGGCGCCGTGGTGCTCGTGTTCGGTTTGGTGGCGGCGCGCACGCGCGCGTTGCGTCGCCGCGCGGCCGCGCTGGAGGCGACGGTGGCGGCGCGCACGGAGGAACTCCGCCGCAGCAACACCGAACTGGCGCGCCTGCACCGGTTGGAACTGGACGAAAAAACCGCGGCCCGGCTCGCCGAGGAGCACGCGCGGCTCGAGGTGCTGCGCTATCAACTCAACCCGCACTTCCTCTACAACGCGCTCAACTCCGTCTACAGTCTCGTGCTGACTGCGCCGCCTGCGGCGGCGAACATGGTGCTGCGGCTCGCGGATTTTTGCCGCGTAGCGCTCGACCGGCGGCAGGAGGAAAATACGACCGTCGGCGCCGAATTCGACAAGCTCACCAATTATCTCGAGATCGAGAAGGCGCGCTGGGGTGACACGCTGCATCTCACGGTCGAGGCGGACGAGTCCGCGCGCCGCGCGACCATCCCGCAATTTCTCCTGCTGCCACTCGTCGAGAACGCCGTCAAATACGGCGGCGCGACGAGCCCGGAGGAGTTGCGCGTGCGGGTGGCCGCGGAACTCTCGCCGGCGGGCGCGCTCGTGCTCACGGTCGCGAACTCGGGTTCGTGGATCGAGGACAGCGCGGCAGTCGGTTTGAAATCCTCGAACATCGGCCTCACCAACCTGCGCCAGCGCCTGCAACGGCACTACCCCGGCGCGCATGACATCGCGATTGCGAAGGCGGACGGCGAGGTGGTGGTGACGCTGACGATTGCCAAGCTCGGCGTGCCGGCTTCAGCCGGATCGAATTCCACCTGAAGGCGGAACCACCCATCTCATGCCCCGCGTCCTCCTCATCGACGACGAACCGCCCGCGCGCACCGTGTTGCGCACGCTCCTCGCTGCGCATCCGGGCGTCACCATTGCCGGCGAGGCGGGGACGCTGCGCGTCGCGCGCGATTTGCTCGCGCAGCCGGACTACGACCTCGTGTTTCTCGACATCCAACTGCGCGGTGGCACGGGTTTCGATCTCGTGCCCCTCGTGCGGCCGGGTGCCGCGATCGTATTTGTCACCGCGCACGACGAGCACGCGTTGCGAGCATTCGAGGTCAACGCGCTCGATTACCTCCTCAAGCCGATCAAGCCCGAGCGGCTGGCGGCGTGCCTTGGCCGTGTCGCCGCCGCGCCCGCCGACCCGGCGGCGCTGGCGGCGGGGCGGCTGCGCGCCGACGACACGCTTTACGTGCGCACCGACGACGGCGCGCGCTTTCTGCCGCTCGCGGCGATCAGTGCGATTCAATCGTGTGAGAATTACTGCGAGCTGCACTTCGCCGCGGGGGGCAAGCTGCTCGTGCGCCACACGCTGAAGTCGTGGGAGGGCACGCTGCCCGTGCCGCCCTTTGCGCGCGCGCACCGCCAGACGATCGTGAATCTCAACCAGCTGCAACGAATCGAGGAGGACGGGGCCGACGCGCCGCTGTTGCACCTTGCCGGACTGCGCGCGCCCGTGCGCGCGAGCCGCCGCGAATGGACGGAATTGCGGGCCTTGTTGCCGCGCCAGAGTGGGGACGCGTTTAGACCGGGAGCGTAGCCGGACTCACGCAATTGGGTGGGCGGCGGTGTCCCCACCGCCGCTCATCGCCGATGGGGACATGGGCGACCACCGCGAAGCGGGGCCGCTCGTCACAAATCTTCAGCCGCCGGTCACCCCCGGCTCGGCAGCCCGCGCGCTTCCGTGCAGAAAGGCCAGCGACTCGTCCGTTTGTCCTCTAACTCAACGCCCCAAAGGTCCCCTATGCTACCACGACTCCCCCGCCTACTAGCCGCCGCGCTCGCGTTTGCCTGCGTAGCGTCGCTCGCCCCCGCGCCGCTCTTCGCACAAGACGAGGATCGCGCACTCAACAACGTCGTCGTCACCCGCGCGTCGGTCGACGCATCCAATCGGATTACGCTCAGCGGTGAAAATTTTCTCGGCAGCAACGGCCGCCGAACCGTGAGTGTGTATCTAGAGCGGAGCCGGCTCACGCTCGTCGGCTCGCCCACGCAGACCAAGGTCGTCGCGCAATTGCCCGCTAATCTCGCCGCCGGCACCTACATGATCGTCGTCGCCGACGGCCCCGGCGCGAACATGATCGATTCTTTTGAAATCACGATTGGCGCCTCCGGCCCCGCCGGCGCGCAGGGAGCGATGGGCCCGCAAGGTCCGGCGGGCCCCGCTGGTCCGGCCGGTTCGGCTGGCCCCGCAGGTGCGGCTGGCGCAATCGGCGCGGTTGGTCCTGTTGGTCCGGCTGGTGCGCAAGGTGTGGTCGGTCCGGTCGGCCCCGCGGGTGCGCAAGGCGCGGTTGGTCCCGTTGGTCCGGTTGGTGCACTCGGTCCGATTGGTCCCGTCGGTCCGGCGGGTGCGGTTGGCCCGATTGGGCCCATCGGTCTGCAAGGTATCCAAGGCCTGCAAGGTTTCCCGGGTTTGTCCGGTGCCATTGGTCCCGCTGGCCCGATTGGTCCGATGGGTCCCGTCGGCCCGAAGGGTGACAAAGGCGATCCGGGCGATTGCTGCCCAGAAGTGACCACCGTTTTTCAAAATCAGCCATTCGCGATCGGCAGTTTTGGGTCCTATCCTCCTCCCACGATCCCGTTCTTTGTTTCCCCCGTGCCAACGGTTATCATGGGCACTTCGGTCACTGTTCCCGCGAATACGAAGGTCTACATCAGCACTGATGGTGGAATCATGACGAGGTCACCTTTCGCCAATGGCGTCTCGCGTGTCGGCCTCGGCCTGTTCATCGACGGCGCGCCGGTGCCGAATGCTGGTGCCCGCAAACTCACCGCCGCCAACACCGCCGGTGTGGCGGGCAACACCGCCTACTACTCGATGAGCCTGTCCACCACGCTCTCGGCCGGCACTCACCTCATCGAAGTGCGGGTGACCGGCCTCGGTGGCGATGCCGCGGCGATCGGCGGTGGCTTCGATCCGGCAACCGGAAATCTCGTGTTCTCCTCCGACATGCAAGGCCAGCTCACCGTGATGACGATCCGGCCCTGATTCTTTCCAGGGGTGGCGTCCGCACGCCGCGCCCTGTTCTTACCAACGATGGCGGCGCCGCGCCTGAGAAACCGCGGCACCGCTTCGTTTTTTTGGCCGCACGCGCGTGCGCGGAAAAGTTGCACTTCGAGTCGGTGCGCGTTTGGTTGTCCGCCCATGGAAGCTGCCGTCCCCACCGTCCCACCGCCACCCGCCGCGCCGGCCTTGAGCTCGCCGAATGGGCTGCCCCAGGGCGTGCGCGAGGGGAACGAGCAGTTGGTGCAGCTCACGGCCGCCGCGGGGGCGAAGGTGGCGACGCTGAGTGCGCGCGAAGGGCAGGGGGAATTCCTGCGCGTGGCGATCACCGGCGGCGGCTGCAATGGGCTCAGTTACAAGATGAAATTCGCCCCGACGCCGAAGCGCGGTGACATCCTGGTGCGCACGGGTGGGGCGCGGGTCATCGTCGACAGCAAGAGCGCGCTCTACCTCAAGGGCACGCACCTCGACTATTCGGACGCGATGGTCGCCGGTGGTTTCAAGTTTTCCAACCCCAACGCCAAGGCGAGCTGCTCCTGTGGCGAGAGTTTCAGCGTGTGAATTTGCCCGATCGTCGGGGAACCGCGCTGCTAAATAGGTGTTGTCATCGCGGCGCTTCCGGGCGGAATGCTCCTCTGACCTCACTCACCGATACCAAACCTAATTGATGGCTACTTCGTTTCCCACGTCCGGTGGCGCCAACCGCTCCGGCTCTTATCAGCGACGCAATGTCGATCCGTTCGCGGCCATCCGCCGCAATCACCGGATCAAGGTTCCCCAGGTCCGCTTGATTTCCCCCGAAGGCCGGCAGCTCGGTATCATCGATACGCAGAAGGCCATCAGCCTCGCGCTTGAGGTCGGCCTCGATCTCGTCGAGGTGGCGCCGAATGCGACGCCGCCCGTCTGCCGGATCATGGATTTCGGCAAATACGTTTACGAGGAGTCGAAGAAGACCTCTCACGTGAAGTCGACCGCGAGCAAGATCAAGGAGATCGAGTTCACCGCGCGCATCGCGGACGGCGATTTTTTCACGAAGCTGCGCCACGGCGAAGAGTTTCTCGACCACGGCAACAAGGTGAAGATGCGCCTGAAATTCCGCGGTCGCGAAATGGCGCACACCGAGATCGGTTTCGCCGTGATGAAACGCGCCGTCGCCGATCTCGCCGGCATGGGTCATCCCGACGCCGAGCCGAAATTGATCGGCCGTAACATCCACGTGATGCTTACGCCGCTGCCGGTGAACAAGCGCAAGCCCAAGTTCCACGTGCCGGACGAGCATCGCGCCGAGGCGGACGATTCGCCCGAGCCGCCCGCCGGCCACTGAGCCACCGCCGCCATGTCCCCGGCGGCCTTCCGTCTCACCGCGCTCGGCGCGTTTTTCCTGCTGGTCACGGCGAGTCTGCCCGGGGCCCAAGGGGCGGCCACGCCGCCGGGCCCGGCCGCCGCCCCGGCCGCGCCGGCGCCGTTGCTGCGCGCCGCGCCCGAGCGACCGGCGCGCTCGACGGCGGCGCTCGCCTCCACGTCGTTCGGTGGCATCGACCATGTCAGCGCCACGGACCTCGCTGTCTGGCTTGGCTGCACGGGCGCGGCGAACGATTCGGCGCGCAAGTTCACGCTTACCGACAAAAATAATCCCGCCAACCGGGCCGAGCTCAACGCCGACGGTCGCGAGGCCCTGGTGAACGGCCTGCGCGTTTTTCTCGGCAGCCCGGTGTTGCTGCGCGGAGGCAAACTCTACGTGAGCCGGATCGATGCGGAGCGCTGCCTCGCGCCGCTCTTGCGCCCGGCCTTCGGCGGGGTCGTGCCGCCACCGCCGAAAATCATCGCGCTCGATCCCGGTCACGGCGGCCGGGACGACGGCACGGAAAACAAGGAACTCGGGCTCAAGGAAAAAACCCTGACCCTCGACGTCTCGCTGCGGTTGAAAAAACTGCTCGAGGCCGCTGGCTACCGAGTGGTGCTGACGCGCACCGAGGATCGCGAACTGTCGCCGAGAAAAGAGATCGACCTCGCCCTGCGCGCGAGCTTCGCCAACCGCGAGCGCGCGGATCTGTTTGTGAGCATTCACTTCAACGCGGCGACCAAGGACACGCAGGGCACGGAAGTTTTCACGTATGCACCGCGGATGCAGCATGCCACGGATTGGTGGGGTCAGCTCACGCGGGACGATCCGGATCTCGAAACGGGCGAGCAGCCGGCCAACCGCTTCGACTCGTGGAATGTGGCGCTCGCGGCGGCGCTGCACCGGCAGTTGCTGCAAACGCTGCAGACGGAGGATCGCGGCAAGAAGATTGCGCATTGGGCCGTCCTGAAAACGCTCAACTGTCCCGGCGTGCTGGTTGAGCCCGCCATCCTCTCCAATGCCGCCGAGGCGCGCCGCGCCGCCCGGCCCGAGTTCCGCCAGCAAGTCGCCGAGGCGCTCGCCGCGGGGATTCGTGATTACGCGGCCACCCTCGATTCGCTGCGACCGCGTTAGGGGCCCACGCTGTCCCGCCCGGGCGCCGGTAATTCTTCGCTTCGCTCCGTCGCGCAAACCTGTTCAAGTCCTCCGCCATGAAGCTCCGCTCCGCGTCTCTGGCTCTCGGTTTTTCGCTCCTGCTCGCGCCGGCGGTCCTGCGCGCGTGGGACTACGAAGGTCATCGCATGGTCAACCAGGTGGCGCTCGCGGCGCTGCCGAAGGATTTTCCGGCCTTCGTGCAGGCGCCCGCCGCGGCCGAGCGGATCGCATTTCTCGCGGGTGAGGCAGATCGCTGGCGCAATCTTTCGTATGACCAGCCGCTCTACAATGGCGCGGCCATGGACCACTATTTCGACGTTGAGCAGGTGACGCTCGCCGGGCTGGACCGCGCGAAACTTCCCTCGCTGCGCTACGAATTTGCGGCGCAGTTTGCCGCGGGACGCGCCGCGCACCGCGACGAATTCCCGCCGATCGACGAGGCCCGCAACTCCGGTCACACGCGCGAATGGTGCGGGTTTCTGCCGTGGGCGGTGGCGGAAAATTTCCACAAGCTGCGCGCCGCGTTTTCCTATTTGAAGACGTTTGAGGAGCTGGGCACGAAGGAGGAAATCGCCAACGCGCAGGCCAACGTCCTTTATTACATGGGTTTCCTCGGCCACTTCGTCGGCGACGGCGCGCAGCCGCTCCACAGCACGCACCACAGTAACGGCTGGGCCGGGCCCAATCCGCACGGCTACACGATCTGGCCCGGCTTCCACTCGTGGATCGACAGCGGTTTCATCGCCAAAGCCGGCATCAAGTTCGCCGACCTCGCCCCGCGCGTGACGCCCGCCGGGGTCATCAGCCTGGCGCCGCGACCCGATGGGCGCGACGCGATGTTCGTGGCGGTGGTCGATTATCTGCTCGTGCAACACCAACGCGTCGAGCCGCTCTACCAGATGGAAAAGGCGGGCCAGCTCGGCCACGGCGAGCAGCCGGTGCTGGACGAGACGCGCGCCTTCATCCAAGGCCAGTTGCTGGTCGGCGGCGAGATGCTGGCGGCGATCTGGGCCACCGCGTGGAAGGGCACGGTGCCTGATACGTTTTTGCGTGCCGCGCTGCTAAAACGCGACGGCGGGGCGGCGCCGGTGAAAGCCAAGGCGAAGAAAAGGGTGCCATGAATCTCGTTGGATTGGGCCTCATTGCGGTGGGCGGGGCGCTCGGTTCGGTCGCGCGCGCGTTGGTGGGCATGGCGATTCTCCCGGGGCGGCTGCCCTGGGCGACGATTCTGATCAACGTGACCGGCTCACTGCTCATCGGGTGGCTGATGGCGCGGCTCGAGCCGATGAGCGAACCCAACCTCCGCGAGCACAGTTTTTGGATCATCGGGTTTTGCGGTGGCTTCACGACGTTCTCGGCGTTCAGCTGGCAGACCATCGAGCAGATGCAGAAGGGCCACTGGGTCGCGGCCGCGGCGAATGTCCTGCTCTCCGTCGGGCTCTGCCTGGCGGCCACGTGGCTCGGCTGGCGGCTCGCCCGATGAAGCGGGCCTGGCTGCTCCTACTGTTGGCCGGCTCCGCCTTAGCGCGCGCCGCGGTGCCCGATCCGGCGCTGCGCGTCGTGCTGCTCGCGAACAGTGACGATCCCGACTCGCTGCGCATCGCCCGCCATTACGCGGAGGCGCGCGGCGTGCCGGCGGCGAACGTGATCGCGCTGAAACTGCCCCTCACGGAGACGATCACCTGGTCCGAGTTCATCGTCACGCTCTGGCAGCCGCTGCAGGAGCAACTGGTGCGGGACAAATGGATCGATGCGATCCCGATGGCGCTCACCGACGGCGTGGGCCGGAAAAATATGCCCCGTCCGGTCACCGGATCACCGCGCTGGTCCTCTGCCGCGGCGTGCCGCTCAAGCTCACGCACGATCCGGCGCTTTACGCCGAGGCGCGGCCGTTCACGTCGAAGGCCGAATTTCGCACCAACTCCGGCGCGGTCGATTCCGAGTTGAGTGCGCTGGCGCAGCCCAATTATCCGATCAACGCGTTCGTGCCCAACCCGCTGTTTCAAAACGATCGTCCGACCTCGTTCGAGCACGCGCTGGTCGTGAAGGTTTCCCGGCTCGATGGCCCGACGGTCGAGGATGCGCTCGCGCTGGTGGATCGCGCGCTCGCCGCCGAACGCACCGGGCTGCTCGGCCGCGCCTATGTCGATCTCGGCGGCGTCCACCCGGACGGCGACCGCTGGCTCGCCTCGGTGGTGACGCAGCTCGAGGCCCTCGGCTTCGACGCCAGCGTGGATCGCGAGCCGGGCACGATGCCGGCCTCGGCGCGCTGCGATGCCCCAGTGCTTTATTTTGGCAGGTATGCGGGCGATCTCAACGGACCGTTTGCGCTGCCGGGTTTCCGCTTTCCCCCGGGCGCGATCGCCCTGCACATTCACAGCTACTCGGCGTCCACCCTGCGGTCGCCGACCACGGGCTGGACCGGCCCGCTGATCGCGCGCGGGGTGACGGCGACGGTGGGCAACGTCTTCGAGCCCTACCTGCAGCTCACGCACCGGCCGGAGCTGCTGCTGCGGGCGCTGGCGCGCGGGGCGACGCTGGCCGATGCGGCCTACTACGCGCTGCCGGCGCTGAGTTGGCAGACAATTTTGATTGGGGATCCACTTTACCGGCCGTTTGCGGTGCCGCTGGCCGACCAGATCAAAAATCTTCGTGGCTTGCCGCCGCCACTGGCGGGTTACGCGGTGCTGCGGCGGATGCGGGAGCTCGACGCGGCGAAGCGTCCGGCCGAGGCGATGGCGCTGGCGCTCACGGCGCAGCGCGATGCGCCCAGTCTCGCGGTCGCCGTGGCGCTCGCGCACCGGCTGCAGGCGAGCCACGCCGACGACGGCGCCGGCCAGTGCGCTGGGCTTTGTGGCGCGGGTAAACTCGTTTCGCGCCGACGAGTGGGCGCTCGTGCGCGAGGCCGCGTTGCTCTTGGAGACTTGTGGCCGGCCGGGGCGGGCGCTCGAGATTTGGAAAATTCTTTTCAGCGCGACCGAGCTGCCGCGGGAGTTGCGCGTGGCGTGGCTGTCGGACGCACGCGCGACCGCGCTCGCGGCGAAGGACGCAGCACAGGCGGGGGCATGGGAGCGGGATCTCGCCAGCCTGATGCCACCACCGGCGGCGGTGGTAGAAAAGAAGTGAGGGGGCGGAGGAGGGCAGGGTATTTGACCCGCCCTCGAATGACCTCGGATTTTTAACCGCGGATGGCGGATGAAGCGGATGAAACTCACGCAGCGGATGCCATTGTCCGCGTTCTCAGCGTGATCTGCGGTCAACTCTGCGGTCGTTCCGAGGGCGGGTCACAGACCCGCCCTTCCTCTGACGGACTCACACCTTTTCCACGATCTTATCCGCCAGGCCGTAGGCGATGGCCTCTTCGGCGTTGAGATAAAAATCACGGTCGCTGTCGCGGGCAACTTTTTCGATCGGTTGATTGGAGGCGACGGCGAGGATGTTGTTCAACTCGGCGCGGAGTTTTTCCATTTCCTGCGCCTGGATGTTGATGTCGGTGGCGGGGCCGATGAAACGGCCGGAGATGAGCGGCTGGTGGATGAGCACGCGCGCGTGCGGATAAATCAGCCGGCGGCCTTTCGCCGCGCCGCAGAGCAGGATCGAGCCCATCGAGGCCGCCATGCCGGTGACGATAATGGTGATCGGCGAGGTGATGAGCTTCATCGTGTCGAACACCGCCATGCCGGCGGTGATCGAGCCGCCGGGGGTGTTCATGTAAAAGGTGATGTCCTTTCCGGGGGCGACGGATTCGAGATACAGGAGCTTCTCGGTGATGTCCTTCGCCGTCTCGTCCGTCACGGCGCCCCAGAGGAAAATTTTCCGCTGCTCGAGGAATTTTTTCTGCACCAGCATCGCCACGGGCGTGTGGCGGTTCCTGGCGCGCGTGGTTGCCTGCTCCTCGTCGTCGTCCTCCTCCTCGTCGGCGCGAGGGAGCGGGGCGGAGAGTCCGGGCTGTAGATTGTCGAAATGCATAGGGCGCGAATGTTGAGCACCGCGGTGCGGTTGGCAAGTGCTTCGGCGCAAATGGCGCTTGGCGGAAGCGGCGCTGCGCCCCGGCCCTACTTTTTCGCGTTCCAGATGGCCAGGGTATCCGTCGAGCCCTGGGCGCGGACGCCGTTGTCGGTCAGGATTTCCTCGGTGGCGGCGAGGCAGTCTTGGCGCGAGAACACCAGCGCCTCCAGATTGCGACCGCTGAATTCGAGGGTGATAAACTCGTCCTTCGCGTCCCGCAGCACCTCGACGAGATGGGGCAGGCTCTTAATGAGGATGCCATTGACCGTTTTCACGACGTGCGCGAGCGGCGGACCGTAGCCCTTGGAGAGTTTGTGGGGGAAAAAGGGCGACGAGATGACCACGAGGCTTTCGCCGTCGAAGGCCGGCTGGTCACCGCGGCGCAGCGCCAGCGGGCTGGCGATGGCGCTGAACATCGTGAGCACATTGGCGTTGTTGCCGAAGCCGCCGATGAACTGGGCGGTGGCGGTCGAGAACACCAGCGGCCCAAAGACAAAATAGGAAGGATAGGCGCCCCGCAGGTCGGGGATCAGCAGCGGCCGGTCCGTCGGCACGGGAAGATCGACCGCCACTTCCTGGCCCGCGCGCACAACGGTCAGGGAAATTTTTCCATTCCGGGCGATTTTCTGAATCAGGTATTGAAAACGGACGCGCAGGTTATCGCCGAGCTTGATCATGCCCTGGTCATCCACGCGGGTCCCGCCGATTTTCGTGATGACGTCCCACCGCTTGAGTGGGTAGGCCGGATCAGTGCGGTAAGGCGCGTGGACGATCATGCCCTCGACCTTCTTGTCGAGCTTGAGGAAGGAGCGCAGCGCCGCGTTCTCGAGAGTCTGGAGCTCGTCAAACATCGCGGGCTTGCCGTCGTGCTTTCCGTCGGCGACGTCCGCGAGGAAGAGTTCCACCTCTTCGTTGGGGATGATATAGCCGATGCTCTGCGCCCCGCCGAGGTGGCTGAAGGCGAGACCGATCATCTTGTCACCGACCAGGGCAGGGCCGCCGCTGTTGCCGGGATTGATCGCGGCGTCGATCTGGATGCGAAGGCCGGAGACCGAGAGGTTATACGACGCAAACTCGATGCGGGAGACGATGCCCTTCGTGATTGAAAGACTGGTGCCGCCGGTCGGGTAGCCGTAGGCGAGCACGGTGTCCTTGATGTCAGGCAGCGTGCTCGCGCGGGCCAGAGGCGGGCGGGTGTCGAAGAAGGAATCGTCCTCGAGCTTGAGCACCGCCAGGTCGATGCCGGGCGCGATGGACTCGACGGTGGCGGAGATTTTGTCGCCGGCCTGGTTGGCCTGCACCTGCACCTGGCTCGCATAGCTGACGACGTGGGCGTTGGTGAGGATGCGCCGGCCCTCGATGATGACGCCAGTGCCGGTCGCTTCACTCGGTGCCTGCTTGGCCCACGGTTTGTAGGCGTCGGGAAAGCGCATGGTGGCAAAAACTTTCACGACGGAGTTCTCGACCGCGTTGGTCTTGGCCCCGGCCGCCGTGGGCGGCGCGGTCGCTTCGGGTTTTTTCGCGGCGTCGGCTTCCGCCGCGGCGGACTGAAGCACGAAAATTGACGTGGCTAGAACGGCGGTCAGGAGCACGGCCGGGAACATGCGGCAACGGCGCGAGGGGAGGGGCATGGTGCTGCTGAGGCAAAGGGGGCCGTCGCAGAATGCCAGATTCTTTTTCGTCCCGGGGCTGGCGCCGGCCCTTAATATTTCACTTTATCTGACTTCTTCGACCACTCGCTGAATGCCGCCTGCGCCTCGTCGCGCAGGAGGGACTGCATCGCGATCGTGCGTTGCGCGGGTGGCAGCGGAATCTGGCCGTAAATAAAATCGTCGTCGAAGCCGATGGCCGCGGCGTCGGCGCGGGTGTTGCCGTAAAAAACCTTGGGAATGCGCGCCCAGTAGATGGCCGCGAGGCACATCGGGCATGGCTCGCAACTCGTGTAGAGCTCGCAGTCGTCGAGCTGAAACGTCTCGAGGTTGGCACACGCGTCGCGGATCGCGACGACCTCGGCGTGCGCGGTCGGATCATTGGTCGAAGTCACGCGATTGTGCCCACGGCCGATGACTTCGCCCCGGCGGACCACGACGCAGCCGAACGGCCCGCCGCGGCCGCCGCGCATCCCGGCCTCGGCCAGGTGGAGCGCCTCGCGCATGATTTTTTTCTGGCTCATGACCAGAACACGTAGGGCGTCTGTCTTGCAGACGCCACCTTTTCCCACTCGTATGTCGCCTTATGCCTTCCACCGTCATCTCCGGTCTCGAAATCACAGGGCCGATCAGCCCGCGCCACGCGGAAATTCTCACACCCGAGGCGTGCGCGTTCGTCGCGGGCCTCGTCAAAAAATTCGGCGCGCGCCGCGCAGAGCTGCTGGCCCGCCGCGTCGTCCGTCAGGCCGAACTTGAGGCCGGCAAGCTCCCCGATTTCCCGGCCGAGACGGCTTCCATCCGCAACGACCCATCGTGGCGCGTCGCGCCCGCGCCAGCGGATTTGCAGGACCGCCGCACGGAAATTACCGGCCCGGTCGATCGCAAGATGGTCATCAACGCGCTCAATTCCGGCGCGAAGGTGTTCATGGCCGATTTCGAGGATGCCACCACGCCGACGTGGGAAAATCTCCTCGACGGCCACATCAATCTCCGCGACGCGATCCGCCGCACGATTACCTTGGAGATTCCCGGCGGGAAAAGTTACAAGCTCAACGAGAAGGTCGCCACGCTCCTCGTCCGCGCGCGCGGCTGGCATCTGCCGGAGAAGCACGTGCGCTTTGCAGGCCAGCCGGTCGGTGGTGGGCTGTTCGATTTCGGCCTCTATTTTTTTCACAACGCCAAGGAACTGCTCGCGCGCGGCAGCGGGCCGTATTTCTACCTGCCGAAAATGGAAAGCCACCTCGAGGCGCGGCTCTGGAACGACGTCTTCACTTATGCCGAAGCTACGCTCGGCGTGCCCCACGGCAGTGTGCGCGGCACGATGCTGATCGAGACGATCCTCGCGACGTTCGAGGCGGAGGAGATGCTCTACGAACTGCGCGAGCACGCGAGCGGCCTCAACTGCGGACGCTGGGACTACATTTTCTCGCGCATCAAGAAGCTGCCGAAGCACGGCACGTTTCCCGACCGCGCGCAGGTCACGATGACATCGCCGTTCATGCGCGCCTACTGCTTGCACGTGATCAAAATCTGCCACCGCCGCGGCGCATTCGCGATGGGCGGTATGGCCGCGCAGATTCCGATCAAGAACAACCCGGCCGCCAACGAAGCCGCGATGGCGAAGGTTCTCGCCGACAAAGAGCGCGAAGCGAGCGACGGCCACGACGGCACTTGGGTCGCGCATCCCGGCCTCGTGCCGATCGCGCTGCAAGCCTTCGACAAACACATGCCGACGCCGAATCAAATCACGAAACAGCGTCCCGACGTGAACGTCACCGCCGCCGAACTCCTCGCCGCGCCGCCTGGCAACATCACCGAATCCGGCGTGCGCCTGAACCTCAGCGTCGGCGTGCAATACCTCGAAGCGTGGCTCGGCGGCCTCGGTTGTGTGCCGCTCTACAACTTGATGGAAGACGCCGCGACCGCCGAAATCTCGCGCGCGCAGCTCTGGCAGTGGCATCGCTTCGGCGCGTCGCTCGCCGACGGCCGCAAGATCGACAGCGCGCTCTACGACAAGTTCATGGCCGAGGAGCTCACGAAGATCCAAGGCGAACTCGGCGCCGACCGCTACGCCCGCGGCAATTTCCCGAAAGCCGTCGAAATGTTTATGCGCATGGTGAAGGCGGACAAGTTCGACGAGTTTCTCACGCTGCCCGCCTACGAGCAATTGGGGTAGGGCGCGTTATCCCTAACGCGCCGCTCAGGATGTTCGCACCCGCGGAGACGTCGGATTAAGGATAGTCCGCCCTGCCTACGACCGATGCCCACCCTCGCCGAGATCAACTCCCTCGACCGCGCCGCGTTCACTGCCGCGCTCGGCCACCTCTTTGAACACTCGACGTGGGTCGCCGATGAGACGTGGCCGAAGAAGCCGTTTCGCGACGCCGCACAACTCCACGCCGCGCTCTGCGCCACGATGCGCGCGGCGCCGCGTGATCGGCAACTTGCGCTCATCCGCGCGCACCCCGACCTCGCCGGCCGGCTTGCGCGGCAAAACCAACTCACCGCCGAATCCACCAGCGAGCAGGCCAGCGCCGGCCTAAACCAACTCACCGCCGCCGAACTCGCCGAGTTTCAAAACAACAACGCCGCCTACCTCGCGCGTTTCGGTTTTCCGTTCATCATCTGTGCCCGCCTGAACCACCGTGCCGCCATTCTCGCGGCGATGCAGTCGCGTCTCGCCCACCCGCCGGCCACCGAATTCGCCACCGCGCTCGGAGAAATCGAGAAAATCGCGCGTCTGCGGCTCGACGATGTTCTGGAAAAAAGCACGTAACCAAGTGGAACGAGTGGACCTTTGCCGTGGGCCTCGTTGCATTCTGATGACGGACCGAGTCGATCGCCGCTCTGGCCGACGAGTCCTGCGGACAATGGTGTGGCCGGCGACTGCATCCTTTCTCGCTGTTTCAAAATCGTCCCCCGGCCGGGATAAATACCTCAGCTCTCTGCGGTAAATCGAGTTTCGATGTTTCTGAAACGGTGGGTATTGGCACGCGCCGAAATCGCGCAGCCAGAGGATTTCGGTTAGAGGTTGCGGGAACTACAAGGGTCCGATTCCGTTTCCGCCCGTCACCCTCCCCTTAAACCCCTCCCGGATCCGATCCCCTGAAAATCCGGCTTCCTATCAGTAAGCCGCACGGTGGCCTGCACCTGAAGCCGCCACCCGCCGTGACCGCGCCGCCACCATGAACTCGCCGTTGACCACAACGTTCTGCCTGGCGGCTTGGTTCTGCTTCGCCAGTCCGCTCCACGCGGCGTGGCTGGATGAATCCGAAGTCGACCGCATGGCCCGCGAAATCTCGCGACTAAAATTTCCCGTCGCCTACGATGCCGCGCTGGCCCTGCTCGGAACTAGGGAAGTGCAGGCGTCACTGGCTTACCGCACCTCCTATTCCCAAGCCGCCCCCGGCAAGGATACTCCTTTCGCCACCCAAGCTCTGTTCACCGATCCAGCGGCGGCCAAAGGCTGCTTCATGTTGGTCATCTTCGGGCACGCCAAGGCCCCGACCGATGCGGCGGAGCGCACTGTCCAGCAACTCCAGCTTCGGTTTGCGATGCCGCGCGGCCAGGTGCTCGGGCCTCTGCATTGCGATGGAGGGTATCGGCAACTCGCACTCGTGCCCCTGCCACCTCCCCAACCACCGGCCAAGCCCGACAAGAATGGTTTCATCGTGGGCGGCATCGTGGGGACGACGGGGAAGAAGGGAGCCGCCAGTAGCGCGGCAGAAAAGCCCAACTACCGCTGGCTCGACCTCGCGGCCGTGGATCGGGTTGGCCGGGAAATCCAAACCCTCAAGTTTCCGGTCCCTTACCGCACGGCAATGGCCCTCCTGGCTCCCACCGACGGCGACAAAGCGCTGCATGGGGGCTCAAGGTCCAGCGGCTTCACGATCAATATCCGGACCGGCGAGTCTCATATGCCGGTCGCACGCCACATCACCCTGACCGACGACAAATCGCCGATCGGATATTTCCGGTTGGAAATGTCGGGAGACGGCGTGAGCCCCCGCGCGTCCAAGGAAGAAGAGAAGTTCGATCAGATCGCCATCGCCTACTACATGCCACGGGGGCCCGTGACGAGGGCTGGGCAAGCAACGGGCGGTTATCGGAGATTTATCCTGCTACCAGACACCCCATGAACGCCGCCAACCGCAACGCTCGCGATGAAGGCGGCACCTTTTCCGGCCAGCGGAACGCAACGGGGTGACGTCTGAAAATCCTGCTTCCGTTGAGCCGCCAAGTGCATGGTTCCCGATCAGCGGGCCCCAAGCCGCGCCCGAATCTTATCTGTTCCAATATCCAAGGTTTCAGAAGCACCGTGTCCTCGACGGCTGCTCGCTGATCATACCCGGAGCTTCGCCGGGAAAATTCCGACTCGCTGGCTCGGTCGACCGCTGGTGCGACGTTTTACCCGCGACAGGTCCCATGGACAAATTCTTAGTCTGTTCATTCGCGATGGGTCCGATACCCCGAAGCTTGCTTCGGCTTGGTTGGATGGGAGGGTGAGGGATGGAGAGTCGCTACATCCACAAGAGCCACAATGTGTCGGTGCTGATGTATCATCTGGTGTGTGCGGCGAAGTATCGACGA
>SIBG01000131.1 GCA_009695305.1 Opitutus sp. | reverse complement strand
TCGAGCCACTGCGCGCTGGTGCGGCCCTTCATCCGCTCCTTGGCGCAGCCGAGAATCGCCCGGGCTTTCTCCCGGTCGATGACCAAGTGGGCTTTGAGGAAATGCGCGTCCGGGTCGAATTCGAGCACTTGGCCGGCCTTGAGGCCGAGCCGCAGGCGCAGGGCGGCGGGAATCGTGATCTGGCCTTTGCTGGTCAGCGTGGCTTTCATGGCGAAGAAGTAAGGCGAAAAGGTAAGGCAAACAAGTCGGAATTATTTTTTCCACACGTCGCCGACTTCGCCCCCGAACCAGCGGGAGCTGACGACTTTTTGCTGGGTGTAGAACTGGATGCTTTCTTTTCCCTGGATGTGAAGATCGCCGTAGAAGGAGTCGTCCCAGCCGGTGAAGGGGAACATCGCCATCGTCGCGGGGACGCCGACGTTCACGCCGACCATGCCGGCTTTCACGCGCATCGTGAACTCGCGCGCGGCGCGGCCGTTGTTCGTGAAAATCGCAGCGCCGTTGCCGAAGGCGGACTTGTTTGCCTGCTCGATGGCGGCGTCGAGGTCGTCCATGCGCATGACGTTGAGCACGGGGCCGAAGACTTCCTCGCGGGCGAGCGTCATGTCGTTCTGCACGCCGTCGACGATGGTGGCGCCGACGTAGAAACCGCGCGGGGCATCGGGGACTTTTATGCCGCGGCCGTCGGCGATAACCTTGGCGCCTTCCTTCTCGCCGCTCGCGACGAGGCTGAGGACGCGGTCGCGGTGCGCGGCGGTGATGACGGGGCCCATGTCGGGCTGCGCGGCGCGGTCGGTGGGGCCTACTTTGATCGCGTTGGCGGCTTTCACCAAGTCGGGCAGCAGGCGGTCGGCGGCGCCGCCGACGGTGATGGCGGTGGAGCCCGCCATGCAGCGTTCGCCAGCGCAGCCAAAGGCGGCGGTCGCGAGATTTTCGACGGTCTTGGCGATGTCGGCGTCGGGCATGACGACGATGTAGTTCTTCGCCCCGCCGTTCGCCTGGACGCGTTTGCCGTGCTTCGTGCCGGTGTCCCAGATGTATTTCGCGATCGGCGTGGAGCCGACGAAAGAGATCGCCTTCACCTTCGGGTGCGTGAGCAGGCCGTCGACGACGGGGCGGCCGCCGTGGACGATGTTGAAGACCCCCTTGGGGCAGCCGGCTTGCTCGAGGAGCTGGCTGAGCAGGATGGCGGTGAGCGGGACTTTTTCGCTCGGCTTCAGGATGAAGGTGTTCCCGCACGCGATCGCGGTGGGGAACATCCAGAGCGGGACCATCGCGGGGAAGTTGAACGGCGTGATGCCGACGCAGACGCCGAGCGGCAGGTTGATCGTCTCGCAGTCGACACCGCGGGCGAGGTTGCGGAGCGAGTCGCCGAAGAGGAGCGTGGGGATGCCGCAGGCGTATTCGATGTTTTCGACGCCGCGGAAAATGGAGCCGCGCGCCTCGACAAGCGTCTTGCCGTGTTCGCGCGAGACGGTCTGGCAGAGCTTGTCGAAGTTAGCCTCGACGAGCTGGCGATAGCGGAAGAAGACGCGCGCGCGCTCGACGGCCGGAGTGTCGCGCCACGCAGGGAAGGCGGCGTGCGCGGCCTCGACGGCGGCGTTGACCTCGGCGATGCCGCCCGCGGGACACTCGGCGATGACGTCGCCGGTGGACGGATTAAAGACGGGAGTGGTGGCGCCGGAGGGCATCTGCCATTCGCCGCCGATGTAGTTCGGGCATGGAGTGAGGGTTTGGGTCATGAGAGGAGATTGAATTTGAATCCCAGAGACGGAAGCACGGAGAACGGAAGGAGCCGGGGGTTGAGGGTTTCTTGGGGTCTCTGCGACTTTGTGGTTCACCCGGTCCGGTGGTCAGAGGTAGCGGACTTCAAGTTGGCTCTTGTATGTTGGATTTCTGGGGTTGTCTATCACGGGTGCGGTGGGATCGCTTTCATTTCGCCCTTCGCGAGTTTTTCCTGATAGTTGCTCCAACTCATCGGGGACTGGCCGTTGGGGATCTCGGTCATCGTGATGCACTCGTCGACGGGGCAGACGAGGGAGCAGAGGTTGCAGCCGACACAGTCTTCCTCGCGGACTTTCGGCACGGGCTTGTGCGGGACGCGGCCGGGGCCGAGGCCGACGCCGAGTTTCTCCGGCGATTTCAGGTCGATGCACTGGTGCGCGCCGTCTTCGCAGGCGATGTAGCAAAGGTTGCAGCCGATGCAGGTGTCATAGTCGATGCGCGCGACGCGTTGCCAGTGGAGGTCGAGTGTCTCCCATTTTTGCAGCGTGGGCACGGAGCGGCCGATCAGTTCAGTGATCGACTTCATGCCTTTGCTGTCGAGGTAGGCGCTGAGGCCCTCGTTCATATCCTCCACGATGCGGAAGCCGTAGTGCATGATCGCGGTGCAGACTTGGAGGCTCGTCGAACCAAGGGCGAGAAACTCAGCGGCGTCGCGCCAGTTCGCGATGCCACCGATGCCAGAGATGGGGAGGCGGACATCGGGGTCGGCCGCGCAGGCCTGGACCATGTTGAGCGCGATGGGCTTCACGGCGGGGCCGCAGTAACCGCCGTGCGAGCTGCGGCCGGCGACGGTGGGCTCGGGCACGAACGTGTCGAGGTTTACGTTGGTGATCGAGTTGATGGTGTTGATGAGGGAGATGGCGTTGGCGCCGGCGCGCTTGGCGGCGCGGGCGGCCATGGTGACATCGGTGATGTTGGGCGTGAGCTTCACGATGACGGGGATCGTCGCGGCTTCCATGACCCAGCTCGTGATTTTTTCGGCGACGGCGGGCTGCTGGCCGACGGCGGAGCCCATGCCGCGTTCGCACATGCCGTGAGGGCAGCCGTAGTTGAGCTCGATGCCGTCGGCCCCGGCGTCGGCGGAGCGCTGGACGAACTCGTGCCACTGCTCGCGCGTCTCGACCATGAGCGAGGCGATGACGGCGTGGTGCGGCCAGCGTTTTTTGACCTCGGCGATTTCGCGAAAATTCGTCTCCGGTGAGCGGTCGCTGATGAGCTCGATGTTGTTGAAGCCGATCATGCGCGTCGGGCCGGAGTTGAGCGCGGAGTAGCGCGAGGAGACGTTGACGATGGGCGTGCCGATGGTTTTCCAGACGACGCCACCCCAGCCGGCCTCGAACGCGCGATGGGCCTGGTAGCCGGTGTTGGCGGGCGGGCCGGAGGCGACCCAGAACGGGTTGGGGGATTTGATGCCGGCGAGGTTGGTGGAGAGATCGGCCATGGGCGGAATTTGCGATTTGAGATTTACGATTTCAGCTTTGGACGGCGCCGCGTGACGGACTGGCGGTGAATTAATGGTTAGCGGCGGCGGCATCGTCCTGGCGCTTCTTTTCGAAGAGAGCGTCGGTGGAACCAGCGGCATTGGGCAGCGCGAGGGAGGCGACGCCGTAGCCGAGGCCGGGGAGTTCGTTGTGCCACGCGCGACCGCCGGTCTGGAGATCGAGGCAGAAAAGCTCACCGCCCGTGTGCGCAAAAACGCGGAAAGCGTCCGAGGTGACGGTGACGAAGCCGCTCGATTTCAAGTGCGTGCTCCAGAGTTGGGCGCCGGTGTCGCGGCGGAAGGCGAGGACCGAGCCTTTGACGCCGAGGAGGAGGAGATTGTCAGCTACCATGAAGATAGGGGTTTGAGGCGGAATAGACGAGGTGGGGAAGGGCAGGTTGGAGACCAGCCCTACTTCATTCGCTGTGGGTCCGATACCCCGAAGCTTGCTTCGGCTTGGTTGGACGGACGGGTTTAAGCGCGAATTGCATTATGGTCGGATGAGTTTGCGGCGGTCTTGTCAAATGCCCCGGGGCTTGCCCCGGGGATTTTTACTTGCGCTTCGAGCTCGTGGGCGCGGATGGGTTGGAGGAGGCCGGAGCCGGTGGCGCCGGTTTTCGCGCCGAGGCGCGAGGGCTGGATGGGTGGGCGGGCGGTCGCCTGCGTGAGAAAAGCGTGGAGGCCGTGCGCGGCTTTTTTCCCTTCCCCGACGGCGTTGACGACCTCGCGGCCACCGTTGGCACAATCACCGCCGGTGAAAACGTGGGGCATCGTGGTCTGGCCGGTGAGCGGATCGCGCTGGATGGCCCCGCGGGCATCGAGCGCCAGGGCGGGGAAAAGCTGCTTGAGCAGCGCGATCTGTTTTTCCTGGCCGACGGCCATCAGCACGAGGTCGAAGGCCTGGTTGAATTCGCTGTTCGGGACCTGCTCGGCTTTGCCGGCCGCGTTGACGACCGTGCGACTGAGGCGCAGGCCGCAGACGTGGCCGTCGGTGGCGAGCACTTCGACCGGCGCGGTGTGAAAGAGAAACTCGACCCCATCAGCCTTCGCGAGCTCGTATTCAAACTCGTAGGCCGACATGTCCTCCTCGCCGCGACGATAGACGATCGTGGCGCTGTCGGCGCCGAGGCGGAGGGCCTGCGTGGCGGCGTCGATGGCGGTGTTGCCGCAACCAACGACGGCTACGGCGCGGCCCACGGGCACGCGGTCCAGGGGCTCGGTGCGGAGCTGTTCGATAAACGCGAGCGCGTCGCGGACCTCGGGGAGATCCTCGCCCGGGATGCGCAGGCGCTGGGCGTCGCCGAGGCCGATGCCCACAAAGATCGCGGCAAATTCCTGTTCGAGCCGGGCGACGGCGAGATCCCGGCCGACTTCGACCCCGCACCGGATTTTCACCCCGAGGGATTGGACGAGCGCCACCTCGGCGAGGCTGATCTCGGGCTTCAGCTTGTAGTAGGCGATGCCGTAGGTGTTGAGGCCGCCGGCCTGGGGCTGTTTTTCAAAGACGGTCACTCCGTGGCCCAGCCGGGCGAGTTCGGCCGCGCAGCCGAGGCCGGCGGGGCCGGCGCCGATCACGGCAACTTTTTTCCCGGTTTTTTTCGCCGGGGCGGAGAGGACCGAGAGGCCGCGCTGCTCGATGTAGTCGGTGGCGTAGCGCTGGAGGCGACCGATCTGGATGGGCTGTTCGTCGCGATCATCGAGCACGCAGGCGCCTTCGCAAAGCACCGAGGTCGGGCACACGCGGGCGCACGAAGCGCCGAGGATGTTGGCGGTCAAGATGGTTTTCGCCGCCCCGATCGGGTTGCCCGAGGCGATTTTTTTGATGAACGCCGGGACGTCGATGCCGGTCGGGCACGCCATGATGCACGGCGCGTCAAAACAGTAGAGGCAGCGGTTCGCCTCGACGAGTGCCTCCTGCGGTCGCAACGGCGGGTGGAGGTCGGCCATGTTGGCCGCGAGCGCGGCGGCGGGGAGCAACGGTTGGAGGGGCATGGGAGAAAAGGCGGAAGGGCCGTAAGTCTACAGGGCTGAAGGGTGGAGCGGCTCGACGTTTGAGATGGCGCAGAATTTTTAACTCAGCCGTCCAGTTTTTCGGCCCTGGCGCAGGATTGCCGGTTGAATCTGGCCGCGTGGCCGGTAGTTTCCAAGTCACAAACAGCAGGCGATGACTCCACTCGATTCGAAACGCACGGTGGCAGAACTCAAGGAACTGCGCGCGCTCACGGGCGACGACGACGGTGCGCAGCGCGTGGCGTTCACGCCGGTGTGGGTCGCGACGCGCGCCTGGCTGCGGAAAAAACTCGCAGCGATCCCCGGACTGGAGTTGCATACGGACGCCGCCGGAAATTTCTGGGCGACGCTGCCGGGCGAATCGGAGAAGGCGCTGCTCATCGGGGGCCACATGGACTCGGTGCCCAATGGCGGGTGGCTCGACGGTTGCCTCAATGTGCTGGCGGGCGTGGAGATTTTGCGGCGCATCCAGGCGCAATATCGCGGCCGGCCGCCCGTCACGGTGCGACTCGTCGACTGGGCGGACGAAGAGGGTGCGCGGTTTGGAAAAAGTTTATTCGGCTCATCCGCGTGCGCGGGCTCGCTCAACATGGCCGAGGCGCGCGGGCTCGTGGACCAGCAGGGCGTGCAGCTGCCCGCGGCGCTGCAGGCGGTGGGCATCGATTTCGAGCGGGTGAAGGAGTGCGGCCCGGAGTTGAAAAACGCCGCGGCGTATCTCGAACTGCACATCGAGCAGGGGCCGGTGCTGCTCGATCTCGACCTGCCGCTCGGCGCGGTGCTGGGGACGTTTGGCGTGGAGCGGCACGCGATTACCTTTCACGGGCAGGCGGCGCATTCCGGCAGCACGCCGATGAACCGGCGGAAGGACGCGTTGCTCGCGGCGGCGAAGCTGAGCCAGGAAATCTACGGCATCGCCGAGCGCAGCGGCAGCGGCGTGTGCACGATCGGCTCGTGCACGACGAAGCCGGGCATCGTCACGAGTGTGGTCCAGGAGTGCCGCGTCACGCTCGATCAGCGGCACCTCGATGCGAAGGCCCTGGCGCTGATGCTCGCGGAGGCGAAGGCGGCGAGCGAGCGCTTCGCGGCGGAGGGCCACGTGCGCGTGACGTGGGAGCGGCTCTGGCAGATCGAACCGCGGCCGTTTCATCCGGAGCTCATCGCCCTGTGCGAGGCGGCGATCGTGGAAACGTGCGGGGTGTCGCACCGGCTCCCGTCGGGCCCGCTGCACGATGCGGCGGAGGTCTGCGGAGCGGGTGTGCCGACCGTGATGATGTTCGTCCAGAGCCTGCACGGCATCAGCCACAACAAGATCGAGGACACCAAGGAGGAGCAGATCGAAATGTGCGTCGTGGCTTTCGACAAGCTTGCGGACAAGGCAATGACGTGGATTAGATCGGGGCGTTGAGCGGTCCGACGCCGGTGCCGCACTCATGACGAGCACACTTCTACATTACTGGGGAAACACGCTGGCCGTGGCTGGGCCGATGGTCGCGCAGGTTTCGTCGAGGCTGTTCGACAAAGTGGGCGTGGCGTCGGCGATCTTGCTGACCATGGCCGGCCTGGTGCTGCGGGCGTATCTGCCGCGGCTTCAGATGTCGTCGGAAGAGCGCATGAAAGATGGAAACATGACCGATGCAGAAGCGCGGCGGCAGCAGAAATTTTACAGTCGGTGCGCGAACGTCGCCTCGCTGGTCGGCGTGGCGGTGCTGGTGGTGGTGCTGTTCGAACTGACGAGTTGAGCTGGGACGGGTGGACGGGGGCGGAGGACAGGATCACGGTGAGGGCGGTGGCGTGCATCGCAATGCAGCCGTGGAAAGTGGGCGTGATCCCTTTCGTCGCGGTGAGCGGTGCAGGCCGGCGTTGCGCAACACCGATACGAGGCGGCCGTTGAAAAGCCGGATGGCGGACGAGTGTTCCTCGCGGTCGCCGAGCGTGACGAGGAGAGGCACGTGGTCGGGCGTTACGGTCGCGGTTCGCAGGTGCCAGAGGCCTTCCGCGGTGAGGTGAGGCGCGTGCGCGAGGATGGCACGGCCGACCAAGGATTCCGTTAGGCCGGGGCGACGATCATGGGTGCAGAGGATGAGAAAATATTCCGCTCCCGGCGACGGCCATCGACCGCGACGGAGGGTTTCATGTCCGCGTCCGGCGGTGCGGGGGCTGGTGATCGGCTGTAGGAGCGGGTCTATCCCGCGATGGTTGGGTCGCGATTTGCGGAGGAAGGGGCAAACCAATCGCGGGGTAAACCCGCTCCTACAGGGGGATCACTTCACCGCGGCGAGTTCGGCTCCGATGAGGTCCTTGACGCGGATCTTCGCCTCGGCGAGGGGGATTTCGTTTTTGTCGAGTTTCGCGAGGAAGGCCTTCTGCGCGGCGTAGTCTTTGTTCACCACGCCGGCTTTGCTTTGGAGCATGCGCCAGGCTTTGCGGCGTTCGACGGCGAAGAGGACCATCTGGCGCGTGACGGCGTAGAATTTGAATTTCCCCGCGGTCTCGACCTTGATGTAGGTGCCGAAGTTCGGGACGAAGCTGCGGTGCTTCGGGTCGAACACGCGCCGGTGAATCACGTCGTCCTGCGTGATGAAGAACAGGATGTCGTCGAAGGACATGAGCTTCGCGGCTTCCTCCTCCTTGATTTGTTTCACATGCTTGCGGAAGCGGCCTTCGGTGAGCGCCCAGTGCGCGACGCCGAAATTGTATTCCTCGCCGGTGCTCGCGTATTTCGTGCGCCACCAGTCGCGGTCGACGCTCGGGTTGCCCTTGAGATCGAGCATCTCCTGCGAAGATTCGCCGCGACGCGGGTTGAAGACGAACTCCGGCATGCCGCGGGCATCGCGCACCATCTTCGCCTGATCGGCACTCATGTTGTCGCCGACGCCGTGCTCGGGCTGGCAGGTGGTGTAGCTTTGGAAGAACGCGGTGCCGCGGTATTCGAGCCCGTCGAGGAGCGCCTTGTAGAGCTTCGCGGCATTTGCCATCGAGACTTGCGCGACGAATGGCGAGCCGTGGCCGCTGGTGAACGCCTCGGCGACGTTCTTCTTTTCGATCAACTTGCCCTGCGACGCGGCGCCGAACTGGTTCATGTCGTAGCCGCCGAGCATCGTGGACGAATCGGAATTCTGCCCGCCGGTGTTGGAGTAGACCTGCGTGTCGAGCATGAGCATCTTTACGTTCGGGCGGTTCTGGAGGATCACCTTGGAAACGTTTTGGAAGCCGATGTCGCCGAGCGCGCCGTCGCCACCGATGACCCAGACTTTCGGGAGCTCGCGGATTTCCTGCTCGGTCATCAGCGCGTCGTCGAGGCGGGTGAGGGTGAAATACTCGGCTTCGCTGGCGACATTTTCCGTGCGGTCGAGGAGGGCATCGACCATGCGCTCGGGGGAGACGGAGCTGCGGGCGTGGTTGACGATGACGGACTCAGCCATGAGCCACGAGATCGTCGCACCATCTTGGAAGAGCGAGTTCATCCACGGATAGGGGTGCGGATTTCCCGGAGGCGTGGAGCCGTAGACGGTGTTACAGCCGGTGCTCGCGCCCATCATCATCACGGACATGCCGTTCGCACGGCGGCCGTCGATGGACTGGAGTTCTTTGTGATTAAACGCATTTTGCTCTAACACGGCGATGAGGCCGCCGATGAGCTGCGCGTCGTCGATCGCGCCGTGCTTCGCCTCGTAGGCGGCGATGCGGACGGCGGTATCCTCGTCGTTTTCTCCGCCGAGGCCGACGATGACGTGGGCGAAGGTCCGGCGGTAGAGATCGTATTCTTTTTCGCTGCGGGCCTTGAGGGCGGAAAGTTTTTCTCTGCCCTCTTGGCTGAGGCGCGCGGCCTTGGCGCGGAGGCGGTCGGCTTTCTTGTGATAGAGTGGCCGCATGTAGGCTTCCGTCACGCTCGCCACGGAGCGGAGGATGCTCTTTTCGCCGCAGCCGGCGCAGGCGCCGTCGCCGGAGACGAGCGCCTCGTAGTTGCGGCGGACCATGAGGTGATTGCGGAGCGCGGCCTCACGGGAGCTGGCGGCGTCGCCGTCGTTGTAGAGGCCGAGGAATTTCTGTGGGGTGTCGGGGAGGAGGCGCGAGAAGACCTGGGCGGTGGTGAGGTCGGCGTTGAGCTCCTCGGTCTCGCGGGTCATGCGGAGGGCATCGTGATCGCCGCAGACCTGCACGCATTCGCCGCAGCCCTTGCAGAGATCGGAGACGAAGATGGAGAACAGGCCGCCCGCGCCGGCGGTCTTCGCTTCGAGGGAGCGGAAGATCGCGGGGACGTTGCTGTAGGAGAGCGGGAGTTTGTCGATGATGCCGGTGAACTCGGCCTTTGCTTCGGCCGAGATCGTGGTGAGCGCGCCGACTTCCGCGCGGATGATATCCTGAAACGGCACGTTGGTCTTCGCCTTGACGGATTCGTTCATTTTCGCGCGGGCGCGCTGTTCGAGGCCGGCGATCTCGGCGCCGAAGATCTGGCGCTGGCCGCGATCGGTGACGTAATTGTTGACGGCGGTTTTGAGAACGACGCTGACTTCCTGCGCCATGTTCGGGAGCGCGGTGTCGGGGCACGCCGTGATGCACTCCATGCACTGCGTGCAGTTCTCGGCGATGTAGACGGGCGTCTCGCGGCGGGCGACGTATTTGGACTGGGTGGCGCCCGAGCCGGAGCCGATCACACCGACGGACGCGAGCGCACCCGCGGGCTGGTGATAGCCGAGGCCGGCGCGGAACTCGGAGTCGAACTTCGCGAGCGTCTGGAACGGCGCACGGGCGGGCTGCGCCGCGGGCATCGGGATGCTGCCGCAGCCGGATGAGCCGCAGCCGGCGGTGGGCTCGAAGTGATGCTCGCCGAGGGGCGCGAGCATTGGGTTGCGCATCGAAGAGCGGTCGGGATCATCGCTGCGGCCGATTTTGATTTCGGTGACGCGGGAGAAGCCCTCAGTCATGACGGTCATGTTCGACGCGACGACGGCGTCGCCGAAGCGGCCGAACTTCTTCACATACTGTTTGTGCACGACTTTGGTGAACTGCTCCTCGGAAATCCCAAAGGTTTTCAGGAACGGCGACACCCGGAAGAAGGCGCCGAGGAAGGAATTTCCCTGCATGCGGAGCTGCAGCTCGGTCTGGTTGGTCGCTTTCTTGGCGATATCGAAACCGGGGAGGATGTAGATGCGAATGTTGTTTTCCTGAATCCACTGGCGGTATTTTGCGGGCACGCGCTGCCACGCGACCTCGGG
>SIBG01000130.1 GCA_009695305.1 Opitutus sp. | reverse complement strand
AAAAACTTCCATCCCGTGCCGTTGCACTCGTTCGAGTTCGGCGCTAGCGCCCGGTGGGACCGGCCTAACCATGTGCGCGCCGCCAATACGAGCACGCTCTCCGCCTCGCTGGGCCTGACGAGCGACATCGCTTTCCGCTTCTCGCTGACCGAGGGCTTCGCCCTCCTGCCCGCTGCCAACTACGCGCCGCCGACGACCACGGTCAATGTGACGCAATCCGTCACCGATCCGACGCGTGGCAACAACCCGCAGACCATCGTCATCCCCACGCAGATCTCGGGCGGCAACCCTGAACTCAAAGCGCAATCCGGCCGCTCCAAAAACATCGGCGTGATCCTCACCCCGCGGTTCCTCAAGGGTCTCGCATGGCAGATCGATTACTGGCGGATCAAGCAGTATAACACGATGGGGTCGCCCACGCTCGCCGCGATGCTGCTGACTCCCGCCAACTACCCCGGCCGCATTGAGCGCGGCCCGCTGACCGCGGCCGACCAGGCTCTCGGCTACACCGGCGGCCCGATCCTCACCGTCAACACCCAGCGCATCAATATCGCCCAGGTGAACACGGACGGGTTCGACTCCCGGTTCAACTACCACGTGAAGCTGCCGCAGCCGGGGTGGGGCGAGTTGACCGTGACGACCAGCACGACCTTCACCAACTCGTTTCGCACGCAGGCCCTGCCCATCGGGCCGAAGCTCAATATCGTCGGTGCCAGCAGCGGCACGAATCCCCTCAAATGGAAGGGCTACGCCCAGATCAACTGGATGCGCGGCAGCTGGAATGCCGGCCTGCAGGCGAACTACACCGACAAGTTCAAGAACGCCACCACCTCGACCTCGGCGCTCTTCCCGACCGCCAGCGGCGTGGACGGCGAATACATTCCTTCGATGGTCACGTTCAATATGCTCGTCGGCCACAACTTCGCCTTCCAGACGGGCACCAAGGGCTGGCGGAACTGGATCAGCGGCTCGAAATGGACGCTTGGCTGCCTCAACGTCTTCAACCGCCAGCCTCCGATGGTGTCCGACGGCTCCAGTTTCTACAGCCGCTACGCCGATCCGCGCCAGCGCTACCTTTACGTGCAAATCAAGAAGAGCCTGTGAGCTAGTTTTCTTTCCTTACTCCGCCATGAAAAAAATCCTACTATTTGTGGTCCTCGGCATGATGTCGGCAGCCGTGCAGGTGCTCGCCCAGACCGCTCCGGCTCCTTCCCCCGCCGCCACAGCGATCAAGGGCGGTGCCGTGCAACTCGACAAGTTCGAGGTCTCCTCGACCAAGGTGGACGGCCTCAACAACAAAAGCCTCTTCCGCACCGACGAGGACTCGCCGCTTCCCTACAACGTGATCGATCGCAACGAAATCGATCTCATGGGTGCGACCAGCATGGAGGAGCTCTTCCGCAATCTTCCCGAAGCCACCAACTACGGCAACATCCTCCAAAGCGCCGTCGGCAATCCTCAAGTCTCCGGCGGCCAGACCTACTCCACCGCCGCCGTCAACCTCCGCGGCTTTGGCACCGCCCAGACCGTCGTCCTCATCAACGGCCGCCGCCTCGGCGCCGGCAGCAACGTCGGCGGCCCCGACATCTCCCGGATCCCGCTCGGCATGATCGAGCGCATCGAGATCCTCCCCGAGGCCGCCTCCGCCATCTACGGCGGCGGCGCCATCGGCGGCGCGGTGAACATCATCCTTCGCAAGGAATACGGCACGCGCGATCTCACAACCTACTTCGGCACGTCCACGCAGGGCGGCGGCACCGAGTATCGCGCCACCATCCTCGAAGGCCGCAGCTTTAACGGCGGCAAGTCAAAGCTCACGCTTTCCCTCGACTACTCCAAGCGCGAGCCCGTGCTGCTCGGCCAGCGCGACTTCCTGCAAAAGGCATTCGCGAAATACGGACCGAACACCACCTTCCGCAATGCCAACGGCACCTCGCCGTTCGAGACCGTCACCCTCCGCGGCTTCGCCGGCTCCCCCGGCACGATTCTGATCACCGCGGCGACCGGCGGCCTCAACATCCCCGGCAACACCGCCGCCCGTTACGCTGCAATCCCCAACGGCCTCACCAACGCGACCGCCACCGCGCTCACACCGGCCTCGTTCGCGTCCACCGCCGGCACCGCCGATCTCGAGCCGCGCTACAACCGCTCCGTCCTCTACCGCCCACAGGACAACTACGCCCTCCAGACCCAGTTCGAGCACACGTTCTCCGACAAGCTCTCGTTCTACTTGGAGTCGAACCTCGCCTACCAGCGGCAGAACTACCGCTTCCCGCAATTCCTGACGCACTCGATGACGGCCACGGATCCGAACAATCCGTTCCGCACCAGTGTCACGCCGGGCTTCGTGGGCATTCCAATCACCGTGCTCTTCGACACGCCCGACATCCGCGACCCCAGTTCCTTCCAGGCGCGCAACGACGCCCGCCTCACCTTCGGTTTCAAGGGCAAGACCTGGCGCGACTGGGAGTGGACCTTCGACGTCTCCGGTCAATACCAGCGCCTCTTCTCCGACGCCCACAACCCGCAAAACAACCTCAGCACCTACCTGAACCGCGCCGGCACGACCGACACCCCGGCCGGCGTCGCCCCCACCTCGCTCGCCTCGCGCTGGGCCGTCTACAACCTCTTCGCCGATCACACGGCCAGCCCGATCAGCGACGCCACCGAGTCGAATCTCTTCATCTACGACCGGCTCAATTCGTTCTACAACCGCAACGCCCAGGTCGCCCTCCGCCTCGTCGGCGATCTCTATCCGTTGCCCGCCGGCCCGTGGCGCATGTCGACCGGCGGTGAAATCCGCTGGGACGACCAGCGCACCGCGCAATACATCCCGATCGCGCCGGGCATGATCTCGTCCACCGGTCTCACGACGCTGCAGCCTTCCTACACGCCGTCATCGGAGACTTCGCCGGCGGCCTACGTCGAAACCACGGCGCCGGTCTTCAGCAAGAAATGGCGCCGGTTCGGAATTCACGCGGCCGAAATCGGCGCCAGCCGCCGCTGGAACACCACCAACCATTCGCGCAACACGATCACGAACACCGTCTCTGGCTCCATCGCGCTCATTCCGGACATCACGCTCCGCGCCTCGCTGACCGAGGGCTTCACGCCGACGTCGGCGGCAAACATCGCCCGGCCCACCATCACGACGAACTCCAACCAGAGCATCAACGATCCGCGGCGCGGCGGGGTGGCGATCCCCACGTTGATCCCCACGTTTATCTCCGGCGGCAGCCCGCTGCTCCGCACCGAGGCCGGCCGCTCGAAGAGCTTCGGCGTGATCCTCCGGCCGCGGTTCATGCCGGGATTCCAGCTCACGGTGAACTATTTCGAGACCAAGCGCCGCGACACCGTCGCCACGCCCATCGCCGCCGACGTGCTCAACTTCCCCAACGACTACGAGGGCCGCGTCGAGCGCGCCACGCCCACCGCCACCGATGTCTCCAACGGTTTCCTCGGCGCCATCACCAAGCTCGATCTCTCCCGCATCAACCTCGCCTCGGTGTGGCAGAACGGCTTCGACGTGCGCTGGAGCTACCGGCTCCCCGTGCCGGCCGAGACCATCGGCCAGCTCAATTGGAACACCTCGCTGACGAACTACAACCACCACAAGACCAAGGTGCGCGCCAGCACCGGCGCGATCGAGTTCGCCGACGTGCAGAACAACCCCCTCCGTTTCCGCGGCAATACGACCCTCGCGTGGCAGAAGGGCAATCGCTTCGCGAGTGTGACGATGAAATACACCAACTCGTATTTCGCCTCGACCACCGCCGTCACGCCCGCGCTCCCGACCGCCACCGGTCTCGACGGCTACAAGATTCCGCACTCGACGATTTTCGACGCCCAGATCGGCTACAAATTCCCCGCCGGCTCGATGGGCGCGAAAGGCTGGCGGAGCTGGCTCAACGCGAGCGAAATCCGCGTCGGCGCCATCAATGCCCTCGACACCGATCCGCCATTCTTCACCGACAGCACCGGCTTCTACAGCCGTTACGACGACCCGCGCATGCGCTTCGTCTACCTCCAAATCAAGAAGACTCTGTAACCGTTTCCCAAACCAAAAATCTCTCACCCTCGCGACGAGCGTCAGCTTCGAGCCGGGCGAACAGATGACCAACGCAATCAACCCGACATTGTTAACCGCGGAGGACGCGGATATCGCGGATAAAGACCCAACCATCTCGGGCCATCCACGCCATCTGTGATACCGAGCGGAGCGACCGGGCTCCAAATCCGCGGTCAAATGGATTGGAAACCTTCTCCGCTCACTCTCCGACCTCCGCATTTCAAGAATCCGAAAGCACCACCATCAAATGTCAGAAAGATGCCCGGCTACCGTCGGTCCCTATTTTTCTGACCCCATTTTTCTGCCATACGTCCTCTCTATTTCTGTGATCACTGTGTCGAAATCTTTCCCATGAAAAACCTCACCCTCGCCGCCGCGCTCCTCGTCGCCTGCGCCCCCGCCCTTGCCCAGACCCCCACGCCGCCGAAACGCGAAGCCGGTTTCAAGGCCGGCGAACTTGCTCCGCCGCTCCAAATATCAGAGTGGGTGAAGGGTGCGCCGATTCCGCAGCTCGAGAAAGGCAAGGTCTACCTCGTGGAGTTCTGGGCGGTGTGGTGCGGCCCGTGCATCGGAAATATTCCGCATCTGAATGCGATGCAGAAAAAATACGGGAAGGACGGCCTCGTCGTCATCGGCTTCAGTAACCCCGATGTCGCCGCCGGTGAAACGACGCAGCGCAAGGAAGGCAACACGCTCGAGATGGTGCGCGAGTTCGTCGCCGGCCGAGGCGATCGCATGAATTATCACGTCGCCTACGACACCTCCGACAAGGCCACCTACAAATCGTGGATGAACACGATGGGCGGCATCCCGCATGCGTTCCTCATCGATCGCGAAGGCCGCCTCGCCGTGAACTTCCATCCCTACTACATGGATGACGCGATCCAGCAGGTGCTCGCCGGCACGTGGGACAGCGCCGAGGGCTACAAGAAACTCCGCCGCTCCGCCGATCTTTACGGCGATGTGCTCGACACCGGCAGTTACGCGGAGTTTCAGGCCAATTACGCCACGATGGAAAAGGAGTTTCCCTTCCTCGCCCACCGGATGCTCGACGTGAAGTTCGGCAAGGCCCGCCTCGCGCGCGACGACAGAGAATTCATGGCCACGGCCAGAGCCATGATCGCCGCCGCCCGCGAGGAGGGCAACCCGGCCGACATCGCCGCCATCGTCCGCGCGCAGCTCCGTTCGCGCGCAACTCCGCCAGCGCCGCCGCCGCCGGATCCGAGCACCTTGTCGCCAGAACAGCGCAAGCTGCGCGAAGAACAAGAGGCCGCGCGGGTCAAGCAGCGGGAGCAGTTCCTCGCCAGCCTGACGCCGAAACAGCGTGAGCGGCAGGCCGCCGCCCCCGCCCGCGCGAAGCAGCGGGAAGCAGACGAAAAGACCGCGCTCAAGCTTCCGCTCAACGTGCTGGCGCAGATGGCCGACACCGCGTGCGAGGTTTCCAAAAACTCCGACCCGGTCGCGCTCTCGGCTAAGGCCGAGGTCGCGTTTGCTCGCGGCGACACCAAGACCGCCGTTGAAATCCAGACGAAAGTCGTCGCCGCCTCCGCCGCGGGCTACGCCAGGACCGCCGAGGAAAAACGCCTCGCCGAATTCAAAGCCGACGCCGGCGCCCGCGGTGAGTAATCCTGCCCAGCGGGATTCACCGCGGAGCTGAAGGATGAACCCGGATCCAGCCCCGAATTGATCGGTATTAATCCGTGCAATCCGTGGTCAAAAAGTCTTTTCTTCCCCGAAATATCCCTCCCATGAAACGCACACTCCTCCTCCTCGCGGCGCTCGCGGCCGCTTCGTTTACCCACGCGGCTGACACCCCCGCCGCCAAAGAAAAATCCCCCGCCGACCTCGCCTTCGATGCCGCCCGCGATGCCATCAACTCCCGGACCCCGGAAAGCGCCAAGGTGCTGGAGGCCGGCTTCAACCTGTTCTTCAATTTCCCGGAACACTCGGGCGTCAACGGCCTGCTCTCTGCAATGGGCAGCACGGCCGGCCGCCTCCCCGCGGCGGATCGTGCCGGACACACCAAGGCCTTCAACGACCGGCTCGCCGCGGAGTTGGCCAAGTCCGACCTGAAGGACTCCGTGCGCGAGAGTATCCTCGGCGCGCAGGCTTCCATCGAGGTTTCCGCCCAGACGCGGGCGGCGACTCCCGACGCCGCCGCCGTGCGCGCGAAAATCGACGCGCTGGCCGCGCGATTCCCGCAGTCGAAAGCGCTGGCGGGCCTCGATCTCGGCTATGCCAAGCTCCTCGCCAAAGCCGATCCGGCGGCGGGCGCCGCGTTCCTCAAGAACCTCACTGGTTCGTCCAATCCCGAAACCTCCCGTCAGGCGGCCGGCGAATTGCGCGTCGCGGAGATGCGCACGACTCCGCTCGAGATGAAGTTCACCGCGGCCGACGGCCGCGAAGTCGATTTCGCGAAACTGCGCGGCAAGGTCGTGCTCGTGGATTTCTGGGCCACGTGGTGCGGCCCCTGCATCGCGGAGATCCCGAATCTCACGCGCGTCTACAATGAATATCACGCGAAGGGCTTCGAGGTCATCGGCATCTCGTTCGAGAATTCCAGCATCATCGACGAGGCCGCGCTCAAGATTCCCCGCAATGCCGGCAAGTCGCTCGATACGCCGGAGCAAATCGCCGAGAAGAAAACCAAGGCGAAGGACAAGATGCTGGCGTTTGCCAAAGAGAAAAACATGCCTTGGCCGCAACAGTTCGACGGCAACTACTGGGAAAACGAGTATGGCCGCATGTATAACATCCGCGGCATTCCCGCGATGTTTCTCCTCGATAAGGAAGGCAAGCTGATCGAAACGAGCGCCCGGGGCGAAAAGCTCGAGCCCCTCGTGAAAAAGTTGCTCGGCCTCGATTCCGCCAGCGCCGCGGCCGGCGGCGGCAACTAAGCCTCGCTCCCGAATTTCCCGGGGCGCGCGCCACCATCATCGTGCGCCCGCTCCGTTTGCCTCCGACCGGCTGAACCGTCCGTCGGTTTCGCCCCGGCGCACCGTTGCACCTTCCGGTCCGTCTTGCCTGATCCCCGCCCCGTCCCACCGCCCATGAAAACCACTGCCTCCGTTGCCGTTGCCCTGCTCTTCTCCGCCGCGGTGTTGGCGCAGCCAGCGCCCCCGGCGGCTGAGCGGAGAGCCGCGGCCAAAGCCGCATTCGACCAGGCCCGCGAATTGTTCTCGGCGGACATCAAGGCCTCGGTCGCCGGAATTCGCCGGGCGATCGACCTCGATCCGGATTACGCCGAAGCCCATCAATACTTCATCCTCTATTCGTCGGTCGCGGCCAGCCGCGCGCCCGGCACCGAGGAGGAAAAGAAGGCCGCCGGAGAAAAATCCGCCAAGGAGATGGAGGCGCTTTACCAGCAGTGGGCGAAAGATCACCCCGACCGGGGTATCTACCAGTATGCCCTCGGCCAGATCTACGACTACAAGGACCCCGAGCGCTCCGTCCGCTGCTACGAGCAGGCGGTGAAACTCAATCCGAAGCTGGGCAACGCCTGGGACATGCTCGCCATCAGCGCCGAGGAAAAAGGCGAACTGGCGCGCAGCCGCGAGTTGCACCGCAAGGCGGTCGATGCCGAGCCCGACAACATTTCCCTTTGGCGCCACCTCGTCGGCGCGTGGCACGAGGAAAATATCGATCACGCGGTCGAACTGGGGATGGAAATGGCGCAACGTTTCCCGGATGGCGCCGCCAGCATCATCTCCTATCTGGCGACGCGGGCCCGCACGATCGAGAAGAGTCGCGCGATACTCGAGTTGCTGCACGACAAGTTTGCCAAGGCCTCCGTGGGGTCGCTGCCGGCGCTGTTTTCGATTTACCTCTCGACGGATCGTCCGCGGGCGCTCGCGCTGGCGCAGGAGATGGTGAAACTGAGCCCGGAAAACAAAGTGTGGCCGGTGCTGGTGGCCTATGCGCAGGCCGTGATCGAGTCCGACGGTCTCATCGCGCAGGGCAAATCCGCCGAGGTGCTTGCCGCGCTCGATCAGATTGTGCTCCCGCGCTACGGCGTCGATCGTCGCACCCTCGACCTCACGCGCGCGAAGGCGCTCGATGGTGGCGCGCAAACGGCCCGGGCCTACGACGGCCTGCTGGTCCGATCCATCAAGAGCCCGAACGACGAGGTGCAAGCGGCGCTGCGTTCCTACGGAAAAAAACTCGGTAAGACGGTGGCTCAGATTGATGGCGAGGTGCTGGCGCGCCGCGCGGCCGATGCAAGACCCGGGGTGCCGTTTTCACTCGTGAATTATGCGACCGGCCAGCCGGTGGCGTTGGACGACTTCAAGGGCCGCGTCGTGCTCGTGAATTTCTGGTATCCGAAGTGCGGCCCGTGCCGCGGCGAGTTCCCGTTTCTCCAGAGCGTGCTCGAAAAATACCAGGGCCGCGGCTTCGAGATTCTCGCCATCAACGGCCATCCGCCCGAGGACGAGTGGGTGATGCCGCTCATCAAGGGCTGGAAGCTCGGCTTCATGCCGCTCAAGGGCACCGAGGAAGTCGTCAAAGCCTACAAGGTCCGCGGCTTCCCCTCGAACTTCCTCTACGGTCCCAACGGCCGCATCTACTACGAGCCGCCGCCGGTGAACAGCCTGACCGCCGAGCGCGAACTCGAACTCCAAATCGAAGCGCTCCTCGCGACGGCAAAATCCTAACCGACCAAGCGCGGCGAGGCCGCCCCGCTCCACCATTCATGAAACTGCTTCTCGTGCTTCTCGCGCTCGCGGCCTCGCTCACCGCCGCCGAATTTCGCGGCAAGCTCGACTCCAAGGTCGAAATGGGGACGCGCGCACTCTCGGCCGTCGTGCCGGCCTCGGCTGAAATCGTCGCGGCGCTCCCGGTCGCGCCAGGTTCCGACGACAAGGTCTGGACGCTAAGCCGGCCGCTCAACATCAAGGGCAAGACCTACCTGCTCGCGGTCGTGGCCACCGCGAAAGGTGAAAAGACGCTCTGGCTTGATCGGAACGGCGACGGCAAATTCGGCGACGACGAACGATGGCCGTTCGTCGATGGGAAAAACGACGTGAGCTTTGGGCTGCCGTGGGAGAACGGCATTTACCGGGAATTTCCGATTCGCTTTGAGTATTCCTCCAAACCGCAGCCCCGCCGGACGCCACCGGGCGCGGTTGCTGCGCCGGCCCCGCCCCCGGCCGCGGTGCTGCCGACGACCGTCACGTCGCTGGTCTACAATTTCAACATCCACTTCACCGGGTCGGTCGACGTGGAGGGCAGGGCGATGCGGGTGATGTTCGCGCCCAAGCCCGCCGACATCGCGATCGATCCCGCGAATCAGCGGATCTCGATGGACGCGAATTTCAACGGCGAGTTCGAGGCGTCGTTGGGTGAAACGGAGAACGGCTCCGGCAAGGTTGCCGTGTTTCGCGTTGGCGCGCGTTACCTAGCGTTCAAGTCGATCGACATGAAAACCGGCGAGATTGTGGTCGAGGAGCGCCCGGTGGCAGATTACACGCGCTTCGATGCGTTGCCGGGCCAAGTGATGCCGGATTTCGCCTTCGTCGATTTCGACGGCGGCAAACACCAGCTCTCCGATTACAAGGGCAAGGTCGTGCTGCTCGATTTCTGGGGCACCTGGTGCGGGCCGTGCATCGAGGAGATGAAACACCTCGATCCGCTCTACGAAAAATACCACCCGCGCGGTTTTGAGGTCATCAGCATGAATATGGAGAAAACCTCCGGCAAACTGACGCCCGAGGGTTACGTCGCCGCCACTGCCACCGCGCGCGCCTTCATCGCGAAGGCCGGCCACAAATGGCTGCAGGCGACCCAGGAGAGCATCGAGCGCGTCGCCGTCGATGTGATCCATGTGAACCTCTACCCGACCTGCATTCTCATCGGAGCCGATGGGAAAATTATTTCCCGGGATGCCCGTGGGGCGACCCTCGCGGCGCTGCTCGAAAAACACCTCCCATGAATCGACCGGCTTTTTATCCAAACAACCGACGACTGGCAGAAAGATGGGGGCAGAAAAATAAATCTCTGTCTTATGATTTCATCTTTCTGACCCCATTTTTCTGCCCTACCTCCATGCTCCGTGCCGCTGTGTCTCTGTGGTTAATCATCGGCTTGTTTGGATCTGCGCCCGCTCTGCACGCCCAAGACCCGGTCAAAGTCACGCCCGCGTCTCCGACTGTCGCCATCGCCGCCGGCGGCACCGCCACGCTCCGCCTCAACGTCGAAATCGAGGTGCCCTATCACATTTATTCCACGCTCCCGGATCTGAGTCCCCGCGGCGCCGGCCCGATCCCCACCTCCGTCGCCGTCAAAACGACCGCCGTGCTCTCACTGGCCGGCGCGCTGAAAACCTCGCCCGCCGACAAGCACTTCGATCGAAGTTTCGACATGGACGTTTCCACCTTCGAGGGCCGCGCCTGGATCGATGTGCCACTCAAGGCCGCTGCCGACTTGAAGCCGGGACTGCACGACGCGGCGCTCACCGTCGGCTACCAGGCGTGCAACGAAGAGAGCTGCCTGCCGCCGGTGGACGTCGTGGTGGCGTTCAAACTGAACGTCCGCGGCGTAGACGCCGCCACCACCGTCGCGGGCGACGATCCGCGCTGGAGCGAACTCCAAACGCAGCTCGCCGCGCCAGCACCTGGTGCCGCGCGCGAATCGCA
>SIBG01000129.1 GCA_009695305.1 Opitutus sp. | reverse complement strand
CCTGAGCCAACGGCGCGCTCTGCGTCCGAAGTCGCACCAAAGGCTTGTATTTCCTGCACGCGGTTCAGTTCTGACAATTTTTCTACCAACAAAATATTCCTACCCTTTTTTCTGCGATCCGATCGGACGGAATTGGGGTAGGAAAATTGTTGGGTAGGAAAATTTCAAACCCGGCGGCAGACAGATTGCCCCGGCCGCGCGCTGGCGTCTTTGCGCTTCATCTTCGGCGCACTTCCCCGCACGTTGGGCACCCCTCCGCCATGCCCGCCTTTGCCCTCACTATCTTCACGGGTGCGTTTCTCCTCTTCCAAGTCCAGCCCTTGATCGGGAAATACATCCTGCCGTGGTTCGGCGGCGGACCGGGCGTGTGGACGACGTGCATGCTGTTTTTCCAGCTGCTGCTGCTCGGCGGCTACGCCTATGCGCATGCGGTCAGCCGGTATCTTCCGCCTCGACGGCAGGCGATCCTGCATCTCATTTTGCTCGCCGCGGCGCTGGCGGCGCTGCCGATCACGCCGGGCGATGCCTGGAAACCCACCGCTGGCGGCGATCCGGCGTGGCAAATTCTCGCGCTGCTCACGGTCAGTCTTGGGCTGCCGTATTTCGTGCTGTCGGCCACTGGGCCGCTCATGCAGGAATGGTTTCGGCGGACCGCGCCCGGCGCCTCACCCTACCGGCTCTACGCGCTCTCCAATGTCGGTTCATTGCTCGCGTTGATTAGCTACCCGTTTTACTTCGAGACCAATTTCACGCGACTCGCTCAGGCGCGCTTCTGGTCGTGGGGACTCGGGTTTTACGTGTTGTGCGCCAGCGTCTGCGCGTGGCGCGTGTGGCGGCTGCCCGCGGAAACGGCGGCGACGGAATTGCACGAAGCCTCTGACCCCGGCGCGCCGCCGACCCCGGGACAGCGCGCGCTCTGGCTCGTGTTGCCGGCGTGCGCCTCGGTGCTCCTGCTCGCCGTGACGAACAAGATCTGCCAGGACATCGCGGTCATCCCGTTTCTCTGGGTGCTGCCGCTGGCGCTCTATCTGGTCTCGTTCATCATCTGTTTCGAGCGCCCACCCTGGTATTCCCGGTTCTGGTTCACGCTCCTGCTGGTCGCGGCGTTGGTGGCCGCGTGTCACGCGCTCTTCGCGGACACCGACCTGCCGATCATGCGCCAGATCGGGATTTTTTCGGCGGCGCTGTTGGTCGGCTGCATGATTTGCCACGGGGAGCTCTACCGCCTGAAGCCGCACCCCCGGCAGCTCACGTCGTTCTATCTCATGATTGCGGCGGGCGGGGCGACGGGCGGGTTGTTCGTCGCGCTCGTGGCCCCGGCGGTCTTCAACAATTTCTACGAAATCCATCTCAGCCTCGCGCTGCTCGCGCTGTTGCTGCTGGTGATGCTGGCCCGGGGCCGGGCCCAGTTGAGTCCGCGACGCTGGCGCGCGCTCGCCGCGTTGCTGGCGCTGGCCGCGACCTACGGCGCGGACCGAGCCCTCGAGCTTGGAATTGGATGGGCGCAGCGCCGCGGGGTCGTGACCTACTCCGGTCCGGAGCGTTTCTGGCCGGCCTCGCCGCTCGCCGGCTTGCACTGGCCGGTTTGGGCGCTGGCGGGCCTGCTGGTCGCCGGGGGAATTTATTTCCGGCGTCGCGCGGCGCCGCTGAACTGGCACCGCCTCACGTGCGGCCTGCTCGGCGCCGGCTGGTGCATCCTCGTGGCGGCCCTTGGCCTGCAAATTCGCAAGTCGTCGGATCACTCCCTGCTGAGCCTGCGCAATTTCTACGGCGTCCTCTCGGTCCAGGAATACGAGCAAGCCAATCCCGAATTCCGCTACCGCTCGCTGCTCCACGGCCGGATCACCCACGGCATCCAGTTGGTGGCGCGCGACCGCGACCGGATGATTACCTCGTATTTCGGCCCCCGCAGCGGGCTGGGCCTCGCGCTGCGAAATTTTCCCCGCCAGCAGAACCAGCGCATCGGCCTGCTCGGTCTCGGCGTCGGCACCATTGCGGCCTACGGCCAGCCGGGCGACTCCCTCCGTATCTACGAAATCGATCCCGCCGTGAAGCGCCTCGCCGAAAAACCCTTCACCTACCTCGCCACCAGCTTCGCCCAGATTGACGTCATCATGGGCGACGCCCGCCTCTCAATGGAGCGCGAGCCGCCGCAGAATTTTGATTTCCTCATCATGGACGCGTTCAGCAGCGACGCCGTGCCCGTGCATCTGCTGACGCAGGAAGCTTTCGCGATTTACCAGCGCCACCTGAAACCGGACGGCGTGATCCTCGTGAATATTTCCAACCGCTACCTCAACCTGCGGCCCGTCATCGAAAACGCCGCGCGCGCCTTCCAGTTCCAGTCGCACCACATCGAGTGCGAAGACGGCGCCAGCGACGATGAGGATGAGGGCGCATGGTGGCTCTACGGCAACACGTGGATGGTGCTCAGCAAAAACCAGGAGTTCATGGCGCGCTCCGCCCTGCGCAGCGCCGCGAGCCCGCCCGCCCCACCGAACCAACTCCCGCTCTGGACGGACGACTACTCGAGCATGTTTCGCGTGCTGCAGTAGCCCGCGAGCGTTTCCCGCCGTGGTTCCGGCCGCCTCACGGCGTGCGCCGTGCGGCCTTGGAAACGCCGCCTTTCCAGATGTCGTATTTCGGATCGGCGTAGCGCCCGAAGAAATCGTCGAGCCGCGCGGCAAGTTCGGCGCGGCGGGACTCCGTGCCAGGCTGGCCAAAAAGGTTCGCGCGCTCCATGGGATCGCGCGCCATGTCGTAGAGCTCAAACGGGCCGGCGGGCTGCCGCGCGACATATTTCCAGCCCTCGGTGCGGATGGCGCGCATCGTTTCCATCTCGTAGAAGACGGTGTTGTCCCACGCGGCGACTGGCTCGCCACGGATCGCGCGGGAGAAATCACGTCCGGGGGAGCGCGGCGACGTTGGCATCTTGTCACCGAGGCCGAGGTGCGTAAGCACCGTCGGCAGAAAATCGTAGTTGCTCACCATGAGATCGCTCGTTCGCCCCGCCGGGATGCGACCCGGCTGCCGGAAGATGAGCGGAATCTGCATCATCAAATCGTGCGCCCCGATCGGCCGGAAATGATCGCCCATGCCCCACATGCCGTTCTGCCCGCCCATCCAGCCCTGGTCGGAGGCGTAGACCACGAGCGTGTTGTCATCGAGGCCGAGGCGCTCGAGCGCGGCCATCACGTCGCCCACGCCGTCGTCGACGCCGCTCACCTCGGCCGCGGTGCGCTCCATCGCGAGCTGCGTGTTGTGAAACGCCTTGTTGGCATTCTGCCACGGGTGCATCGGCTCGACGGGGAAGCTCGCGAACTTCTTGCCGCGGTAATACTCGGCGTGGCGGTTGCGCGGCGGCTGGCGCATGAGGCCGCCGAGCGCGTAGGGGCCATTGTAGGCGAGGAAGAGGAAGAACGGCCGCGCGCGGTTCTGCTCGAGAAACTCGATCGCCTTGCGCGTCCAGAGCTCGGTGGTGTAGCCGGCCTCCTTTCGCACGGCGCCGTTTTCGATCACGTCCTGGTTGTAGAATTCGTTCGTGTGGCCGTCGGGCTTGGTCACCCAGAACGAAAAACCCTCGTGAGGCCGGAGATTGTCGCCGAGGTGCCATTTGCCGCTGAGGCCGCAGGTGTAGCCCGCGCCGCGCAGCACTTCGCCGAGCGACGTGAACTCGTCGATCGTGTTGTAAGCCTGCGGACCCATCATGAATTTCGGATCGAGATAGGAGTGCACGCCGTGCTGCGAGGGCATCAGCCCGGTGAGAAAAGTCGCGCGCGTCGGCGAACACACCGGGTTGCTGCTGAGCGCACGGCTGAAACGCACACCTTCGGCCGCGAGGCGGTCGACGTGCGGCGTGCGGATGTCGGGGTTGCCGTAGCAACCGAGCGTCCACGCGCCCTGGTTGTCCGTGAGGATGAAGACGAGATTCGTCGGCGGCGCGGCGGCGACAAGCAACGCGGGCGCGAGCGACAAGAACGCGAGCCAAAAGAAAGCGGGGATTGCTGGGTATCGGAGGATGAAACCGGGTTAAGGGCTCGGACCCGCGGCCGCGAGCGAAGAAATCGCGCCGCGCGATCGACGGCGCGTCGAGCCGCGCCGGCAATAACCCCGCCGCTGCATCGATGCCGACCCGGCGCGACGGTCGCAAACTTGCCTCCGCCGGCCCCAAACTCGAAGTTTGCCTGCACGAACATGCGCCGAAAGAGTCGGCGCCGTCCCCCCATGGCCGCCTCCCCTCCCGCCGTCCGCACCCTTGGTCTGATTGGCACCGCCGCCGGCCGGCCGATTCCACTCGGCGCACTCGACCATCGCGCGATCACCCGCGGGCTCTCCAGCGAGCCACCACCCTCCCCATGAAACTCACCCGTCGCGAATTCATCTCGACCACCACCCTCGCAACGGCGGCCGTAGCCGCGGCCCCGTCCGGCTTGTCCGCCGAAGCCCCGGCGAAGCCGGGCCACATCGACTGCCAGTCCCACCTGCCGCATGAGGAAATTCCCGCACCTTCGCCGGTGGATCGTCGCGCTCATCTTCGGCGCCTCCGTCCGCAACTACGTCGAATGTCAGGGCGTGCCCGTTTCCACCGATCCTTTCTTGATCACCGAAAAACTCTGGCCGGAGCAGTTCTGGCAGGACGCCACCGACTCCATGCCCGACTGCCGCTCGGTCACCGGCAAGCATCCGTAGGCCTTCGGCGGTGAGGCGTGGCGCGACAGCACCTACTACGCGTTTGAAAGCCCTTCGCTCCTGATGCTGCTCGCCGCCGACTCCGTCCGCATCGCCGCCACGGCTCGCCAGATCGATTGGAACGACGACCGCACGCGCAGCTTCAACGTCGCGATCCCGCTGCGTCGGCCCGCTTAGCGCACTGTCCGCCCGAGCATTGGGGCGGGAAGACCGCTTCTGCTCGACGGGGTCCATTCGGTTGACACCACCCCTCCTATCAGATTGTCAGATTCACATGAAAACCACGCTTACCGAGTTCCAGCGGAGTTTCCGCAAGGCCCGCGAAGCAGCAGACCGTGGCGACTCCGTCATCGTCGCCGGAGAGGGCTGCGACTACGTGTTCGAACGACGTGCGCCGGGACCGGCCAATCCCTTCGAGGGACTCGAGGGCGTCTTCGGCGCGGTGGCACTCCATCAAGAACCAACTCCCATCCGTGAAAAAATCCGCCGCCGCCTTCGCCAGAAGAACAGTCATCGTGGACGCCGGGCCGCTTAAGGCGGCCATCGATCGATCGGACGTCGACCACACTTGGGCCGTCCATGCCCTGCGCAGCATTCCGGCGCGGTTTATGACCTGTGAAGCCGCGATCACGGAAGCCCAGCATGGGCTGGAGAACCATTTGGCGGCCGTGCAGGCGTTGCGGCGACTGGTGGGCCGCCTGGAAGTGGTCTCGATGGCCTCGGCGCGACTCGGCGCTGTTTTTGATCAGGTGGAGCCGTGGGCCCCAAGGATGGATTTCGCAGACGCCTGTGCGGTGGTGCTGGTTCGAAGTAGTGTCGGAGCCTTTGTCCTGACGACGGACTTCCGCGATTTTTCCACCTACCGGGTGCCGTTCGTTTCGCCCGAAGGAGCGTTTCACGCGTGACGACGACTGGTTGCCCCACGTAGTAAGAAAAATGAACCGCGCAGGGCTAGCGCACCGCTTTAGCTGCGGCCTCCACCCACCGCCCGGGAAACAGGAGCATGCGCGGCCAGGGCGGCACGCCCGTCTCGTTGCCGTTGAGCTGGCTCACGACGAGGTCGACGGCGTTGGCCGCCACCATGTCGTAGGATTGGTCGACCCCGCCGATCTCCGGTGCAGACGGAGTCCAGTGCAGATTGAAGATCGGCAGTTCCGCAGGCTGTTCGATGTTCATTCCACGAAACTGTTCGATCATCGCGTGGTCGCTCACCACGACCGCATCCGGCTGGCTCGCCTTAAGCCGTCGCGCGACGGCACGGCGGTCTTCTGGTAGCCCAATCCACAACAACTCGGCCGCCGCCCCGCGACTTGGATGAAACACCGCAAACGCCGCCTCCCACGCGCGGCGGGCCCGCTCGTTGACTCCGGCTTCAATGAAGGCCATCGGACGAATCAGCCCAACGTCTGGCTCGCCGCGCTCACCGATACCGCGCCCACGCTCACGCTCTCGTGGCCGGAGCCCGTCAAAATTTCCCGCCTCGAATTCGACCTCGACGCCGACTTCGACCACCCGCTCGAAACCGTGCTCATGTTGAACCCCGAGACCGTCGCGCCTTTCTGCGTCCCCGCGCTCCGCGTCCTCGACGACACCGACCGCCTCATCGGCGAACTCCGCGACCAACATCTCAGCCAAGCCGCACTCACGCTCGCGGCACCCGTGCGCACGCGCCGCCTCACCGTCCACCTCACGCGCCCCGCCAGCGGCGCTCCCGCCGCGCTCTTCCGCGTCTCGGCTTACTGAGTTTTTGGGCGAACCATCCGCCGCCTGACGTCGAAAGTTTTGACCTGACCTTCCCGAGCCTTTCGCGAAGGTCGTCCGCATGCGCTTTGCCCCCAAGGTCATCCCCCTCGTCCTCGGTCTGATTTCCTTCGCGCTCCTCTCCGCCGCACAGCCCACCGCGCAACTCACGAACCCGTCGCGTCCCATCCCTGCCGCGGCTTCGCTTCGACCCGGCGACGGAATTCTCTTCTACGGCAACGCCATGATCGAGCGCCTGCTCGAGTCCGGTGACCTCGAGGCGCGCCTGCAGCTCGCGCACCCCGACAAAAAACTCCGCATCCGCAGTCTCGCGTGGACGGGCGACGAAGTGGGCTACCGCCTTCGCCCCGAAGGCTACGTCGAACACCTCAAGACCCTGCTCGCTGCCTGGCCCGCGCAGGTCGTCGTGCTCGGCTACGGCATGAATGAGTCCTTCGCCGGTTCGGTCGGCCTCGCCGCATTTCGTTCCCAATATCAGGTCTACCTCCGCGAGATCGCGCGGCTCCACCCGGGCGCGAAACTTATCCTCCTCGCACCGATCGCCGTCGAGGAGAGCAGCGCGACCAATGCCACCGAGCGAAACCGCGACGTTGCCCTCTACGCCCAAACCATCGCCGACCTCGCCCGCGAGCACGGGTCCACCTTCATCGATCTCTTTGCTGCCAGCCGCGATGCCTACACTCGCAGCGCCGAGCCGCTCACTACGCAGGGCATCCATCTCAACGCCGCCGGCACTCGCGCCGTTGGAGATATCATTGCCCGCTCGCTCCTCGGCGATGCCGCACCCGGCGCGGTTGCCGCTCCGCGACTCGCCGACGTCGCGCGCGCCGCTGCGCTGAAACACAGCTACGTGGCCGAACTCGTGCGCCCGAAGAACGCCGCACTCTACTACGGCGTCCGCAAACGGCCCGAAGAAAATGCCGCCGAACTTCCGCGCTATCACCAACTCGTCGCGCAGGCCGAAGCCATCGTGCACGACCTTGTCGCGAACCCGACGAAACGTTTCGCCGACTATCCCGCGCCTTCTCTCCCCGCACTGCCCGAGGGTAAAACGACGACGTATCGGTTTCCCGGAGGCACCGTCCGTTCCCCCACCGAGATGCAGCAGGAGTTGATCGTGGCCGACGGCTACGCCGTAATTCTCTTCGCCTCGGAGGAACAGTTTCCAGAGCTGCGCAATCCCGTGCAGTTGAGCTTCGACGCCCGCGGCCGCCTCTGGGTCGTCACGATGCCGTCGTTTCCGCACACGATCCCCGGCGAGCAACCGCACGATAAAATCATCGTCCTCGAGGATACCGACCATGACGGCAAGGCGGACAAATGCACCGTCTTCGCCGATGGCTTCGACGCGCTCGACGGTGTCGCTTTCCACGAGCGTGGCGTGATCGTCTCCGCGCAGCCCCGTTTGTTGGTTTTGAACGACATCGACGGCGACGGCCGCGCGGACACTCGCACCGAACTCTTGCGCGGGATCGACGTCACCGATTCGCACCACGGCGGCATGGTCACCAGCGATCCAGTTGGCCATCTCCTCTTCTCCGACGGCGTGTTTCACCGCTCACAGTTTGAGACGCCCTTCGGCGTCGTGCGCGGCATCGACTCCTCGACCTATCGCCTCAACCCCACGACCGGGCGCATCACCACCGAATGGCAGAGCATGACGCCGAATCCGTGGAAAGCATCGTTCGACCGCTACGGAAATAGCTTCCAACGCTACGGCGGCGGGCACGTGCTCGAGGGAGTTCCACTCACGTGGACTCCCCTCGGCGTCTATCACCCCTACGGCCACGCCACCGTGCTCAACTACGCGAAGGGCTCGGCCCTCAGCGTGATCTCGAGTCCGAATTTTCCCGACGCGTTTCAGCAGGGCATCGCCTCCGCCTCACTCCTCGGCAGCTACATCGTATCGCTCTCGGCCGTGAACGCGGATGCCGGCCCCCTCGTGGCGACGAATCGCCTCGATGTGCTCAGCTCGAAGAACAGCACGTTTCGCCCCGTCGACGTGGAATTCGGTTTCGACGGCGCGCTCTACGTTTCCGATTTTTCCAGTCTCATCATCGGCCACGCCCAGCACGCCATGCGCGATCCCCAGTGGAACCACGTGCGCGGGCGCATCTGGCGCGTCGTGCACACGGGCAAACCGCTCGTAAAGGACTGGCCAAAAATCGAGGGCGCGCCGGCCGCCGCTTTACTAGCGCTGCTCACCCACCCACAAAATATCGTCCGCCACCACGCGCGCATTCAGCTCCGCAAACTCGGTGCCGCCGCGGTGCCCGCTATCGACGTATGGGTCGCCGCGCAGCCACGCACGCAGCCGCAATTCGATCAAGCCCACCTCGAAGCCTCATGGGTTCTTGCGGCCACCGGCGCGGTCCGCCCTGCGTGGATTTCCAACCTCGCCCGCTCCGAAGATCCGCTCATGCGCGCCGCCGCGGCCCAACTCGTCCGTCTGACCGCCGACCACGTGCCCGACGCCGTCGCACGTCTCACCCAAGCCGCCGCCGATCCGCACCCGCGCGTGCGGATGGCCGCGATCAACGCCGTCGCTCATCTCCGCCCGACGCATCCGGAATTCGAGGCCGTCGTCGCGCATCTCCACGCGAACGAGCCCGCCGTGCAGCAAATGCTCACGGATCTTCGCTCTGGCACCAAACCCCTCAAAGGTCGCTCGGTTCCCGTCCTTGAAGTTTCGCCCGCCACGCGCGTGAACCACTGGCTGACCCTCAGCACCACGTCCGCCAGCGAGCCGGCACCCGCCGCAAAGAACGCCGCGAAACAGAAGGGCAAGGCGCCCGCCACCACCGGCGGCACGTATCGGACGTTCATCGACGTCGCGACACCCCAGACCGCCGTGCTCAGCGTCAAACACGGCTTCCTCGATATCTCCGCCAACGGCGTCCAACTCGCTTCCGCCGACAGCACCTACAGCACAGAGCAGCAAGTCACCTTCGACCTCACCCCCGGTCTGAACCCGATCGAGATCACCTATCGTCGCCTGCGCAACGCCCCGCCGCCCGTGTTCGTTTACGATTCACTGGGGCAACCCCTCGCCGGCGCCCGCTTCGCTGCTGATCTCACCGCCCTCGCAGCCATGTCCGTCACTTGGGAAAAAGCCCACGCCGCCGATGCGGATGCCCTCCGCGTGCAAGCTGTGCCCAACCAGATGCAATTCGCTCAGCGGGAACTTCGCGCCAAAGCCGGCCAGCCCGTGCGCATCGTTTTCGAGAACCCCGACTCCATGCCCCACAATCTCGTCCTCGTGGCCCTCGGAGCCGAGGAGGAGGTTGGTCTTCTCGCCGACCAAATGGCGAGCGATCCCACGAGTCTCGCCAGAAACTTTATTCCCGCTTCGCCGAAAGTCCTCCACGCGACCCCCCTCGTAAATCCAAACGGTCGCTCCGAACTGACGTTCACCGCGCCTGCACAGCCTGGACGCTATCCTTACCTCTGCACTTTCCCCGGCCACTGGCGCATCATGCGCGGGATTCTGATTGTCGAGTGAACGGCTTCACCGGAGGAGTCATTGATTTCCCTGGGCGGTGCGTGTGTTCTCTTTGTCCCTCTCCTTACCCCCTTTCCGTCGTCGTGATTTCCTCCGGTCCAACACTCCTCAGGCTATCGTCACTAGCCGTTTTTCTTTCGGCTCTCTTCGCGTGTGCAGCCGAGCCCGCCCCAAACGCGGCGCCGATTCAAATCAGCGGCGTCTATTCGCATCTCGCGATGTTCAACGGCGGCAGCGAGTGCGGCACCGGCGCGGTGGTGCCGTGGGCGGGCCGCCTCTGGGTCGTCACTTACTCGCCGCATTCGCCCAAGGGCTCCGACGACAAGCTCTACTCCATCGACTCCGCGCTCCAGCAAACGATCTACCCCGAGAGTATCGGCGGCACGCCCGCGAATCGTTTCATCCACACCGAATCGCAGCAGCTCTTCATCGGCCCCTACGCCATCGACGCGCAGGGCAAGGTCCGCGCGATTCCTTACTCCACGATGTTCGGGCGTCCCACTGGCAACGCCCGCCATCTCACCGATCCCGCGAACAAGATCTACTACGCCTCGATGGAGGAGGGCCTCTACGAGGTCGACGTCCACACGCTCGCCGTCACCGAGCTTTGGCGCGACGAACAACTCAAGGACGGCCGTAAATCCAATCTCCCCGGCTACCACGGCAAAGGCCTCTACTCCGGCCAAGGCGTCCTCGTCTATGGCAACAACGGCGAGCACGGCCAAGACGCGCTCGTAAATCCCGAGATTCCCTCCGGCGTCCTTGCCTCGTGGGACGGCAAAGCCGACCAGTGGTCCGTCATCCGCCGTAATCAATTCACCGAAGTCACCGGGCCCGGCGGCCTCACGGGTAACAAAAATCCCGCGACCGATCCGCTCTGGTCCATCGGTTGGGATTTCCGTTCGCTTATTCTCACGGTCCGCGATGCGCAGACTGTGGGAGGGGCTTTACGCCCCGAAGGCGCATGGCACAGTTACCGCCTCCCGAAATC
>SIBG01000024.1 GCA_009695305.1 Opitutus sp. | reverse complement strand
CACTCGTCGATACTTCGCCGCACACACCAGATGATACATCAGCACCGACACATTGTGGCTCTTGTGGATGTAGCGACTCTCCATCCCTCACCCTCCCATCCAACCAAGCCGAAGCAAGCTTCGGGGTATCGGACCCATCGCGAATGAACGCTGGCGCCACCGGGCGGCCAATTGTCCGCGCACTCAGTCAAACACCACAGTCTTGTTTCCGTAGACGAGCACGCGGCCCTCAAGGTGCCAGCGCACGGCCTGCGCCAGCACGGTCTTCTCGAGGTCGCGGCCCTTGCGGATGAGGTCATCGACGCCGTGGCGGTGCGTCACGCGCGCCACGTCCTGATTGATGATCGGCCCTTCATCGAGGTCACGCGTCGCGTAATGCGCCGTCGCACCGATGAGTTTTACGCCGCGCGCGTGCGCCTGATGATAAGGTTTGCCACCCGCAAATGCCGGCAGGAACGAGTGGTGGATGTTGATCACCGGTCGCCCAAATTTTTCCAAGAAATCCGCCGACAGCACCTGCATGTAGCGCGCGAGCACCACGAGCTCGACGCCGAGGTCGTGCAGCAACGCGAGCTGCCGCGCCTCGGCGGTGACCTTCGTCTCCTTGGTCACGGGGAGGTGATGAAACGCCAACCCGTAGCTGCGCACGACCGGCTCAAGGTCCACGTGATTCGCGACGACCGCCACGAGATCGCAGGCAAACTCGCCGGCCTTCCACCGTAGCACCAAGTCGTGGAGGCAATGATCTGCCTTTGAGACCAGCACCGCCAGCCGCGGCCGGTCGTTCGAAGAAGTCACGCGCACGTTCATGCCCAGTGAGGTGGCGAAGGCGCGAAACGCCGCGGCGGCGGCCTGTCCGCCCGCCTTCGGCTCCCACTCGATGCGCTGGAAAAAGACGCCAAGCTCCATATCACGATGCTGGTCCGCGTGGACGATGTTGCCGCCGCGCTCGAAAATCCATCCGGCCACGCGGGCGACGAGCCCGGGTTGGTCGGGGCCGTGGAGGAGGGCGATCAGCGTCGAAGGCGATTGCATTTTAGGGGAGCAACAGAACTTTGCCGGTCGTCGCTCGGCTCTCGAGCGCGCGGTGCGCGTCGGCCGCGGCGGTCAGCGCGAAGGTCGCGCCGACGCGCACCTTCAGCTTGCCGGCCGCGATCCACGCAAACAGGTCGTCGCTGCGCGCGCGAAGTTCCGCGGTCGTCAGCGTGTAATGCGCGAGCGTCGGGCGCGTGAGAAACAGCGAGCCATTCTGCGAGAGCAGGAGCGGCGAGAACGGCGGCACGGCGCCGGAAGCGTTGCCGAATGTCGCGAGCATGCCGCGCGGACGCAGACTTGAGAGCGAGCCCTCGAACGTGTCCTTGCCGACGCCATCATAGACGACATCGACGCCGCGTCCGCCCGTGAAGGCGCGCGCCGCTTCCGCGAAATTTTCCCGCGAGTAGATACACACGGCATCCGCGCCCGCTTCGCGCGCGAGCTTGGCCTTGTCGTCGGTGCCGACGGTCGCGAACACCCGCGCCCCGCGCAGCTTCGCGATTTGCACGAGCAGCAAGCCCACGCCGCCTGCGGCCGCGTGCACGAGCGCCGTGTCGCCAGCTTTGAGCGGCCACGTGTCGCACGCGAGGTAATGTGCGGTCATGCCTTGCAGCAGGACGGCGGCCGCCTGTTGCGACGTCAGGCCAGCCGGAATGCGCACGGTCTGCGCGGCGAGCGTGAGCGCCTCGTGCGCATAGGCGCCGTTGACCGCAGCACTCGCGACGCGGTCGCCGGGCTTGAAATCGACCACCCCCGCCCCGACCGCGGTGACGACGCCGGCCGCCTCCCCGCCGAGCGTGTGCGGGAGTGGCACCTGGTAGAGTCCGCTGCGCTTGTAAGTGTCGATGAAGTTGAGGCCGACGGCCTCGACTTTGAAACGAATCTCGCCCGCCGCTGGCGTCGGCACCGGCACGTCATCGGCGCGGAGTTGGTCGACGCCGCCAGATTCGTGAATGCGGATAGCGAGCATGGCTTAATTTGTCATTGCGAGCCTGGCAGAGCCGGGCGCGGCAATCCAGCTAGAGTTCATTGTAATGCCAGATGGATTGCTTCGTCGCTGCGCTCCTCGCAATGACAGAAAAATTTAAACCACGTTGACGTTGCCCTTGTATTGCTGGATCGGACGCACCCCGACGTGCTTTTCCATCAGCGCGCGGATGCCCTGCACGGCAGCGGCGGCGCCGGTGATCGTCGTCATGAGGCAGACGTTGTGCGCGTAGGCGGCCGAGCGGATGGCGTTCTCGTCGCGGCGCGGGACCATGCCGCCGGGCGTGTTGATCACCATTTGGATCTGGCCGTTCTTGATCAGGTCGACGGCGTTGGGGCGGCCTTCGTTGATTTTAGCGAGCCGCTTGACGGTGACGCCGGCGTCGGCGAGCACTTTCGCGGTGCCGCTGGTCGAGCAAATGGTAAAGCCGAGTTTTTCGAGCGCGTGCGCGATTTCGACGGCGCGCGACTTGTCGGGATCTTTGACCGAGAGAAACACATTGCCGGCAACCGGCAGGCCGGGTTTGGCGGCGGCTTCCGCTTTCGCGAACGCCACGCCGAGATCGTCGTCGAGGCCCATGACTTCGCCAGTCGAGCGCATTTCGGGGCCGAGCGCGATCGTCGCGCCGGGGAAACGCACAAAGGGAAACACCGCTTCCTTCACGCACCAATGTTTCGGCGTCAGCTCGCGCGTGAAGCCGAGATCCTTGAGTTTCGCGCCAGTCATGACTTTTGCCGCGAGCTTCGCCAGCGGCACCCCGATGGCCTTCGCCACAAACGGCACGGTGCGCGACGCGCGCGGGTTCACCTCGAGCACGTAGAGGTCGTCGCCCTTGATCGCGAACTGGACGTTCATCAGGCCGACCACCTTGAGCTCGCGCGCGAGCGCGTAGGTCGCCGTGCGCACGGCCGTGAGCATCGCGGGACTGAGCGTGTGTGGCGGCATCACCATCGCGGCATCGCCGGAATGGACGCCGGCAAACTCGATGTGCTCGAGCATGCCGCCGACGACCGACGTTTCACCGTCGCTGATGCAATCGACGTCGAGTTCGATCGCGTCCTCGAGGAATTTGTCGATGAGCACGGGCTTGCCGGGCATCACGTCGAACACCTGGCGCACGACGGCCTTCAGATCATCCTCGCTGTAGAGGATGAACATGCCGCGGCCGCCGAGCACGAACGACGGACGCACCAGCACCGGATAGCCGATCTCGGCCGCGGACGTGAGCGCCTCGGCTTCGCTGAGTGCGATGCGATTGTCGGGCTGGCGGAGGCCGAGCTTGTTGAGCACCGCGACGAACAGCTTCCGATCCTCGGCGATCTCGATGCTCTCGGGCGAAGTGCCGATGACGTTCACGCCGTTTTTCTTCAGCGCGCTCGCGAGATTGAGCGGAGTCTGGCCGCCGAATTGCACGATGGCGCCGTCACATTTTTCCTGCTGATAAATTTCCAGCACGTCCTCGAGCGTGAGCGGTTCGAAGTAGAGCCGGTCGCTCGTGTCGTAGTCGGTCGAGACGGTCTCGGGATTCGAGTTCACCATCACGCTTTCGTAGCCGATCTCGCGGAGCGCAAAGCTCGCGTGCACGCAGCAGTAGTCGAACTCGATGCCCTGCCCGATGCGGTTCGGGCCGCCGCCGAGAATCATGATTTTCTTCTTACCGCTCGGCTTCATCACCTCGTTCTCGTCGCCGTAGCTCGAGTAATAATAAGGCGTGAACGCCTCGAACTCCGCGGCGCAGGTGTCGACGAGCCGGTAGGTGGTCTCGATGCCGCGCTGTTTTCGCGCCGCGCGCACGGTCGTCATGTCGCTCTGGAAAAAATGCGCGAGCTGCGCGTCGGAAAAACCAAACTGCTTCGCCCGGCGAAACGCGTCGGTCTCGATGCTGGCGAGCGTCTGCTTCCGCAGCACTTCTTCCATTTCCCAAATCTCCCGGAGTTGCACCAGGAACCACGGATCGATCTTCGTGAGGTCGAAAATCTGCTCGACGGTGTAGCCCGCGCGAAACGCGTGCCGGAGGTAGAAAATCCGCTCGGCGTTTGGCGTGCCGAGCTTGTTGTTGAGAACTTCCTCCTCGAACGCTTCGTCGCCGCCGTGCTTGCCGCCACCGCCGAAACCACGGGCGCCGATTTCGAGCGAGCGGAGGCACTTTTGCATCGACTCCTTGAAGGTGCGGCCGATGGCCATCGCCTCGCCGACGGATTTCATCGCGGATGTCAGCGTGGCGTCGGCGTCGGGAAACTTCTCAAAGGTAAAGCGCGGAATTTTCGTGACGACGTAGTCGATCGTCGGCTCAAAGCTGGCGGGGGTGAGCCGCGTGATGTCGTTGCGCAACTCGTCGAGGGTGTAGCCGACGGCGAGCTTCGCGGCGATCTTCGCGATGGGAAACCCGGTCGCCTTCGACGCCAGCGCCGACGAGCGCGACACGCGCGGGTTCATTTCGATCACGACCTGCCGGCCAGTTTGCGGATCGATGGAGAACTGGATGTTTGAGCCACCGGTCTCCACGCCAATTTCGCGAATAACCGCGAACGACGCGTCGCGCATCACTTGAAATTCCTTGTCGGTGAGCGTCATCGCCGGGGCGACCGTGATCGAGTCGCCGGTGTGCACACCCATCGGGTCGAAATTCTCAATCGAGCAGATCACGACGCACTGGTCCTTGTGATCGCGCATCACCTCCATCTCGTATTCCTTCCAGCCGAGCAGGCACTCTTCGACGAGCACCTCGTGAACGGGCGAAAGGTCGAGGCCGTTGGCGACGATGCGCTCGAATTCTTCCTTGTTGTAAGCGATCCCGCCGCCGGAGCCGCCGAGCGTGAATGACGGTCGGATGATGAGCGGAAATACGCCGAGCATTTCTGCCGCCGCCAGCGCCTCGGCCATCGATTTTACGGTGCGCGATTTCGCGACATCCAGGCCAATCCGGAGCATGCACTGCTTGAAGAGTTCGCGGTCCTCGCCCTTGTTGATCGCGTCGGGCTTCGCGCCGATCATCTCGACGCCGTATTTGGTGAGAATGCCGGCCTTGTTCAGCTCCATCGCGAGGTTCAGCGCGGTCTGGCCACCGAGCGTCGGGAGCAGCGCCGAGGGCCGCTCGATCGCGATGATTTTTTCGAGAAACTCGATCGTGAGCGGCTCGATGTAGGTGACGTCGGCAAACTCCGGATCAGTCATGATCGTCGCCGGATTCGAGTTCACCAAGATGACCTTGTAGCCCTCCTCGCGCAGCGCCTTGCAGGCCTGGGTGCCCGAATAGTCAAATTCGCACGCCTGCCCGATCACGATGGGGCCGGCGCCGATGATGAGGATGGACTTCAGGTCAGTGCGTTTGGGCATGGGCGCAGATTTCGACGAGGGTTGAGAGCGCCGAAACGCGCGGCAAGCGGGAAAGCGCCGCTGACACAACTTGCTTCATCCCACGACCTGCCGTTGGCTTTCTCTTTACCCCACGACCATGAAACTCCCCCTACCTGTTCGCGCCCAGCTTGTCGGAATTGTGCTGGGTGTCTTCCCGCTTAGCTGGACGGCACCGGCCCTCGCCGCGGAACCCCGCGGAACCGCCCCGACGGCCACCGCCGTCGCCGACCGCGTCGCAAAAATTCAATCCGCGCTGCAGGCGGCGGGCATTGACGGCTGGTTGTTTTACGATTTTCGCGGTATCAACCCAATCGCCAACCGCCTCCTGCTCATGCCGGGCACCGGCATCGCATCGCGCCGCTGGCTCTATTTCATCCCGGCGACCGGCACGCCCGTGCGCATCGTGCACGCCATCGAACCGCACCGCCTTGACCATTTACCGGGCGCCAAGACCGTCTACAGCGCGTGGCCGACGCTGCAGGACGCGATCCGCACGACGCTCGTCAGCCAGAAGAGGGTCGCCATGGAATATTCGCCGGACGGGGGCATCCCCTACCTCGCGCGCGTCGATGCCGGCACGATCGACTTTGTGCGCAGCACCGGCGCAACGGTCGTGAGTTCGGGCGGCTTGCTGGAGCAATTCGAAGCCGTGTGGACGCCGGCCCAGCGCGCCCAGCACGAACGCGCCGCCACCGTCCTCCGGCAGGTGATCAACGAAGCCTGGGCGCAAATCGCGCGCGCAACCCGCGCCGGCGAATTCATCGACGAGCGCCTCGTCCAAGAGCAATGCGCCAAACGCGCCGAGGAACTCGGTCTCGGCCACGATCGGCCGATCGTCGCCGTCAACGCCAACGCCGCCGACCCGCACTACTTCCCGCTCGGTCCGCGCAGCACGCCGATTCGCCGCGGCGACCTCGTGCTCATCGACATCACGGGCAAACTCCGCGAGCCGAACGCCGTCAACGCCGACATCACCTGGATGGGCGTCGTCGACGAAACGGTGCCGGCGCGCTTCGAGAAAATCTGGACGATCGTCGCCGCCGCGCGGGACGCGGCGGTGGAATTCATCCGCACTCGCGCCGCGGCCGGCCAGCTTCCCGCCGGCTTCGAAGTCGACGACGTCGCCCGCGGCGTGATCACGCAGGCCGGCTACGGCGACAAGTTCATCCACCGCACCGGTCACTCGATCGACCTAGAAGTGCACGGCAACGGCACGCACCTGGACAATTTTGAGACCCACGACGAACGCCGCCTCGTGCCGCACACCTGCTTCTCGATCGAGCCGGGCATTTATCTCGCCGGAGATTTTGGCGTCCGCAGCGAAATCGACGTCTATCTCGATGGCACGACGCCGGTCATCACCGGAGGCCCGGCGCAAGAAGCATCATTCCAATTCTCGCGCTCCCGGCGAAGTAATCGCCGGCGAACCCGTTCAACGATAAAAGCGCCCCGGGCCTTGCGCCCGCCCGCCGGCGTCGCGCTCCTTCTTTCACCAATCTATTTATGCTCACCCTCCTCACCCTCGCGGTCCTGCCCGCCTTCGAACTCGCCGCTTACGAGCGGCCGCGCCTCGTCGCGCAAGCCGATGCCGCCCTCGCCATCGCGCCCCAGACCGTCACGGCCGCGCGCAATCCGCGCAGCGCGGGCGGGCTGCACGATTTCTCCTCGGAGGGCGATTACTGGTGGCCCGATCCAAAAAATCCCGCGGGGCCCTACGTCCAGCGCGACGGGCTGACGAACCCCGACAATTTCATCGCCCACCGCCAATTCCTCCTCGCGTTCGTCCGGGACTTCGACGCGCTCGCCGCCGCCTATCAGCTCACGCACGACGAGCGTTTCGCCGCCGCCGGCGTGAAGCACCTGCGGGCGTGGTTCGTCGATTCCGCCACGAAGATGAATCCCAACCTGCTCTATTCGCAGGCGATCAAGGGCCTGAGCACCGGCCGCAGCATCGGCGTGATCGACACCCTACACCTCGCCGAAGTCGCACTCGGCCTCGAGGCCCTGCGCGGATCGAAGGCCCTGACGAAAGACGAGGAGGGCACGATCACGGGTTGGTTTCGCGATTATCTCACCTGGCTGCGCACGCACCCGTATGGCGTCGAGGAGAGCAAGGCCAAGAACAACCACGCCACGTGCGCCTGGCTCCAAATCGCCTGCTTCGCTCACCTCACCGGCGATGAAAAAAAATCTGACGGAAGCCCGCCGGCAACTGAAGGAGGTCCTGCTCCCCGGCCAGCTGGCGGCCGACGGCAGTTTCCCGCAGGAACTCCGTCGCACCAAGCCCTACGGCTACGCGATCTTCAATCTGGACGTGATGACCGCACTCGCCGTCGTGTGTTCGACTCCCCAGGAAAATTTGCTGACCTGGTCACTGCCCGACGGCCGCAGTCTCGTGAAGGGCGTGGCGTGGCTCGCGCCGTTTCTTGCGGACAAGAGCGCGTGGCTGAAATCCGTCCACAAAGCCGCGCCCGGGCCCGGCGGCACCATGGTGATGACCGCCGAGCTCGTGACCCCCGACGTGATGTATTGGGCCGACTGGCCCGTGCGCCAGCCGTGCCTGATTTTCGGCGCGCTCGCCGCCGGCCGCGCGGACTGGCTCGCGACGTAGCAGAAACTCAACGCCGACCCGCAGGTGGAGGAGATCCGCCGCAACTTCCCCATCCGCCAGCCGGTGCTCTGGGTGCATTGACGGGCGGCGGGCGCACCCCGCTCCGCCGACGCTCCCCCTACCCGAGCTTGCTCACGTCCACGCCAAGGACCGTCGCCGCCGTGGCCTTGTCGCCTTTGCACGTCAGCAGCACATGATCGAGATACTGTTTCTCCTGCCCCGCGAGATACTCGGCCAGCGTCGGCCAATGCTTCAGCTCGCGCAGCCGCAGCGGAAGTTGCGCGGAGGTCACGACCCGCGTCTCGGTGGTGGCGGCGATTTTTGAGACGACCTGGGAAAGCTCGGCGACGTTACCCGGCCAGTGGTAGGCGGCCATGACGGCGAGCGCATCGTCCGTGAACTCGATGAGCTTCGCGTCAAAGAGCGGGTTCGTCGCCTGCGCGGCGCAATGCTTGACGAGGAGCGGAATGTCTTCCGCGCGCTCGCGCAGCGGCGCCAGTTGCACGGGCAGCGACGCCACCCGGTAGAACAACTCATCGTGAAATTTTCCCTCGTCCATCAACTGCTCGAGGTCCTCGGTCGTCGTGCAGATGAGCCGGAAGCCGTGCGCGGTGTTCCGGAACACGCTGACGAGTTCTTTCTGCACGCCCAGCGAGAGGTATTGCAGGTGCTGGAGAAAGAGCGTGCCGCCCTTGGCCTGCTTCACCCAGACGCCGCCTTCCCCGTTCAGGCCGAGCAGGCCCTCGCGGAAATTCGCCTCGGTGCTGAGCGCGCAGTCGATGCGCACCAGCGCCGATTCGGGCGCACCGCTCGTGGCGTGGAAGATCTCGGCGACAGCGCTCTTGCCGGTGCCGTTTTCGCCGATGAGGAGGACGGGGGTGCGGACCGTCGTGAGCTTCTTGATCTGCGCGATGAGCTTCGTCAGACGCACGCTCTTGCCGATCAAGCGGCCCTCAATATCGGCCGCCTTCGCGCCGGGCACGATGCCGCGGCCGCCCGTTCCGACTGGAATTGGCGGAATTCGATGCCACGCCGGAGCGTGGAGAGCAGTTCGTCGACGCGAAAGGGTTTCTGGAGATAGTCGAACGCGCCGTATTTCAGCGCCTGCACCGCGCTCTCGGTCGAAGCGTAGGCGGTCATGATGATGACCACGCAGTTGGGATCGTAGAGCTTGAGCTGTTTGAGGAGCGTGATGCCGTCCATCGGCTTCATGTCGATGTCGGCCAGGACGAGATCAAATTTGTCCGCCTTGTAGCGGATCAGCCCCTTCTCCCCATCGGTCGCAAACGACGTGGCAAACCCCGTCGGCTGGATGACAGCGTCGAGCATCTCGTGGATGGACACGAGGTCGTCAACTATGAGAACGGCAGGCATGGCGGAGAGACAGAGCCGCGACGTTCCGGGGGGCGGAGCGGGTTGTCAATCGGCGCGTAGGGCGCGCCCGTTATACGCCGCCCGCAACGGCACCGAGTTGGAAGATCGGCAGAAACATCGCCATGACGATGCCGCCGACGACCACCCCAAGAAACACGATGAGCATGGGCTCAATGAGGGAGGTGAGCGCACCGACCGTCGCCTCGCACTCGACGTCGTAGAAGTCGGCGATCTTGTTCATCATGCCGTCCACGTTGCCCGTGGATTCACCGGCCTTGACCATGTGCTTCATCATCGGCGGGAAAAATTCGTTGGAGGACAGCACCTCGGAAACCTGGCCGCCCTGGCTGACGTGTTTGGCGATTTCTTCGCAAGCGTTCTCGATCTGACACATCCCGCTCGCCGACGAAACGATCTCGAGGGTGCGCAGGATGGGCACCCCGGAGCGGATGAGCGTGGCGTAAGTGCGGCAGAAACGGGACAGGGCAATCTTATGGACGAGGTTGCCGAAGATGGGCGCCTTCACCAGAAATTTGTCCTTCGCAAGGCGGCCCTTGGGGGTCGCGATGAATTTCTGCAGTGCCGTCCAGGCAAAATACCCACCGATGCCAAGGTGCACGATGCTGATCTTGGTGAAAAAACTTACAATACTGGAAAAGCTCGGGATCAGGAAATTCGACAGGTCGATCAGGAATTGCGTCGGCGCCGGCAGTTCCGCGCCGAAGTCCTTGAACATCGCCGCGAACACCGGAATGACGAAGATGAGCAGCACGTTGACGAGGGCGAACGAGAGCGTGATGACGGCGATCGGATAGGTCATCGCGGACTTCACCTTCTTGTTGAGCTTGACGGTCGACTCGAAATAGCCGGCCACCTTCATGAGGATCTCCGCGAGACCGCCCGAGGCTTCACCCGCCTCGACCATCGAGACAAAGAGCGTGTTGAATGAATTGGGGAACCGCTTCACCGAAGTCGAAAACGAATTACCTTGGGAGATTTCCGAGCGGACATCGCGGATGACGATGCGGAAAACCGGATCTTCCGTCTGGTCCTGCAATGCCTCAAGGCACTGGACGAGCGGCAGGCCCGCCGTGAGCAGCGAGGCGATCTGCTGGGTGAATAGCGCCAGTTCGCCGAGCGGGAGCTTGTAAGTCTTGGACTTCTTTTCGAGGGCCTTCTGTTTCGCAAGCGCCTGGGCGGCTTTGACGTTCGGGCCTTTTTTCTGCGAGGCACCCGATTGCGATGACTGGGCCTGACCGGAGAGGGAGGAAGAAAGCAATGCCATAGCCAGAGCCAAAGGCAGCGCAGGGCGGGCCGCAATCCCATTTCCTGCCCCTTCTGGTAAAATACCGGGAGGTCTGGGCGTTGCCCGGCATCGCGATCTGAAGTCTCGCCCGTCAGTCCGCCGATCGGTCCTGCGCGGCGTGGAGCGGGCGGAGGGAATCGAACCCTCGAGACCAGTTTGGAAAACTGGAGTTTTACCACTAAACTACGCCCGCAAGGCGCCAAAGAGAGTTTTGCGCGGGCCCCCGGCTGGTCAAGCCTGCAGCGCGGTCGCGCCCGCCCGCGGGCCAGCGTCCGCGCTTAATGTTCGGTGGCGGGTTCCCGGCCCCGGCCGCCACCCTTCAAGCTGCTCAGGTAGGCCACGACATCGCGCACTTCGCGTGGCTGTAAGATAGTCCCCATCGGCGGCATGATTGAAACCGGCAGGGTCTGATTCGCGATCTCCGCGCGCGCCACCGTCCGCATGGTGCCATCAAACAGCCGAAGCGTCACCGCGGTCGGCGTCTCGCGCGCCAGCGTGCCCGTGACGGCCGACGTATCCTTGAGGGTGAGGCCCACCATCCCGTAGCCGGTCGCGATCTTGGCGGCAGGGTTCAGCAGTGACTCGAGCAAATACGCCCGATCATTCTGCGCACCGACGGTCCGCAAATTCGGGCCGACCTCACTTCCGCCCGGAGTGATGGAGTGGCAGGCGAGGCAATTGGCGTTGAGGTGATTCGCCACAATCTCCCCTCCCGCGGCCACGTTGCCGCCTTCGAGTAGCTCGTGGTTGGACGCGGCGGCGGTCGAGGTTGAAAATTCCTTCAATCGGGCCGCGAGCGCCGGATTCGCCGCACTGCGCGCCCGCAATCCCTCGAGCACATCGAGCTGCAAGGTCGGTGGACACTTTCCCTCCAGCAGCAGCGCGGCCTGGCGGTCGAGGACCGCATCCGCCGCGGGATGAGCGGCGGCGGCGAGTTGGGCGAGGGCGTGTTGCTTCTCCGGCGTGCTGCGGCTGGCGAACGTCACTTGCGCGGCGGCGGCGAGTTGTTCGGCGCGGTCGGGCAGCAGTAGTTCAAGCGCCGCCATGTGCAAAGGCGCGGGTGTCCCGGCGGCCAGCGCATGAGCCAGCGTCACGGCAAACGCCGGGTTTGCCCGGTGCTGGCTGGCCAGAAGGCGCAAAGCCTGCGCCCGCAGAGCGCCAGCCGCCGTCGCCTCATCGACCAGGCCGGCGATCTGCGTCACACCGGCTCTCAACGAGTGCGCCATCATGATTTCGATCGCGAGCGTCTTCAGTCCGGGATCAGGGAGCGCGAGCAGCGCTGCGAGCTGCGGCTCAAGCACATCGCGAACCTGGGCCGGATGGAATTTTCGCGCACGGCCGTCCACGCGGTCGAGCGGAGGCGGCTCGTTCCACACCCGCAGGCTCGTCAGTGCCTCCTGACGCATCTCGTGCGCCCGCGAGGCATCGAGCGCGAAGGTCAGCAGCCGGCCCGCCGCAACCGTGGTGCCGAGGCGGAGATTGGCGTTGAGCGCACGGCGCAGGATCACGGCGCTGCGGTCGACGGGCGAATCGAGCAGCGCCGCCAGCGCGGGTAACGCCTCCGGCATCGACAGGTCGTCGTGAATCGCCCGCGCCGCTTCCTCGACCACCGCGGGATTCGCATCGTCTAAAAATTCCTGCACGGCCGCCGCGCCCTGCCGGCGCAGCGCGACAATGCTCACTCGGCGCACGTCCACGGAACGGTGGGACTTATTCGCCGCGAGTTGCTCCGCCGTCGCGCAGCCGGCGAGGCCCGCGACGATCGCCTGCCGCATCACCGGATCGGCGCCTTCCTTTTCCGCGAGGGCCACCAGCGCCTCCACCGCCGCCGGCACCCCGAGTTTTCCGAGCGCGAGGGCGGCTTGCAGCCGCACGCGCGGCGCGGGGTCGGCCAGGAGCGGGATGAGTTTCGTGGCCGCGGATTTCGCCGACTTGGGCGCATCGCCGAGAATTTTTGCGGTTTGCGCCCGTAGCTCGCTGTCGGCGGCGGCGAGCAACGGCAGCACGCCGGCGGCCTCGGCCGCCCCGCGGCGCAGGAGCTGGCCGTAGCCCCAGAGGCCGTGAATGCGCGCGAGCTGAGGCGCGGTCGCATCGTGGGCGACGCCCAGCAGCACGGTGGCGCGGTCGCGCCTCGCGAGCTCGAGCTGCGCGCCCTGCCGCACGCGCTGGTCGGCGTGGCTGAGGCGCAACCCGAGTTCGGTGTCGGTGTTTTTCGCAAAGCCGGCCTTCAACCACTGGTGCGTTTCACGCCGCTCGGGCCGGTCCACCGCGCCGGGCACATCGACCCGCCAGACCGCGCCCAGCCCGTCGAGCGGGTAGCCGCCGACCCAGTCCGCCAGGAAAAGCGCGCCGTCCGGATGCCAGGCAAAGCCGATGCCCATGATGCCGGAGTTCAGCACGCGGGCCGCGACCATCTTGAACGACGCGCCGTCGCGCTCGGCGGAAAAACCCCGCAGCTTGCCGGACGGAAACTCGTTGAGGAAAAACATCCCGCGCTGGGCGGGGCTGAGCGCCGTGCCCGGATCGTGCCGGAAGCCCGCCGGGCCGTCCGAGTAATTCGAAATTGGCGGCAGCAAGTAGGCGGCCTGTCCGTCGAAGCGCGGTTGCCAGAGACCCTCGCGCATCCACGGACTCTCCAGGCTCATGTATTGATAATTGCAGCGCCAGCCGCTGTCGCTGAGTTCGACGATGCGGATGAAGCGCTCGCGCTCGCCCCGCATATCCGCGTCGTTGTCCACCGCGAAGAGATCGCCGTAATCGTCGAAGGCCGGCTCCTGCGGGTTGCGCACGCCGTGCGCATAAACCTCGAAGCCGCTGCCGTCGGGCTCGACCCTCAGGATGCAGCCTTCGTTCGCATAGGTAAAATTGCGGCCTTCGCGCGAGGTCACGTTCACGCCCTTGTCGCCGATGCTCCAGTAAATGCGACCGTCCGGTCCGACGCTCAGGCCGTGCATGTCGTGACCCGCATACGCGAGGTGGATGCCGAAACCGTGGGCGACGATCTCCCGGATGTCCGCCACGCCATCGTCATCCGTGTCCTTGAAGCGCCACAGGTCCGGCGCGATCGTCGCGTAAACCCAGCCGTCGTGATACATGACGCCCGCCGCGATCCCCGTCACCTCGGTGTTAAACCCTTCCGCGAAGACGGTCATCTTGTCCGCCACGCCATCGCCGTCGGTGTCGCGCAGCTGATAAATTCGCTCGGTATGGACGGTGAGATCCTGCCAATCGATCGAGCCGTCGTGGTTGTGGTCCATCAATCCACCGCGCGGCTGCCGCATCTTGCCCGGCGCCAGCACCTCCCGGAGAAACGCGGATTTCTCGTCGACGCTGCTGAGTCCGACATCCCGCGCCACCCACATCCGATGTTCGCGGATATCGAGATCGGCGACCTTGCGCCGGGTCGTGGCCGTCACGTAGACGCGCCCCAGCGGATCGACCGCCACCGCGACCGGATCCGGGACGTTGATCGCGCCGGACCATTTTTTTAGTTCAAGCTCCTTGGTGGCCACCTCGCCCTGCGCTGCGAGCGAACCCGTGCACGCCAGCGCCAGCCCACAGCCGAGCAGCGTGGGGGAAAGAAGGCGGACACGAAAATCGCATCGCACTGGACGAGGGTGGCAGGAAGGAAGCACCGGCGAAAAAGATTTCGATCGTCCCGCGAACTGCAAGCCGGGAGGCGGAGCTTTCGCCGTGGGCCCCGCCCATTCACTCCCTCATCGCGCGCACCGGCGGCGCGATGTGCGCCCAGCGCATGCCAAACACGAGCAGGACCACGAGCCCGAAGTAAAGCACCGCCATCGTGCTCCGCTGCTCCCCCGTCACCTCAAAATAGCGTTTTTCCTCCTCCGTCTTCGCGCGGAACAGCGACCACACCCGCGGCAGCGAGGTGATCAAAATCAGGATCAACAGAAACCCCGGCTGCATAACGACCATCGCGACGAGCACGACCAAGCCGACCACCCACAGCCACGGCGAAAGCGCCGTCACGATCCGCCCGCCGTCCAGGAAGCCGATGGGCATCAGATTGAAAAGATTCAGCATGAATCCCGAGTAGGCCAGCGCCCGGAAAATCGGCTGGCCGGTAAATTGATACACGGCCGCACACAGCGCCGCGCCCACCGCCCCGAGCAGCGGCCCGCCGATGCCCACGCACGCCTCGACCCACGCGTTTTTCGGCTGGTCCTTCAGCGCGATGATCGCACCCATGAACGGAATAAACATCGGCGCGCTCACCTTCAGTCCGAATTGCCGCGCCACGATCAGATGCCCGCACTCGTGCACAAAAATCAGCAGCACGAACCCCACCGCATACGGCCAGCCCCAGTTCATCGCGTAGAACCAGATCGACAGAATCATGGTGCCGCCGGTCTTCAGCACCGGCAGCCCGAATTTCAGAATCGGCAGCAGCAGGAACTTTATCTTGCCGAAAAAATTCGCGAGCAACACCAGTCCGACTCCGATCGGCCCGAGCGCCTTCGTGAGCCGCCGCCACGCGGTCGGTTTCGCGGGTCCCGCCGGCGCAGGCGGCAGCAGGGGCGGCGGTTCGTCCATCGGCGCCGGCGTCACTCGGGCTTGGTCTCCGTCTTCGGATAAAACCACCCCAGCGCCCCATTGATCGCCGCCAGCACCATCAGCCCGGGGAGATTGCCCGTCGCCAGGTGCGCAAAAAATTCTCCGAACGCCGCGACGCTTCCGAATAGCGCCCCCGGGGTCAGCACCGCCGCTGCGACGGTCTTCGCGATCACATAGGCCAGCGGCGCGGCCGCCAGCCATCGCGGCCTGCGCCACACCACCAAAGTCATTACGAGCCCGAAGATCACGATCTCGGCGCTCGTTTTCCAAAAATAGTCCGAGACCGGCAGGCCCGTGACCGCGAGGTTCAGCAACGGGGCAAACAGCCCGACCACCAGTCCGCTGACCGCGCCATAAAAATATACCGCGACCAGCATCGTCCAAAACACCGGCAGCAAATACGCGCCGAGCGGTCGCGCCGCCGACCATGGCACGAGGTGGATCGCAAACGGCACCAACCACGCGAGCGCCAGCAACACCACCGTTTCGCGCAGCCCGGCTTTCTTGAACACCGAAGCCGGGGAGAGGGTCGGGATGGTTGAGGTCATGTTGGCGGTGAAATTACTCCGCGCCCCCTTCCGCGCAACTCACAATCCGCCACCCCCTGCATTTCCTGACACGAATTCGGCCGGTCGCGTCCTGACCGTCAACCGACCGTCCACGGCCAGTCGAAGGACCCCTTCGCGTCGCGGAACAGCGCGAAGTCCACGTCGCCCGTCAGCACAAACGGCAGCACCTCGATTTTGCGGGGCAGCATGGCGCGCGCGGCGTTCCAGCTCTTGCCACTCAAGTAAACATCGTCCACCAACAGCACCCGTTTCCACAGGCCAAGACCGGGCACGTCTGCCATGAGGTGCGGTTCGTCGAATTGCGGCTCGTTTGCTGCGTTCCGGTAACTGACCGCGACAATTTTCAAGCCGAGGCCGAGGCGTTGCGCCACCAGCGCGGCCGGCACCACGCCGCCCGCCGCGATTCCCACCACGCCATCCACGCCGGCGGGAAACGACCACTTCGCCAGCCGCGCGGCGATCTCTTCAAACGGGGGCGGTCTCATGACGCCACCTCCACCCATTTTCGGTCCATGGTCGGGCGCGCAGTCGAGTCAGCGAATTTCATACTGCGGCGAAGTTACCGCACCCCACCTCCGCTGCAATCCGCATTTGTCACGGCCAGCCCGGTCGAGTCGCGCGTGATGATCCAGCCCCTCGACCGCGCTCGGGGGCGTAAGCTTATCGCCCGGCTAGATGGATTGCGTCGTCGCGACGCTTCTCGCAATGACAGGAGCGCGTGAACCTCATTCTCTTCGAGCCCGCCGAAACCTCCCGCCCGCTCCCGCGCACGGACCCGCGCGCCGCGCACATCCTCACGGTGCTCCGCCGTGAAGTCGGCGGGACGTTTGACTGCGGCCTCGTCAACGGCCCGCGCGGCAAAGCCACGCTCGCCGCCCTGGGAGCCACCACCCTGACGCTCGGGTTCGCGTGGGAGGCCACACCGCCGGCGGCGCCCGCGCCGATCACGCTCATCCTCGGCCTGCCGCGCCCCCAGACCGCCCGCGACCTGCTCCGGGACGCGACCTCGCTGGGCGTCGCTGCGCTGCACTTCGTCACCACGGAAAAAGGCGACTCGAATTACGCTCGCAGCTCGCTCTGGTCCTCCGGGGAATGGCGCCGCCACCTCGTGATCGGCGCCGAACAAGCCTTCGACACGCACCTTCCCGCCGTCACCCACGGCCAGCCGCTCGCCGCCGCGCTCGCGCAACTCGCAAAAAAATCCACCCGCCTCGCGCTCGACAACTACGAGGCCCCGACACCCCTCTCAACTTGTAACCTATCGGGTGACAAGTCGGTCGCGCTCGCGCTGGGACCGGAGCGCGGCTGGTCGCCGGCGGAACGGGAATTACTGCGCGCCAATGAATTTTCTCTCGTGCACCTCGGCGCGCGCGTGCTGCGAACTGAGACCGCGTGCATCGCCGCCATCGCGCTGATCAAGGCGAAGCTTGGCTCGCTCTAAAAAACGCCACCGTCGGCTGGCGCGCGCCCTGGCCGAGGCGCTTTAGCAACGTCCAGCCCGGCGGGGTCAGTTCGAGTTCGCCCGGCAGCTCGAAGACGACGAGCGCTGCCGGCTTAGCCGCCAGCGTCCCGGTCAGCCGCGCAAAAAGCGCGGGCGCGATTTCCCCAATATTCTCGTAGGGCGGATCGATGAAAACCAGATCGGGCAGCCCGCCACCACCCAACGGCACGCGGCGGGCATCGCCTTGCACCACCGTGAGTCCCCGTGGATCGCAGCCCACGCTCTTGCACACCGCCACGATATTCTGACGCACGCACGCCGCCGCCCGGCCGTTTTGCTCGACGAACACTCCGCCCGACGCGCCCCGGCTCATCGCCTCAAGCCCGTAGGCGCCACTGCCGGCGAAGAGATCGAGGAACCGCGCGCCGCTCACGATCGCGCCCAGGCTGGAAAACACCGCCTGGCGCAGGCCATCTGTCGCCGGCCGCACCGCATGGCCCTTGGGCGTCACCAGTGGAATTCCACGCGCCACCCCGCCGCTTATCCGCATGACGATGCCCCCGTGCTGAAGGTCAAAAGTTGCGCCGCGCCCAAAACAGAATTCATAACAGCCACGCCGCATGACACCGCCGGTCTCCGATCACTTCAACGGGAAAACTTTCTTCAGCCGCGGGCACGTGAACCGCAACTGGCTCGACGTGCTGCGCTGGCGGTTGACGAGTCGCGGCACCCGGTGGCCGGCGCGCGTCGCCATCGCCCCGCAGCCGCCCCCGCCCGCGCCGCGCGGCGCTGAATGGGTGGCAACGTGGCTCGGCCACGCGACCTGGCTGGTCCAAACGGCGCGAGGAAATTTCTTGTTCGACCCGGTTTTCTCCGAACGCACGAGCCCGGTCGCGTGGGCCGGTCCGCGGCGCGTGCATCCGCCGGGCCTCGCGTTCGAGGCGCTGCCGCGCATCGACGCCGTCCTCCTCAGCCACGATCACTACGACCATTGCGACCTGCCTTCGCTCCGGCGACTCGCGCAAACCCACGCGCCGGTCTTCATCGCGCCGCTCCGGCATGGCGACTTGCTGGCGACCGCCGGCGCCCGCCGCGTGGTGGAACTCGATTGGTGGCAAGCGCACGCCTTCGGTGCCGAGCTCACGATCACGATCACGCTCACGCCGACGCGCCATTGGAGCAACCGGCTCGGCTCACCGCGCAATCACCGCCTGTGGGGCGGATTCTTTCTGACCGCGGGAGCGCGGCAAGCAGGGCGGGCTGAAGCCGCGCCCGACGCTGCGGCGCGCCGGATCTCGCGCTGCTGCCCATCGGCGCCTACGAACCCCGATGGTTCATGGCGCCCATGCACCTGACTCCAGCCGAGGCGGTGTGCGCCCATCGCGACACGGGCGCGCGGCGTAGTCTGGCGATGCACTGGGGGACCTTTCAACTCACCGACGAGGGGCGCGACGAACCGGTGCGGGCCCTCGCGCTGGCGCGCGCGGCGGCCGGCCTGAGTGCAGATGAGTTTCGCGTGCTGGCGCCGGGCGAAAGCCTGGTCGGGTAAAGGGCGCCACCACCGCGGCCTGGCCGCTCAAACGCCAGGGAACTCCGCGCCCCAATCCGGTTCAACATAAGATACTTAAAATTTGCACCGGCCAGCCGACTCGCCAATTTTCTTCCCTTAAATCTTCGTGCCAACCGGGGTCGCCGACTCTCCCCGGACACGCGGGCCGCTTCGGCGCGCCCGTCCTGACATCTGCCAATATGAACGCCCACCGCCTCACCGCCCTCCTCGGCCTCACCGCCGTGACGTTCGGCGTGCCCGTCCAAGCGGAGGAGCGCGAGCACAATGGGTGGCCGATCACCGTCGAGCGCTTCGACGCCGCGGGCCGATCCGAGTCGTGGAGTGCGGCCGGACCACTTTGGTTCACGCAGACCAAGGCCGGGGGTGACACCGTCAGCGGATTCCGGCCGTTCTGGGTGCAGACGAAGGACGCCCAGGGCGATCTCCGGTCCGCGCAATCGCTCTACCCGCTCTTCGACTATTCCGCCGAGGCGAACACCTATCGTTGGACGGTGTTTCAACTCATCAACCGCAGCGGCCGTAAAGCGGGGGCCGTTCCGCCCAGGAGCCTGCTGGAGGAACGAGAGGCGTTCGACGTGTGGCCGTTTTGGTTTTCGCGCCGGACCGCCGATCCCGCCACCAGCTACCGCGCGCTGCTGCCCCTCGCGGGCACGATCAAACACCGCCTCGGCTACGACCGGCTGTCGTGGACGCTCTTCCCCTTCTACGTGCAGTCCGAAAAACACGGGGCCGTGACGACGCAAACGCCATGGCCGTTGCTGCGCGTGACGCACGGTGCGGCGACCGGTTTCGCGCTCTGGCCGCTGTTTGGCTGGGAAGAACGGCCGGGCGTGTCGCACGACAAATTCCTCCTCTGGCCGCTCGGCTACGACAGCACCACGCAGCCCCAGCCCGACGCGCCCGCGGGCACACCACCGCGGCGGGAGTTCGGCGCGCTGCCGTTCTACACGCGCACGACCGGGCCGGGTTTCGTAAACGAGGATTTTGCGTGGCCGTTTTTCGGTTACACCGACCGCACCCTGCCGGATCGCTACCATGAGACGCGTTACCTCTGGCCGTTCTTCGTGCAAGGTCACGGAGACGAGCGCTCGGTCAACCGGTGGGGTCCGTTCTACACGCACTCGGTGATTCAGGGTTACGACAAGACCTGGATTGCCTGGCCACTCCTGCGCCACGCGACGTGGACCGACGCGGGGCTCGTGCAGACGAAGACGCAGTTCCTTTATGTCTGCTATTGGTCGCTCGAGCAACGCAGCGCCCGGAATCCCAGCCTCCCCGCCGCGCAGCTCACGCACATCTGGCCGCTGTTCAGCTCATGGGACAACGGCGCGGGCCGCAGCCAGTGGCAGGCCCTGAGTCCGTTCGAGGCGCTGTTCGCCAACAGCGAAAAAGTCCGCTCAGCGTGGGCGCCGCTTTTCGCGCTGATCCGCCACGACCAGAGCGCCCCTGGGGAGGAGCGCACCGCGCTGCTCTGGAACGCCGTCACCTGGGAGCGCAGCGTGAAGGAGGCCCGCGCGGAATTTCACCTCGGCCCGCTGCTCAGCGTCGAGACCAACGCGCAGGCGAAGCGCGTCGCGCTCGCTCGCGGACTGTTCGGGTGGCAGCGTGGGCCCACTGGCAGCCGCTGGCGGATGTTCTGGTTAGATTTTCCCGCGAATCCAGCTACCGTGGCCGTTCCGCCCGCTCCCTGACATGAAACAACTCAACGCCATCCTCGAAGGTTTCGGCAGCACGTGGCTGCTGCTGGTGCGCGCGCTGGCGTATGCGCCCACCCTGCCACGGCAGTTCGGCCGCTTTGTCGAGCAATGCTACCTGATCGGCTACACCACCCTGCCGATCGTCGCGATCCTGAGTTTCTTCATCGGCAGCGTGCTCGCGTTGCAGGCGGGCCGCTCGATGCAGGATTTCGGCACCCAGCAATTCATCGGCTCGCTGGTCGGCCTCTCCATGGCCCGCGAACTCGGCCCCGTGATGGCCGCGATCCTGCTCGCGGGCCGGGTGGGCTCGGCCATCGCGGCTGAGCTGGCGTCGATGAAGGTTTACCAGGAAATCGACGCGCTCGAGACCATGAACATCCCCCCCGCGCGCATGCTCGTGCTGCCGCGGCTCGCCGCCGTGCTTGTGATGATGCCGGTGCTCACCATCATCGCCGACCTCGTCGGCTGGTTCGGCGGCGCGATCGTCGCGAAATACACCAAGATCATCAGCATCGAACCCGAGTCCTATTTCTCCGTGCTGCGGCGCTACACGCATTTCTCCGACGTGCTGAACGGTCTCTTCAAGGCGGAGCTCTTTGGTTTTGTCGTCGTGCTCCTCTGCTGCAATATCGGGCTCAACACCCGCGGCGGCCCGCGCGAAATCGGCGCCTCCGTCACCCGCGCGGTCGTCGTCTCCCTCATCGCCATCCTCGTGCTCGATTACTTCGTCACGCAGGTCCTCATGGCCGGTTAATCATGTCCTCCTCCTGTCCTCTCGGCTCCACGCGCAATCCGTTTACCGCGGTGGACACGCCCGCGGTCGGCGTCTCGATTGAAAAACTGTCGAAGAATTTCGGCAGCCAACAGGTGCTCCGCGAGGTCACGTTTGCCGTCGAGCCCGGTGAAATTTTCGTGCTCATGGGCCCGAGTGGATCGGGCAAGAGCGTCCTCCTGAAACACATCGTCGGCCTGGAACAGCCGACGGCCGGTCGCGTGACCGTGCATGGCCTGGACGCCGCGGCGACCGCGACGCGCGAACAGGTGCGCATCGCCCTCGTGTTCCAGTCCGGCGCGCTCTTCAACTCGCTCAGCGTTTACGACAACCTCGCGCTCTACCCCCGCGAACACCAGATCGCCGACGAAGCCGCCATCCGTGACAAGGTGATGCACGCGCTCCAAATTCTCTCCCTTGAGGGCACCGCCCGCAAGGCTCCCTCCGAACTTTCTGGCGGCATGAGGAAACGGGTCGCGATCGCCCGGGCCCTCGTAATGGAACCACAGCTCATGCTCTACGATGAGCCCACGAGCGAACTCGACCCCGTGATGTCCGCCACCATCAGCGAGATCATCGCGACCCTGAAGGAGGAGTATCACGTCACGACGATCGTCGTGTCGCACGACCGCGAACTCGCCCTCGGCATCGCCGACCGCGTCGGCATTCTCATGGATGGCGCGCTGGTCAGCCTCGGACCGGCGGCCGCCTTGCACGCCCCGCAGGATCCGCGCGTCGCGGAATTCCTCAGCCCAAAAATCGATTTGCAGAACCCTCGTTTCAAAAACCTGGAGAAATAAACCATGAACAACTCGCAACAAAACGCCCGCGTCGGGCTCTTCTTCCTGCTCGGGATCGCCCTCACCTGGGTGACGTTCCAGACCCTGAGCGATGGCCGGGTCTTCCGCGACAAAGGCTACACGCTCATCGCCGGCTACGAGAGCCTCAAGGAGCTCAAGCAAGGCGACGAAGTCCGCATGGCCGGCGTGAAAATCGGCTCGATCGAGCTCACCCGCCTCGCCGGGCGCCGCGCCGAGGCGGTGCTGCGCATCGATCCCAAGGTCGCCATCAAAAGCGATGCCACCGCGTCCATCGTCATGGCCGGCCTGATCGGCACAAACTATGTCGGCATCGATCTCGGCACCCCCGATGCCCCGCCGCTCCGCGACGGCGCCGAGATCCGCACCAAAGTCACCCCCGACCTCAACGCCATCATGGCCGAGGTCGGCGCGCTCGGAAAAAAACTCGAGGACGCACTCGGGAGCATCAGCACCACCATTAACGGCGACGGGAAGACCCCCGGTCTCTTTCAGAAAATCGACAAGCTCATCGGTGACAACGGTGAGAACGTGAACGCCACGATGACCAATTTTCGCCAGGTCACCGACAAGCTGAACAAAGGCGAGGGCACCCTCGGCCGTCTCCTCAACGACCCAAAAATGCACGACGACCTCGTTGCCACCGTCGGGGAACTCAAGGCCGCCGCCACCAACGCCAAGAGCTTCGTTGCCAACGCCCAGTCCATCGTCGACCAGGTGAAGGCCGGCCAGGGCGCGCTCGGGGCCCTCGTCTTCGACGAGAAAGCGGGCAACGACTTCAAAGCCGCGGTGGCCAATCTCCGCACGGTCTCCGACAAACTCGCCCGCGGCGAGGGCACGCTCGGCAAACTCATCAACGACGACAGCATTCTGCGCGACGCGCAGGCCGTGATGAAGAAAGCCGACACGGCGCTGGACGGCCTCGGCGACTCCGGCCCGATCACCGCGGTCGGCGTGTTGGCGAAGTCGCTTTTCTGAGCGCCCGCCGCCGACTGGGGTCCGCTATTTTTTCTTTCGGTAGATCCCGTCGAAGACCGTGGTCCACGTCTGACCGCCGTCGCGCGATTGCTCCCAGTGCTGGCGCACCGTGCCGTCGGGATTCGGCGTCCACGTGATGCGGTCGGTCGCCGTCCCGCCGGCCGCGAGGGCGCGCGGGCCGCTGAGCACCATGCGGCCGTTGACCAGACCACCCACGAGTTCGAGCACGCCGCCGCCGCTGCCAATCCAAAACTGCTGCCACTGTTTTCTCGCGGGATTGTAGGCGTTCAGGCTCTTGCCGGTGCCACCGGATTGACCGTTCGGTGGCGCCGCGCCCTCCCAGTTTTCGTAGAGTCCGCGACCACCTGAAACCACTTCAACCCGATTGGTGCCGGCGGGCTTTCCGTCGGGCGTCGTCACGTTCCAGTCGCCGATCCAGAAATCAAAATCGTGATTCGCGGGCGGCGGCGCCGGCGGGGGCGGCGGCGCGCCCCACCCCGCCCCACCACTGACCAACAGCACCACCAGGAGGAATTTTGTTTTCATCCCAGAAAACGAAACCGGCCCGCCCACGACGGCGAGCCGATTGCGACGAATGGCAGACCGACGGCGGCAGACTCAAATTTTCGGGCCACCCTGCGCGAGACTGCGCGCGCGGAGCCGCAGGCCGTTCAGCCGGATGAAACCGGTGGAGTCGCTCTGATTATACCAGCTCTTCACTCCTTCCATCGAAGCGATCTTCAGATCGTAGAGCGAATATTTCGATTTGCGACCGCAGGTGATGATGTTGCCCTTGTAGAGCTTGAGGCGAACGGTGCCGGTGACGTATTTCTGGCTCTCGTCCACGAGCGCCTGCAAGGCCTCACGTTCGGGCGCGAACCAGAATCCGTAGTAGACGAGCTCAGCGTATTTCGGGATGAGCGAGTCGCGCAGGTGCATGACCTCCCGATCCATCGTCAGCGACTCCACCTGCCGGTGCGCCTGCATGAGGATGGTGCCGCCCGGCGTCTCGTAGACGCCGCGCGACTTCATGCCGACGAACCGATTCTCGACGAGATCGACGCGCCCGATGCCGTGCTTGCCGCCGAGTTTGTTCAGCACCTTCAACACGCCCGCGGGCGAAAGCTTTCGGCCGTTCACGGCGACGCAGTTGCCCTTCACGAAATCGAGTTCGACGTATTCCGCGCGGTTCGGCGCGTCCTCGGGTGAGACGGAGAGTTTGAACATCCCCTTGTTGGCCTTCGTGGTCGGATCGAACCACGGATCCTCGAGAATTCCAGCCTCGTAGGAGATGTGGAGGAGGTTTCGATCCATCGAGTAGGGCTTTTTGAGTGAGGCCTCGACGGGAATTTTGTGCTTCGCGCAATAGGCGATCATTTCAGCGCGGCCCGGGAATTCCTCGCGGAAGTTGTCGAGTTTCCACGGCGCGATAATCGCGAGCCGCGGCGCCAGCGCCATGTAGGTCAGCTCAAACCGGCACTGGTCGTTGCCCTTGCCGGTGGCGCCATGCGCGACCGTGTCGGCCTTCTCCTTCCGCGCGATGTCGATCTGCGCCTTCGCGATCAGAGGGCGGGCGATCGAGGTGCCGAGATAATACTGCCCCTCGTAAACGGCGTTGGCGCGAATCATCGGGAAGATGAAGTCGCGCGCAAATTCCTCGACGAGGTCGAGCGTGTAGTGCTTCGACGCGCCCGTCCGGCGCGCTTTTTGCGGCAAGCCCTTTAGCTCCTCCTCCTGGCCGATGTCGGCGGCAAACGTGACGATTTCAGCGTCGTAGGTTTCCCGGAGCCACTTGACGATGACGGACGTGTCGAGTCCGCCTGAATATGCGAGGACGATTTTCATGGGTGAAGGTAAGCTGAATTTTAACCGCGAATGGACGCAAATTAACGCGAATGATCGGAAAGGACCACGCGTTCCCATTCGAGTTTCGCGCGTTTGAAGTTCAGAATCAGCCCGACGTGCAGACGGGAAATTCTCAGGTAGTTCAGCATCTGGCCCCGCTCGTGATCGGTGATGCCGTCGATGACTTTTGCGTCCACAATCACGGTGCCAAACGCAATGAGATCCGGCACGTATTCCGACACCTGGACGGTCTTGTAGATCACCGGGAAACGTCGCTGCTGCTCGCACGGTCTCCCCAGCAACCCAAACTCAACAACCAGCGCGTTTTCATAGGGCTTTTCGTGCAGACCATGCCCCAGCTCCTTAAGCACTGCAAACGCCGCGCCCACGATCCGGTAAACCTCATCTTTTAGCATCAGCCCATTCGCGTCCATTGGCGTCCATTCGCGGTTCAATTCACTTCCGATCCTGCTGCGCCAGGGTCGCGAGGATCGCCTTCTGCATGTGCAGGCGGTTCTCCGCCTGGTCGAAGATGATCGAACGCGGATTGTCCAACACCTCCTGCGTGACTTCCTGCCCCGCGTGCGCCGGCAGACAATGCATGAAGAACGCATCCGGTTTCGCCGCGGCGAATAACTCCGGCGTCACGGCAAACGGCGACATGACGCGGATGCGCTCCGCCGTTTCTTCTTCCTTACCCATGCTGACCCAGACGTCGGTATAAACGACATCCGCGTCGCGCACGGCCTGGACCGCGTCCGTGGTAAACTCGTAGCCGCCCGCAAATCCCTCCCGCGCAAGGAGCACGTCGAATTCCGGTGCGGCGTCGAATCCCGGCGGTCCGGCGAGGGAAATCTTCATCCCGAGAAGATTCGCTCCGAGAATCCACGAGTTGGCCACGTTGCAACCGCGATCGCCGACAAACGCGATCTTCCGCCCGCGCAGCGAGCCGACGAGGTCATCGCCCCGGCCCCAACGCTCGGCCAGCGTGAAGGCGTCCGCAAAAATCTGGCACGGGTGCAGCAGATCCGTCAGCGCATTGATCACCGGAATGGTGCCGATGTCCGCGAGTTGCTGGACTTCCGAGTGATCGGCGGTCCGCACCACGAGACCGTGCACGAAGCGCGACAGCACCCGCGCGGTGTCGGCGATGGTTTCGCCGCGCCCGAGTTGGATGTCGTTGCGATTTAGAAACAGCGGATTGCCGCCGAGTTCATGAATGCCGACTTCAAACGACACCCGCGTGCGCGTCGACGACTTCGAAAAAATCATCGCCCACGTCTGCCCCGCGAGGGGCGTGGCATGCCGGCCGCGCTTCGTCTTAAACTCGCGCGCGAGGCTAAATAGCCCGGCCAATTCGGACGGCTGGAAGTCGGTCTCCTTGAGGAAATGCTTCATGGGAAACGGAAACGTATGAGCCCCGGCAGCGCGGCCCACGAGTGCAAAATCACATCCCGCTCAGACCTTGGCCGCCAGCACCGCGCGGAAGATTTCGACCGACGTCGCGAGCTCGTCGGCGCTCGCGTTGAGCGGCGGGAGAAAACGGATGACGTTGTTGCCCGAGCTGACGGCCAGCAGGCCGCGCTCGCGCAGGGCCACGAGATACGGCCCGAGGTCGCTGGCCAGCTGCACGCCGATGAGATAGCCTTGGCCCCGCACCGCGACCACCTGCTGCGGAAAATCCACCAGGAGTTTTTGCAACGCCGCGATCCACGGGGCGCTTTGCGTGCGCACCTGCGCGAGCAAGCCATCGCGCTCGATCACCTCAAGGACGGCGAGCGCGGCGGCGCACGCCAGCGGCGTGCCGCCAAACGTTGTGCCATGGTTGCCCGGTTGAAACAACTCCGCGTGCCGGTCGCGGACCCAGATCGCGCCAATCGGCATGCCGCCGCCGAGGCCCTTCGCCATCGCGATCGCATCGGGCGTCACGCCCGCATGCTCAAACGAATAAAACCGCCCCGTGCGACCGAGCCCGCACTGCACTTCGTCGAGGAGGAAGAGCAGGTTCCGCTTGGTGCAGAGCTCGCGCAGGCCGTGCAGAAATTCGGGCGTGCAGGGGTTGATGCCGCTCTCGCCCTGGATCGTCTCGACGAAAATCGCGGCGGTCGAGTCGTCCACCAGCGCAGCGAACGATTCGAGATTGTTCAGCTCACCAAACGCGAAGCCAGGCACGAGCGGCCGGAAGCCTTTTTGGATTTTTTCCTGCGGCGTGGCGCTCATGCCGCCAAACATGCGGCCGTGAAACGCGTTTTTCGCGCAGATGATCTTGTAGCACTTTTCCTCGCCTCCGCTTTTCGCGACGCCGTGCAGCCGCGCCAGCTTGATGAGCGCCTCGTCGGCCTCCGCCCCGCTGTTGCAGAAAAACACGCGGCCCGGCCCGGCGTAGCCCACGAGCCGGCGCGCCAGTTCACCCTGGTTCGGGTTGCGGAAAAGATTGCTGACGTGAATGAGCTCGCCCGCCTGCCGCTGCACGGTCGCGACCCAGTGCGGATGGCAGTGGCCGAGCGCATTCACTGCGATCCCCGAAGTGAAATCGAGATAGCGGTTGCCCGCGTCGTCCCAGACCTGCGTGCCGCGGCCGCGCACGAGCGTCAGGGCGGCGCGCGCGTAATTCTTCATCACATGCGCGTCGTAGAGCTCGGCGGTGCTGGTGCGGACGATGGAGGGGCTGGTCATGATTGATAGTCTTTCTCTTTCCTCTTTCTCTTAATCTTTCTTGTTCCGGCCGAACGAAAGCGAAAGATAAAGCGGCCAGAGCAAGATGGCAGCAGCCACGGAATCAACCCTGCACAATTTCCGTGCCGATGCCCTGATCGGTGAAGATTTCGAGCAGCAACGAGTGCGCGAGCCGGCCGTCGATGACGTGGACGCGTTGCACCCCCTCCTCGAGCGCGCGCACGGCGCTGGCCACTTTCGGACGCATGCCCTTGTCGATCACCCCTCTTTTTTTCAGCTCGTCGACCTGGCTGATCTTCAGCGTGGAAATGAGCGACTCCGGATCGGGCGGGCTTGCGAGCAGGCCAGGCACGTCACTCATGTAAACGAGCCGCCGCGCCCGCAGCGCACTGGCGACGCGGCCGGCGACGAGGTCGGCATTAACGTTATAGGGCTTGCCGTCGTGGCCCTCGGCGACCGGCGAAATGACGGGGATGAATCCCTCGGCGATCTCCTTCTTGATGAGTTTTACCTTCACTTCGGTGACTTCGCCCACGTAACCGAGATCGATCGTCTTGCCATTGTCGTCGGTCGTGAGCTTTTCGCAGACGAGGACGCTGTCGCCCGGCATGCCCTTGGGTTTACCCCGCGCGCTGAGAATCGCGGCGCACACGTCCTGGTTCACGATTTCGTCGAGTGTCTTCTTGACGATGGCGATCGTCGCCTCGTCGGTGACCCGGAGGCCACTGATGAAATTCGCTTTCAGGCCGGAATCTTCCATGGCCTTCGTGATCGCCTTGCCGCCACCGTGCACGACCACGACATTGATGCCCACGGCGGCGAGAAACGCGATGTCGCAGGCCACGCGGTTGCGCATCGTCGGATCGGGATCGTCCATGAAGCTGCCGCCATACTTCACCACAAACGTGGAGCCGCGAAAGTCGTGGATGTAAGGCAGCGCCTCGAGCAGAACCTTCGCCTTCGCGGTGATTTCAGCAACGTTCATGGCGTGTCACCCCAGGCGGCCAGCGGCCGCGGTCAGAAAGAAGGAATCAGTGGAAATCAGCACAGGATTGGGCGTGGAAGAAACGAATAAGGCACACTCACCGCGCATTTCCACAAAAATTTTCGTGTCACGTCGCGTGGCATGGCGCGCGCGGCAAACCGGCTGAATCGAGCTGGATGGCTTCGTCGCTTTGCTCATCGCCCGGGCCAGCGGGCCAGGTGGTCCACCAAAAAATCTCCTTCACTCCGCGCCGCAGCCTGCCACTTCTCCAACGTGCCCAGCACCCATCTCATTTTCGCCTCCCGCGACGCGCATCGCGCGTGGCTCGACTCCCAGGCCGCGCTGCCAGCGGGATTCCGGGTCGGCACGACCCGCTTCGCCTTCACTCCGCGCGAGGCGCCGAAACCCGCGCAAATGACGCTGACGCTCATCGCGCTGGAAAACCCCACGGCGGATTTTGCCGCGGTGTTCACGAAAAATGCGTTTCCCGGCGCGCCCGTGATCGTCGGACGCCAGCGCCTCAAGGATCCGACGCTCGGAGCGATCATCGTGAACAACAAGATTTCCAACGTCTGCGCCCCCGGCGGCGTCGAGGCGTCGGAGCGCGTCTGCGCCGAGACGGCGCGGCTGCTCGGTCTGTCGGCGAAGCAAGTTTTCCCCAGCTCGACCGGTGTGATCGGCTGGGGCCTGCCGGTGGAGGCGATGACGGCGGCGTTGCCGCAGGCGGTGGCCGCGCTCGCGACCGGCTCGGTGATGCCCGCGGCGGTGGGCATTGTGACCACGGATCTTTATCCGAAGGTGCGGCGCTCCGTGGTGGGCGCGGGCGCCATCGTCGGCATCGCCAAGGGCGCCGGGATGCTCGAACCCAACCTCGCGACGATGCTCGTCTACCTCCTGACCGATCTCGCCGTGCCGCGCGCCGAGCTGCGCGCGATGCTCGCGCGGGCGATTGATGCGAGTTTCAATTCCATTAGCGTGGATAGCGACACCAGCACCTCCGACACGGTCCTGGTCGTGGCGTCGGGCCGCGTGCCGTGCCCGGACCTCGGCGCGTTCGAGCGTGCCCTGCACACCGTGTGCCGTGATCTTGCGGAGGATGTGGTCCGCAACGGCGAAGGCGTGCGGCACGTGATTCGTGTGACGGTAAAAAATGCCGCGAGTCCCGGCCTCGCCCGGGCCATCGGGAAGGCCATCGTGAACGCCCCGCTCTTCAAGTGCGCCGTCGCCGGCAACGATCCGAACGTGGGCCGGCTCGTGCAGGCCATCGGCAAACATGTGGGCGCCTCCGCGCCGGGCACGGATCTGTCGAAGCTGCGCGCGCGGATGGGTGGCGTGGAAATTTTTGCGAACGGCGTGTTTCAGCTCGACCCCGCGAAGGAAGCGGCGCTCGTGGCGCACTTGCGCGCCGCCGAACTCTACGCGAGCGCGCCGCCCAAGGACGGCGTGTTCACGGCGCCGATTGACTATCCACCGCACGAGCGGTGCGTGGAGCTGGAGATCGAGGTCGGCAACGGCGCGGCCTCGGCCACCGTGTTCGGCGGCGACCTCACGCACGAATACGTGAGCGAAAACGCGGATTATCGGAGTTGAACCAAGTGGAGCGACGCGCCACCGGTTTCTGAACGCCCCGGAATCAGCCTGATATCTTTCCGTCGTGAAAATCGTGGTCGATCCAGGTGCGCTCTCTCGACCGCCTCACGCGAAAATCGTTGAGGAGCACCTCAAGCAGTCTCCCGCCAATCTTGTCGTCCTCACTGATTTTGCACTTACTGAGGCAAAGAATGGCGCTAACGCGACCGGACTGCGGAATACCTTTCGGTGCATCAAAGATTATCCCGCGCAGATTCAGCTATTATGAAACTCGGCGCAAATTTGCCGACTCGATCCGCGCCGAGGTGGATTGCACGAGCGCTTCGTGGACGACCTGGAGACCAATAGGTTTCGCGCGTTTCTCCATCGGCTTTTCACCAACGCCGCTGGCGTTGATCGCGAAGTAACTGAAATGGCAGCAGTCGCCCGCCAACAGATCGATCGCCTCATGCCGAGCGTGAACTACGCCCGCAGTGACATCGACTACCTACTCGCAAAACTGTCGGCCAAGGATCTGAAGATTTTTCGCGCGCAACACAAACTCACTCCCGAAATGATGCGCACAATGAGCAAAGTCGTAACCGCGATGACGCAACAGCCCATGACCGAATTTGGCGGATTCGACGTTCTGCCCGACTCACGTGATGCCGTGTATTCTTTGCCGCTGCGCTTCGCATTGGCGAATGCCGTTGTGGCATTTCACTGGGGAAAGAAAGGGGGCCTCAAAACCGTCGACCTCAAACGACTGCAGAATGACATTACCGACGCATCATATGTGGCATATGCCACGTTCTACGACGGCATCGTGACGCGCGACGACAAGATGGAGGAGGTTTACGTGAACACGTGTAATCTCTTACGACCACTGTTCGGAATTGATCCCGGCGCTTGAGTTGCAGGCCCTTCACCGATTCTCGTGCACGACCGTCGCCGGCGGAAAGCCGTTGAAGTAGGTCGCGCTCGCGTGGCTGTAGGCGCCGATGTTCACACTGTAGACCAAGTCGCCGCGTTCGAGCGACGGCAGGTTCTCCGCCATCGAGACGACGTCGAGCGCGTCGCACGTCGGACCGAAGACCGCGCTGAGCTGCGTCGCACCTCGCTTGAAGGATTTGATCGGGTATTTGCAGTGGTCGAAGATCACGCCGGAGTAGGTGTGATAGACTCCGTCATTGATGTAGTAACTCGGCTTGCCATCGCGCACGGCCTTGCCGACGACTTTCGACACCGCGATGCCGGCGGTCGCCACGAGGAAGCGGCCGGGCTCGGCGAGAATCTGAATGTCCTTCGGGAAAAGACGGTCGAGCTCGGATTTGATGACTTTCGCGAGTTCGCGAAACGGTTTCACCGATGAATCGTAGGGCGCAGGGAAACCGCCGCCGATGTCGACGAGGTTCATCTTCGTGTAGCCGCGATCCTTCGCCTCGCGGAACACGTTGGCGGTGAGATGCAGCGCCTGCACGTAGTTGTCGAAGTTCGTCGTCTGGCTGCCGACGTGAAAGCTGATGCCCTCGACGGTGAGCCCAACGCGGTCGGCCTCGAGGATCAAGTCCACCGCTTCACCCGGCGCGGCGCCAAATTTCGAGGAGAGTTCCACCATCGCGCCGGTGTTCGGCACCTTGAGACGCAGCACGAGACCGGCATTCGGCGCGTGCTTTTTGATTTTATGGATCTCCTCGAAATTATCGAAAGTGACGAGCGGCTTGTATTGGTTCAGCTCCTCGAGCGTCTCGGTGGGCTTCGTGGGATTGGCGTAGATGATCTTGTCCCAGATCCAGTCCTGCCGCTGCTTCGCTGGCAGCTTTTTGATGTTCTCGTGGACGACCATGAACTCCGGCATCGAGGCGACATCGAAGCTCGAACCCTCCCGGTAAAGCGTGCGAACGATGGCGGGATCGGAGTTGGCCTTGACCGCAAAGTAAACCTGCGCGCGCGGCAGGTAGCGCCGGAACTCGCGGTAGTTTTTCCGCAGCGCGTCGTGGTCGACGACGAACAGCGGTGTGCCGTGCTGCTGCGCGAGTTTTTTGAGCCGGGCGAGCGGGATCATGAGTGAAGGGGCGACACGAGGTTCATATTGTCATTGCGAATGAGACGAAGCCGACCGTGGCACTCCAGCCAGAATTATTCAGATGGATTGCTTCGTCGCTCCGCTCCTCGCAACGACAATTGGCGCTCAGCCCGCCTCGGTGACGAGGAAGTTCTTGAACTGCCACGGATCCTTGCGGTCGAGATCGGGCCGGTTGTGCGTGTCGAAGGTCGTGTCGCGGCCCTTGAATGGCGTCCAGTCGGAGGACTTGGAAATCCACTTGCCGAGGTAGGGCTTCGAAACCTTGAGGATGAACTCGTGCGGCAGCTCGTCGGGCACCCGGACGCCCTCGTTCGGATTTAGCATCATCCACATCGACGCGGCGACGACGGAGATGGCGACTTGCATCGTGGTCGCATTCTGGTGCGGCACGAGGCGGCGGGACTCCTCGATGCTGAGATCGCTGCCGACCCACCACGAGTTGTAGTCGTGGCCCATGATGAGCGCGCCGAGGATATCGGCGCCCGTCGTGATCTCGTCGTTCATGATGCGCTGGTTTTCGACCAGACGGTAGTTGTAGCCGCGCATCTCGTTCAACGACGCGATCGCCATGTCGCACGGGCAATAGGCGTAGTGCATCGTCGGACGATAGACCGCCTTGCCGTTTTTCCAGACGGTGAGCTTGTCGGAAATCGTGAACGCCTCGCCGTGGCGGACCACCATGCCGAGAAGGTTGTAATTCGGCACCCAGGTGCGGACCCAGGTGTTGATGCCCATGCGCGCGATGCAGATCTGGTTTCCCGGGCCCTGCTTGTGCCGGAAAGCGAATTTCGGAAGCGTCTTCTCGTGCGTGCCCCAACCGAGTTCGGAGGTCGTCGTGCCTTCCTCGCGAAAGCCCTCGATGCTCCAGGTGTTGACGAATTCGTCGACCTGCTTCGGCCGCTCGGTGATTTGGGTGTCGCGCTCGCTGCAATGGATGACCTTCACGCCGATCTTCTGCGCGAGCTGGTTGAATTTCTGCGTGGCGATCAGGTCGCCCACGATTTCGGCGTGCCGGCCCTTAACTTTCTTGTCGGCGATGAGCTTCTTGCCGATGTCGATCAGACCCTGCTTCACGAAATGCGAGATGAGGCCGGGGTTCGCGCCGTGCTCGATGACGGCGGTCGGGCCCTTGGTTTTCCACTTCGCGAGCATCCGGCGCAGATTCATGTGGCGCCAGTAAAGCGTCTTCTCGGTCGGGTGCTGCTTCGGGCCCACGGCGTAGGGATCCCAGAGTTCGGTGGACGTGTTGATATAGCGCACGCCGTGATCGTGGCACCACTGGAGGATTTCGAGGGCGGCGATGTTCCACGCGAGATCGATGAGCAGGTCGCCCGCGCCGACGTGCTTCGCGAGCAGACGGCCCATGTTATCCTCGGTGACGCGGTCGCGCACGAAGCGCACGCCCTTCGCCGTCCACGGCTTCAGCTTCGCCGAGCGGTCTTCGAAATCCATCACGGTGACGTTTTTCGCCGGCACCTTGATGTGCTTGAATAGGATCGGCAGCGTGCATTCGGCCACGGCGCCATAGCCAACGAAGAGGATTTTGTTTTTGAATTCGATCATAGGTTTATAGAATGAAGGGACGGACTGTGCGGGAGTCGCGCGTGGAGTGACAAGAGTTTTTGCGCGCCGATCGCGCGGCGAGCAGACGGAGGTGGAGCGCGTGGTCCGCAACGCGCTGGCTTGGGTCGAACGTCCGGCCGCGCGCGGGACAACGCGCTCGACCTTCAGACCAGTCCGGCCGTCTCATCGAAACCGCACCAGAGATTCATGATTTGCACGGCCTGGCCGCTCGCGCCCTTCACCAGATTGTCCTCGGCGGAGGTGAGAATAAAATTTCCCGTGCGCGGATCGTGCACGGCGGAAAGATCGATCCGGTTCGTGCCGACAACATGCGCGGTGTCGGGCGTTTCACCCGCCGGAAGAATCTGCACGAACGGCTTGCCCGCGTAGGCGGCCTTCCACGCGGCGTAAACCTGCTCGATGGTGCCGCCGGGGGTCGCGGGGACGGTGATCGTCGTGGCGATGCCGCGGCGCATGGGCGCGAGGTGCGGGTTGAACTGGATGATCGTGGGCGCGCCGGTGTGCAGCGCAAGTTGCTCCTCGACCTCGGCAAGATGCCGATGCTGCACGAGACCGTAGGCCTTCGCGCTCTCGGCGCGTTCACAGAAAAGATAAGCTTCCTCCGCCTTTTTGCCGGCACCGCTGACGCCGCTGAAGGAATTGACGACAATGTGCTCGCGCGTGACGACGGCGGCTTTCAGCAGCGGAACGAGCGGCACGAGAATGCTCGTCGGATAACAGCCAGGCGCGGCGATGAGCTTCGCCTCCTGCTTCCACGCCGGCGGCGTCAACTCCGGCAACACGAACCGCGCGGACGGCAGCAACTCGGGCGCGTGGTGCTCGCCGTAATATTTTTGGTAAGTTGCGAGATCGGCGATGCGGAAGTCCGCGCTGAGATCGATTACGCGCTTGCCGGCGGCGACGAGCGCCTTCGCGTAGGTCGCAGCGGCCCCATGCGGAAGCGCGAGGAACCAGAGATCGATGTCGGTGGCGGCGAGCGCCGTGGGATCGGAGTCGGAGAATTTGAGGCCCTGATCGATGCCGCGGACGGCGGGCATGACGGTTGCGAGAGGCTTGCCCGCATGCGTGCGCGAAGTGACCGCCGCGAGGGTGACCCGCGGATGACCAAGGAGGAGCTTAACCAGGACTTCGCCGGAATAACCGGACGCGCCAACGATGCCGACTTTCATGATGAGTCAGATGGATTGCTTCGTCATGGCGCTCCTCGCAATGACAAACGCCAAACAGCCCGCGCGAAAACGCGCGGGCTGCGGTGCAAAACCTGGCGCCGGGCGGCGCCGCGGAATTACGTTAGAACGTGATCGCGTAGCTGACGGTGACCACGCCGCGGCCGACCGCGGCGGTGTTCTTGAGCTTCGGGGTGCTGCCGGTTTTCACGAAGTTGTCCGAGCCCTTCGTGTAGGCATAACCAATCGTAAGCTTCGAATCCTTGTTGATCTGGAAGGGCGCAGCGACGCCGATCAGGTAGTAATTGCCATAGTTCTTCGTCTCGGGCGTGGAATTTTCGAAGGCCGAGGTCCACTTGTAGGTGCCCAGAGTGCCGGTGAAGTCGAGTTCCGTGCCGGCGTCCTTCAGCGGAAGGGCGTAGGCGGCGGTGACCTCCAGCGTCGGGCCTTTCAGCACAAAGTCGTAGTAGGCCTTCGGCGTCAGCGTCCAGCCCGCAACCGTGTAGTTGAGGGCGAGATTGGGCTCGAACGTGGATTTGTAGAATCCGTCTTTCTTTTTCGCATTCGGGTAGGCGTAGATGGTGAGCCCGGGCTGCCAGGTCAGCGTGTCCTTGATCGCCTCGATCTTGTAGGAGCCGTAGAAATCGAATTCGGGTGCGGACTGGCCCACCACCTTGTCGGCGAGGGGAACATTGGCCCAGACCCCGGCGACGAAGCTGCCTTCGCCGTATTCGAGGGTCGGCTGGAACGAGGCACCGCCCAGGCGGTTGCCACGGAACATGTATTGGGAGGCGACCGCGGGCGTGAAGGTCCACGATGAAGCCGGCGCGGCGGGCGCCGGAGCCGCGGGTGCCGGCGTCTGGGCCTGGGCGGAAAGCGCCCAAAGACCGAGGGCACTGAGGAGGAGGGAGGTTATTTTCTTGTTCATGTCTGTGTGGTGGATTGGGAGCGATTCAGCGCGAACTGGAAGCCCGCGCCGCCCCCAGTCAGCAGATGCCTTGCCAAGTTCCCTCCAAGTTTTGGCCGGGAAACCTATGACACAAAAACGCCGCCGATCCGGAGAGCCTGGGCGCGCTCCGGCCCGCGGGAAACGGGCAAAAAAGAACCGCCCGCGCTGTGGCGGGCGGTTCGGGAAACCGGATTGGGCGGAGCGGAAACCGGCGGATTCGCCGGCGGGCGCTCAGCGCTTCGAGAACTGGAAGCGCTTGCGGGCGCCGGGCTGGCCGGCCTTCTTGCGCTCTTTCTCGCGCGGGTCGCGCTTCATGTGGCCAGCCTTCTTCAGCCGGGGCCGAAGCTCGGCGTTCATTTTCTGGAGCGCGCGGGCGATGCCGTGCGCCACCGCGCCGGCCTGGCCGGCGACACCGCCGCCGGCGACGTTGGCCGTGACATCGATCTTCTCCCGCAATTCAACGGTGAGGAGCGGGGCGTAGGCCTGCTTGGAAAAATTCTCGTGGGAGAAGTAGCTGTCGAAGGTGCGACCGTTGACGGTCAGCTTGCCGTTGCCCTCAGTGAGGCGCACGCGGGCGGTCGAGGTCTTGCGGCGGCCGGTGGCGAGGAAGATGGTGACGGGGGCGGTGGTGCTCATGGATCAGGGCGCGGAAATCAGACGGCAAATTTGACAGGACTGTTGGCCTCGTGCGTGTGCTTCGGGCCGGCGAACACGCGGAGCTTGGTCAGCATCTTCGCGGCGATGCGGTTCTTTGGCAGCATGCCTTTGACGGCGTGCTCAATGATGAACTCGGGGTGGCGCACCCGCTGTTCGGCGAGCTTGCGGTAGCTTTCACCGCCGACGAAGCCGGAGAAGAACATATACTCGTTCTGCACTTCCTTCTTGCCGGTGAGGGCGACCTTCTCGGCGTTGATCACGACCACGTAATCGCCGGTGTCGACGCTGGGCGTATAGGAAGCCTTGTGGCGGCCGCGGATAAGATTGGCGGCCTTGACGGCGAGACGGCCGAGCACAACCCCCTCGGCATCGATGAGATGCCACTTGGGTTGCACTGTCTCCTTCTTGGCGAGGAACGTTTTCATGGGAAAAGAGGCCAAAAGGTGAGGTTTCGCGAGGGGCTGTCAACTCTCGTTTTCCGTCGACAAAATCACCTCGGCCGATGGCCGCCAGGTCATGCAAGACCGGTCTTGTTTCGAGCCACGGTTGTGCGAACTTGCCGGGCGATGAACCACCGCTCCACGCTTGTCGCCGCTGGGTTGTTCGGCGCGTCTGGCGTCGGTCTGGGGGCCGTGGCCGCGCACCGCCTCGAAACTTTTCTCGCCGAGAGGGGCATGACCCACGCATGGGAGACTGCCGCACGCTATCACCTGTTTCACGCCCTCGCCCTGCTGGCGGTCGCCACGTGGCTGCAAACTGCCACCGGCGCCCGCGCCGGCCGGGCGCGCTGGGCCGCGCGGTGCTGGAGTGCGGGAATCCTGCTTTTTTCCGGTTCGCTTTACCTGTTCGCCGTCGGCGGCCCCCATGCCTTGGTCTATGTCACGCCGTTCGGCGGCATCGCGCTGATCGCCGGCTGGCTGTGCCTCGTCGGCGCGGCGCTGGCGAAAGACCCATGAACCGCCCATTTCAGCTTCCCGCCGACTTGCGGGCGATGCTCGACGCCGTGCGGCGCGCCGGCCGGCCGCGGTTGGTCGGCGGCGGCGTGCGCGACTGGCTCCTCGGCCTCGATCCAAAGGATTTCGACCTCGAGGTCGCCGGGGTGGATTTCGAGACGTTGCACCGCACCCTCGCGCCGTTCGGCGCGACCGATGTCATCGGTCGCAGTTTCGGCGTCATCAAGGTGCGCAGCCGCGAACGCGACGCGGAATATGATTTCTCGCTGCCACGGCGCGAGTCGAAGACCGGCGCCGGGCACCGCGGCTTCGCGGTCACTCCCGATCCCGCGCTAAGCGACGCCGACGCGGCGGCGCGGCGGGACTTTACGGTCAACGCGATCGCGTGCGATCCATTCACCGGCGAAATCATCGACCCGCATGGCGGCGAGCGCGACCTGCGCGCCGGCGTGTTGCGCCACACGAGCGGAGCCTTCGCCGAGGATCCGCTGCGCGTGCTGCGGGCGATGCAGCTCGCGGCGCGGTTCGATTTCACGCTGGCGCCGGAGACGGCCGCACTGTGCCGGAGTATCGCGGGCACGTTTCCCGAACTGCCCGTCGAACGCGTCTGGGGCGAGTGGGACAAGTGGGCAACCAAAGCGGCCAAACCCTCGCGCGGACTCACCGTGCTCGAGGAGACGGGCTGGTTGAAACATTTCCCCGAAGTGGCCGCCCTCCGCGGCACACCGCAGGAGCCGGAGTGGCACCCCGAGGGCGATGTGTTCACGCACACCCAGCACTGCCTCGACGCGCTCGCGGCGCTCGACGAATGGCAGGCCAGCGCGGCCCCGCGGCGACGGCTGCTGCTGTTCGCCGTGCTCGCGCACGACTTCGGCAAACCCGCGACCACCGCGCGCGCGGAGAAGCGCGGGGCCCTGCGCTGGGTGAGCCCCGGCCACGAGGCGGCGGGCGGCCCGCTCGCGGAAACTTTTCTCCGACGCCTCGGCGCGCTGCGCGACCTCGACGCCCCCGTCTGCGCGATCGTGGCCAATCATCTCGCCCACCATCACGGCCAGCAGGGCGAATTTTCCGCGTCGCAAGTGCGCCGGCTCGCCCGCCGGCTCGCGCCGGCGACCGTCGACGAGCTCGCGCTCGTGATGATCGCCGACTCGCTCGGCCGCCCTCCCCTGCGCTCGACCGAGACGCTCACGCTGATCGCCCAACTGCGGGCGAAAGCACACGAGCTCGCGCTAGCGGACGCCGCGCCCAAGCCGCTGATGCATGGCCGCCATCTGATGAAGCTCGGGCAGACGCCCGGCCCGGAATTCAAGCGGGCGCTTGACGCCGCGTTCGAAGCTCAGCTCGACGGCGCCTTCGCGGATGAGGCCGGCGGCGAGGCGTGGTTGGCGGAATTCCTGAAAAGGTAGGGCGGATTATCCCTGATCCGCCGCGATCGGCAGCCTGCTGGCGGGCGCTGCGTGCCAGCGCGAGCAAGCTCGCGGCCAACGCGGCGCGTTACGGATAACGCGCCCTACCCTTGAGCCTCGGCGAGCAGCCAAAGTTCGACCGGACCGACGCGAAGTTCGCCATCGCTCAGCACTTTCGCCCGCAGGCCACCGCGCCCGCAGAGCCAGTCCTCCGCACCGGGCGCGACCACGCCGTTCATCCAGTGGCACGGCCGCGCCTCGGCTGTGCCCTCAAACTCCACCCCACCGAGCATGAAGCGGCGGCCGATGAGCGCGTTGAGGTCGAGGCCATCGGTGATGACATTGCGGCGGAAGACGCCGGGCGAGAGCGCAGGCACGCCGAATTTTTCCCGCGCCGCCAACAAAATCTCCCACGAAAAAAACGTGACCTGTCCCTTGTATTCCGGCCGGTAGCCGTAGAAGCGGTCGCCCTCGAGGCCCCAGCCGGCGCGACACTTCCCAGCCGGCAGGTCGAGCATCGGATACTCGCCGGCGGGCTGGCCGTGCCGTCCGAAAAAATTGTGGCCGGCCGAAATGAAGATATGGCGGATCGCGTTCACGCAGACGCCACTGAAACCACAATGCGTGCCACGGTGCAATCCGACTTCGGCCGTCGGATGGCACCGCCACGGAAACACCGCGCCCTCAAAGCGATTTGCGCACGCTGAGGTAGGCGAAGCGACCGCCGGGGCGGCCGATGAGGCCCTGGTTGTATCCGACGGCCGCGTTGTCGAGCGGCGGATCGCGATCGAGGAGGTTTTCGAGGCCGAGGGTGACGCGCATGTCGCCGAGTTTCGAGGTCTTCGCGAACGCGTAGCTCAGTGAGCTGGAGAACGTGTAGTAGCGGCCGACCTCCAGTCCATCGCGGGTGATGTCGCCGTAGCGGTGGATATAGGTCATGCCAAGATTGGAGCTCCACGCCTTGCGCTGCCAGGCGACGGACGACTGACCGCGATAGCGCGAGAGGTTGCGACCCACGGCATTGACGACGGCGCTGGTATCGAAGCGACGCGACGCATAGAAGGTCAGGTAGGTCCACGTGGTGCTGACATTGAACTGGCCATATTCGGCGGTGCGCACGCGATAGCGCAGGCTGTAGTCGTAGTAACGCGTCATCCGCTGCGAGAGGTTGACGGCGGAGTCGGTGATGAAGCGGATGCGGCCGGGCACGGTGACCGTCTCGCCGGGGCGCACGGGCGTCAGGGTGTTGTTCGGACCGGTGAGGATGCTGATGTTCGCGGCCGTGGTGTTGATGTAGGACTCGGACTGCGGATCGCGCGTCACGAGATCGGCGGTGCCGCCGCCAACTTCGTTCTGACGGATGAACGCAGTGCCGAGGCCGGACGTAATGAGGTTTTTCTGCTCGATGATGCCGTGGGTAATATCGAACGAAAGGCCGCTGAGCCTTCGCCAAGGCGCGTCGAACACGAACCCGATCGTTTTGGTGATGCCGTTCTCGGGCTTGAGGAAGGGATTGCCGGCGGTTTTCACGAGTCGCTGAAACGTGCTCGAGTCCACCGGATCGTTGGTGAGCCCCGGCGGGCGGCGGAGATCGGGCAGGCCGGTCGAAAGTCCCTCGCGCACGCCGCCGTAAAGCTGCGGGAGCGTGGGCGAGCGGAAGGTCTCGGTGTAGCTGCCGCGGAGCAGCAGGCTGCGGACGGGACGGAAACGAATCCCGACGCCGGGCTTGTAGCCGCTGTCATAGCCGTCGCTGAATTTCTCGAAGCGCGTCGCGCCGCTGAGTTCGAGCGTATGGATGAAGCGGAAATATCTTTCCTTCACGAGCGGCACGCGCAGCTCGACCGCGGCGGAGTCCACCTTGCGGGAGGCCTTGGTCGCATCGGCGAGGCGGACCTGACCGATGATGTCGTCGAGCGTCGTGGAGAGCGCGTCGTTGGCGACGTTGAAGTGCTCGGTGCGGTGCTGGAGGCTGAGCGAGCTGCCGATCTGGCCCCAGGGGAGCGAGACGAGGTTCGTGGTCGTGATGCGGCCATCGAAGCTCATGGTGTCGGCGTCGCCATTCTGGCCGGAGATGACCTTGATGCTGTCGATGGTCTTGGGGTCGTTCTTGAAGGAGGGACCGCCGAAAATGTTGAGGGCGTCGGGGGTGTTTTTCGCGAGGGCGGCCCGCACGCGGCTTTCGCTGAGGGCGTTGGTGGTGCGATCGGTGGACTCGTTTTTGGTCCACGCCCAGCCGAGATCCCAGTCGAAGCGCTCGCGGATGGAGCCGCGGAGGCCGGCGCGGTAGCCCATCGATTTGCTTTCAATCTTGGCGATGCGCGGGCCGGCTTCGATCGGGCGGTAGGTGAAAGCGAGCGGGATGCCGAAGGGATTGTAGTAGTTGGAGGCGGGCACGATGATGTTGTTGTCGCCGGTGGTCGAGATCGGCGAGGGCGCGAGGTGCGTCTCGGATTTGATGCGGGAAAGACTGATCGCGGCGTCGGCTTCGATGCCAAACGGCAGTTGGTAGCCAAGGCCGAGACTGAGGCTGCGCGTGACGCGCTCGGGGACATTCCAGACGAACGGTTGGAAGTTGTAGAGATTGCTGAGGTCGCCGGCGGCAAACGAGCGCGGGACGAACTGGGCGGCGGTGGGTCGCGCCGGACCGTTGCCGAACGGCACGGACGCAAAACTCGCCGAGCTGCCGAGCGTGCCCGCGGGCACCCCGCCGGTGCCGGGGAGATTGACGGATGCGACGCCCGTAAGCGGGTTGATGATCGCGGCGGCGGTGAGGCCGTTCTTCGGATCGGTGAGCTGGCCGACGGTGGGCACGCCGACGGTCGCATACGGGCCCGTGGGCGAGCGACCATCGTAAAAGCTGTTGGCGGTGGCGGTGGGAATGAGCCGGCTGGCGTATTTGACCGCGTCGTAGGCGCGCCAGCGTTCAGTCTGGTCGGCGTTGGCGGAGAAGGGCTGATCGGTCGCGGCGTTGGCGTGGCGGGAGCTGAAGGAGTAGTTGAGGTTGACGCGGGCCTTGCCGGCGCGCGTGCCGGCAAACACAGAGAGGGAGCGCTCGGCGCCGTCGGTCTTGAAATAGTTGCCGTAGCGGGCGGTGACTTCGGCGCCGACGAAATTCTGGCGCGTGATGATGTTGATGACGCCGGCGGTGGCATCGGAGCCGTAGACGGCAGAGGCACCGTCCTTCAAGAGCTCAACGCGCTCGATCATCGAGGTGGGGATGCGGTTGAGATCGACGAAGACGGTGCCGCCGCTCGAGATGCCGTTGGGGGCCTGACGGCGGCCGTCGACGAGGACAAGGGTGTTGTTCGGGCCGAGATTACGAAGCTCGATCGCGGAGGCACCGCGCACCGCGGTGGTCGTGCCGCCCTCGTTGATGCCGATGCTGGTAGCCTCGGGGATGTCGCGCATGAAATCGGTGAGATTGTCGAAACCAGACAGCTCGATGTCCTCACGAGTGATCATGCGCACGGGCGACGGGCCCTCGGCATCGGTGCGCTTGATGAGCGAGCCGGTGACTTCGAATTTTTCGAGCTTCTCCGGCTCGGCGTTGGCGGGCGTCGCGGCGGCGGTGGTGCCGGTGGTGGCCGGCACGGTCGCCGGCGCGGTCTGAGCCGCGAGGGAGGAAGCGCAAAGGCAGGCCAATGCGCCGAAACGTGCAGCCGCAATGACGGCCGCTTGCAGCGGGTTGTTCATAGTTCGAGTGGTTTGTGGAATTTGCCGCCGTCCGGGAGCGGACGGCGAGGGGTTGTGCAACAGCCAACAAGCCAAACTGCGCACGCGAGGCAACGCCGAATTCGGCGCGCTGCGTCTTAGTTTTCGGCAAGCCCGCGGGCAAGATGCCCGTGCCCCGTAGAAAAAAAGGCGGTCCCGCCGCAGCGGGACCGCCTCGCGAAAAACAATTGGGCGCGTCCTCTTCAGTAGGTCTTCCGCAGGCCGATGCTGAAGAAGCGGCCGGCGGGACGGCCAATGAAGCCTTGCTGGTAACCGACGGCGTCCGGAAAGAGCGGCGGCTCCTTGTCGAGGAGGTTGTCGACGGAGAGCGAGAGGCGCGCGTTGTTCAGCCACTCGAACCGGCCGGTCGGGAACTCGTAAGTGGCGAAGCCGCCGAGCGTGTAATAGCGGGCGATTTCCGTGCCGCCGTTGGCCGAGAAGAGGCCGTTGCGGTTGACGAAATTGTGGTTGAGGCCCGCGCCCCATTCCTTGCGCGCCCAGGCGAGGCTGCTCTGGATGCGGTAGCGCGGGAGACCGCTGCGGCCGATGGAATTCAGGGTCGCCACCGTCACGTCGCGCGTGGAACCGTAGAACTTGAAGTAGGTCGTGGACGTGCGGAAACTGAACTGGCCGTAATCCACGGTGCGCTTGCGGTAGTTCAACTCCATGTCGTAGCCCTCGACGCGCTGGTAGGCGAGGTTGACGACGCTGTCGCTGATGAACTGGATGCGGCCGGGGACGGTGACCGTCTGGCCGGGGGCGACGGCGGTGGTGGCGTTGAGCGGGCCGCTGAGCACGAGGATGTCTGCGGCGGTGTTGTTGCGGTAAGATTCCGTGCCGGGATCGCGGACGATGAGATCGGCGGTGCCGCCGCCGACTTCGTTCTGGCGGATGTAGCCGGTGCCGACGGTCGTGATGATGTTGTGCTGCTCGATCCGGAAATAGGACGAGCCGAACGAGAGCCCCTGGAGGCGCTTCCACGGCACGTCGTAGACGAAGCCGTATTGGTAACCCTTGGCGTGCTCGGGGGTGAGGTTCTTATTTCCGCCGGCCTTGACGAGGCGCTGGGTGGTCGAGCCATCGAACGGATCGCCGGTGAGCGCCAGCGGACGACGGAGGTCGGGCAGACCGTTCGGCAGGCCCTGGGTTTCGCCACCGTAAAGCTGCGGGAGCGTGGGCGCGCGAAACGAGCGGTTCATGGAACCCCGGAAGAGGAGGTCTTTGGTGGGCTGGTAGCGCACCCCGAAGTAGGGTTTGACGCCGCTCGTGTAGCCGTCGCTGAAATCCTCGAATCGGGCCGCGACGCTGAGATCGGCGCGTTGCAGAAAGCGGTAGATGCCGGGTTTGACGAGCGGGATCCGCGTCTCGGCGGCGACGGACTTGACGGTGCGGTTGGAATTGGTCGCGTTGGCCAGGCGCACCTGGCCGATGATGTCGTCGAGCACGGTGGAGAGCGCGTCGTTGGCGATATTGAATTTCTCCGCGCGGTGCTCGCCATAAAGCGCGAGACCGATGGAGCCGGTGGGGCCCTCCCAAATCTCGCCGGCGATCTTGGCGTCGAACAGATCGAGCGCGGCGTTGCCGGCCTTCTGCGACTGGACGCGGATGCCATCGAGCACGGCGGTGGGATTCCGGTAGGTGGCGCCGCCGAAGATGTTCAGGGCATCGGGCGTGGACCTGGCCAGCGAGGCGCGGAGGCGGCTTTCGGAGATGGCGTTGGAGGTGAGATCCACGACTTCGTCGAAACCGTAGGTGTAGCCCATTTCCCAATCGAACCGATCGAAGATGGTGCCCTTCGCGCCGAGGAGCAGCGCGTAGCTGTGGTTGGTGATGTCGGCCTTGCGGGGGCCGAGGTCGATGGGGCGGAAGTTGAACGAGACATCGACGCCAAACGGGTTCCAATGATTCGTCTTGGGAACGATGATGTTGTTGTCGCCGGCGGTCGAGATGGGCGAGGGCGCGAGCTCGATGTGGGACTTGTTGTGCTGGTAGGAAGCCTCGCCGTAGAACTGGATGTTCTTGGTGAGATCGTAGCGATAGGTGAAGTTGACGCCGGTGCGCTGCGTTTCGGGTGTGAGCCAGACGAAGTCCTGGAAGTTGTAGAGATTCGAGGGACTGCTCTGGGGCGCGAGGATCTGCGTCACGTAGGAGCCGGCGGCGGCGGCATTGAACTGGCCACCGGTGCCGGTGCGAACCGGGTTGGTGAACGCGGGTGTCGCGGAGGCGAGCGTGCCGACGGCCGTGCCGCCGGTGCCGGGAAGCCGGGTGATGACCGCGCCGGCGGCCAGGCCGGGGATGTTGACGCCGTTCTGGCCGTTGATCTGGCCGGTGGCGGGGCCGGTGAGGCCGATACGGGACTGCGGGCCGGTGCCGGAACGCAAATCGTAGAAGCCGGCAGTCACGAGCGGGACATATTGCGGGCCGTAGTTGTTGTAGCGCGCGGAGAGATCGGCGTTGGCGCCGAAGGTCGTGTCGAGGGCCTTGAGCGCGCCGCGTTCGAAGTAGCTGACGGCGACGGTGGCGGCTGCGCGGCCGGAGCCAGCGCCGGCGAACAGCGAATAATTTCTTTCCGCGACGTCGGTGTGGATGGAGTTGCCGTAGGAGCCGTTGACTTCGACGCCGTTGTAGTCCTTGCGCAGAATAATGTTCACGACGCCGGCCGTGGCATCGGCGCCGTAAATCGCGGACGCGCCGTCCTTGAGCACCTCGACGCGCTCGACCATCGAGACGGGGAAGCGGTTGAGATCGACGAAGACGGTGCCGCCGGAGGCGTTGGCGGTGGCGACGGTGCGGCGGCCGTTGACGAGGACGAGGGTGTTGTTGGCGCCGAGGTCGCGCAGGTTGAGCGCGGTGGAGCCGCGGACGGCAGTGATGGTGCCGCCTTCGTTGATGCCGGTGATGCCGGCCTCCGGAAGATCGCGCAGCAAATCGGTGAGATTCGTGCGACCGGTGGCCTCGATCTCGAAGCGGCTGATGACCTTGATCGGCGAGGGGCCCTCGTGATCGACTTGTTTCAGGCGCGAACCGGTGACTTCGAATTTTTCGAGTTTTTCGGGCTCGTTGGAGTCCTTCTTTTCCGCGGGTTTCGCCGCGGGAGCGGGTGCGGACTGCGCGGCAACGATGCCGGCGCCGACCATTGCGATGAATCCGATACGGGCAGCCGCGAGCGCGGCCTGCCATAGCCGTTTGTTCATAGTTCTGTGGGTTGAGTTTGGAGATGTCGCCCGCCGGAAGTAACCTCCGGCGGGAGTTGTGGTGACGCCGTATGACATGGGCTGGCGGGGAGCGTTGGCAATGCCGAATTCGCCGCGCGCCGCGGGAGCAATTGACTCCCGCCGCCAATCGCGCTGAGTCGGGCCACCCAACATGAACCCTTCCCCGACCCGCGCGCGGGCGCTGCTCGCCGCGTTGTTTTTGTTCGCCAGTGCGCATGCCGCGCCGGCTCCGATCATTCCGCTCGAAGTGCTGTTCGCCGATGCCGAGATGGCGGGCGCGCAAATCTCGCCCACCGGTCGCTACCTCACCTGGCTCGCGCCGAAGAATCAGCGGATGAATCTCGCCATCCTCGACCGCGAGACGAAAAAAGTGCGCTGGCTCACCGACATGAAGCTGGAGAGCGTGGTGTCGTTCATGTGGGCCAAGCCGGATCGGCTCCTCTTCGCGCAGCAATACGGCGGGCGCGAGCAATACGGCATGTTCGCCTGCGATCCCGACGGGAAAAACCTCGTCGTGATCAACAAACTCGAGCGCGTCGAGGCCGACGCCGACGGCGCGGGCCAGGGCGACATCCCGGCCGGCGAGCGCGACCTGCCGAAGTCGCTCATCAGCCTGCTCCCGAAGGATCCCGACCACATCCTGATGAACCGCGTGCGAGGCAACTCGTTTCTCGGCGACGTCTGGAAAGTCAACCTCCGCACCGGCCGCGAGATGATCGAGGAGCGCAACTACATCGGCGCCCGCGTGTGGATCGCCGACAGCGAAGGCGTGGTGCGCGTGGCGATCTGCACCGATTTCGAGGAGCCGGTGCGCGTGAAATACCGCCGCGACGCTAAGAGCGAGTGGCGCACGCTGGGCGAGTTCAGCCGCGAAACGTCGATGGTGTTCGAGGAGGCCTCGCCGATCGAGGCGCACTGGCGGCCGAGCGTCTTCGCGAAGGACAACCGCACGCTCTACGTGAAGACCTTCGTGGACCACGACCGGTCGGCGCTGCGCACGCTGGATCCCGAGACGGGCGCGTGGGGCCCGGTGCTGTTCGCGCACGAGCGCGTCGAGGCCGGCGACCGCCTCGCCAACTACCGCCGAGGCGGCCTGTCGTCGCGCGCCGCCCTGGACGGCCTGATTTTCAACTCCGCCGGCGAGGTGGCGGGTGTCGCTTACGAAGACGACTACCCCGAGGTAACGTGGCTCGACCCGCAGATGGAGAAGATCGCCCGCGACATCGACCGCGCGCTGCCCGGCACGCGCAACGCAATCACCAGCACGACGCGCGACGGCCAGCTCATGATCGTGCGCGCCGCGAGCGACCGCGACCCGGGGGCGTTTTACCTCTACGACGCCAAGAAACAGGAGATGGCCGAAATCGGCCGCGTGCGCCCGAAGATCGAGCCGAAGCACATGGCCGAAATGCGGCCGATTCGATTCCCCGCGCGCGACGGGCTGGAGATTCCCGGCTACATCACCGTGCCGGCGGGCCGCGAGTTGAAGCGGCTGCCGATGATTCTCGTGCCGCACGGCGGCCCCTACGGCCCGCGCGACACGTGGGGCTTCCAGGATCAGGTGCAGTATCTCGCCAACCGCGGCTACGCCGTCCTCCAAGTGAACTACCGGGGCAGCGGCGGCTACGGGCTCGCGTTCCAGCGCGCCGGCTACCGCGAGTGGGGCGGCAAGATGCAGGACGATTTGTCGGACGCGGTGAAGTGGTGCGTGGCGCAGGGCTACGCCGATCCGGCGCGCGTGGGCGTGTTCGGCGCGAGCTACGGCGGCTACGCGGTGCTCGCGGGGCTGACGCTCACGCCCGAGCTTTATTGCTGCGGCGTGGACTACGTGGGCGTGGCCGATCTTGAGTCGCGCGGCGGGCGGGGCGGCGGGGGTTTCGTTTTCCCGCGCATCATCCGCGAAACCCGCTCGATCGTGAACCTCGATCCGGTGAAGGACGCCGCGCTCGTGCGCGCCGTGAACCCGGTCGAACACGTGGCCGCCATCCGGGCACCGCTCTTCGCCGCCTACGGGAAAAACGATCCGCGCGTGCGCTTCGACCAATGGCAGGTGCTCGAGGCGCGGCTGAAACAACACGGCAAGGAATACGAGGTCATGATCGAGGAGAACGAGGGCCACGGCTTCCGGAAGCTCGAGAACAAGCTCGAATTCTACCGGCGCGTGGAGGCGTTTCTGGCGAAAAACATGAACGTGCCCGACGGCCGGGTGAAGGTCGGCACGCCGGTGACCGTGCCGGACAAGACGAAGGCGGAGTAAGCGGCGACGGCTTGCGCCCGCCGCGCCGCCGCGCAAGCTAGGCGCATCGATCCGATGACGACCTCCCTGCCCTGCTTCCTGCACGCCGGCCTGCTCGCACTCGCACTGGCCGCACCCGCGGCCGCCGCCGATGCGGGCCTGCCGCCCGTCCCGACCAGGGATTTTTTCAGCCTGCCCAACGTCCGCGCGCCGAAGCTTTCGCCGGACGGAAAAAAAATCGCCTTTCTCTTTCCGCACGAGCAGCGGCTCGCGCTCGGGCTCTTCGACCGCGAGACCAAGGAATCGCGCATGATCCTGCGCGGCGAGGACGAGAGCATCTACTCTTTTTTCTGGAAGAGTGATGACCGGATCGTGTTTCTCGCCGACGCGTCGGGCAACGAGTCGTTCTTCATCGGCGTGACCGATCTCACCGGGAAAAAAATCCTGCGGCTCGCCGAGTCGCAGCGCATCGAGGACAACCTCACCGGCACATTTGCGTTGCTGGTGAGCCAACTGGCCGGAGATCCCGAGCGGATCGTGCTCGCGGCCTACTTTGCCGACAACGTCTGAGTGGGTCCCGAAAACTGGGCCAGGTGGAATGTTAGTCCGCAGCGTTGGTTGATGTGATGACTGCGGTGGTGGTTGGCAAGCCCAAGCGGAGGGACGGACCGGCTTGGCGGTCCGGCCCGGAGCTTGGGATTGGTAA